>CAYLTX010000003.1:0-98885 GCA_964386725.1 uncultured Bradymonadales bacterium | reverse complement strand
AAGATGCCCTCGCACCGGAAAACTCGCCGAGAATAATGGCGAAACTCCAGATTAACGTGAGTTGACCCGACGGCCGGTGACCCTCAGTCACCGGCCGTTTTTTATTGTGCTCCTATCAATGGCACTCGTTGGCGCTATAATCGGCTTCGAGATGAATGAGTCGAACGCCACAACACCCGAGGCATCCAGGCCGCGCGCGCAGTGGCACGTCGCCTCCGTCGCCGCGGTTTTTGCCATGGCATTTATGGCGGCGGCCACGACCCTCGAAGCCCGACTCTTGCCGGACGCTCTGATCGGCACACACGATATCCTTCGCATCCTGACGACCGGCTTCCTGCTCGGGTACGTCCCCATTTTCTTTTTATCCACGGCAGCTAGATGGCTCGAGCAGCGTGAGCTCGGCCGGCGCGTCCAGCAGGCACTCTTCTGGCTGCCCACCGCCCTCGCCTTCGGCCTCTCCTTGGCGGTCGCCGTATCGCACGACCGATCAGAGTTGCTGAATCTTACGTTGGGCTTGATGGGCGGCTCGATCGCGGCCGTCATTCTGCTGCGAAGGATGGGCTGGCTGCCACGGCGGCTGCCCTTTTGGCTCGCTCCAGTCGGGCTCGTCTGGGTGGGGGCGACATTTGCGCTCTCGCTGACGATGCGCGACGTCGACGGCAGCCTGCCGGCGAACGCGCACTTACTGCCCATACTCGCCGGCATCGCAGCGCCGACCTTGTGCCTGGTCGAGCAATTCATCGGCCGGCACTGGCGAGCGCTCAAATCGGCGCGCAAGCGGACGCTTTGTCGAGATGCAGCATGGCGAGGTGCAGCGCTCGTTGCGCTCGCCGCAGGTCTTTTGAGCGTCCACCTGCTCGAATCCTGGTTCGTCGGGCTCTATCTCCCGCTCAAGAGCTGGTTTATCGGCAGCCTGACCGTCGGCCTCTGGCTGCTCATCGAGCCGCTGATGGCCGATTGGGTGCAGCGCAAGAGCACGCTCATCGCGCTCGTCGCGCTCGCGCTCGTCGCAGCGGTGGCCGGCGTCGCAGCCACCGGCTGGATGATCCTTCAGCCCATCCCGGCGCGCTTTGGCGCGGCGCCCGCAAACTCGACGGTGGGGCTATCGGCCCGACTTCTAAGCCTGGCCGACGATGACGACGCCGATGGCTTTTATGCCGAGAGCGCCGGCGGCAACGATTGCGACGACAGCGACCCCGGCGTCCATCCAGCGACTGCGCATACCGACTCTCATTGCTGGGAGGGCCTATCTCGACAACTGCCATCGCAGCAGCCTGCTCCAAATAGCGCCCGGCCCGGCGGTGTCCCGAGAGCCGAGCACGTCGTCCTGGTGATCATCGACGCGATGCGCGCGGACGCGCTCGACGCGCCAGATGCGGCCGAGCGCTTTCCAAACCTCGACGCCTTCGCCGCTGAGGCGGCCGTCTTCGAGCGTGCCTATGCACCGGGGAACTCGACGATGCAGTCGATCCTGCCGATGCTCTCGGGCGTCTCGCCGCTCAATATGCTGACCTCGATGGCCGACGACGAGCCAATGGGGCCGCGCCAACTTTTAGCTAAAGCCTCGGTGCTGGAGGGCGCCTCCACTGAGTTTTGCACCGCCATGCTCGCCTTCACTCACGGCGCCGAGCAGTGGCTCGTCGACTACGCCGCGACCGAGCTCGACGTCGCTCGCAACGTGGCCTCTCCGGAGGGCAGCGGCCACAACTCCCCGCGCGCCGCCGAGGCCGTTCGCCAGGCGCTCGATACTTGCCGCGACCAGCGGCTGATGCTTGTGCTCTACGTCGACGACCCGCACCGCGACCCGGGCGGATATACTTGCCGCGACGGCACACTCGGCGAAAAGGAGTGCTTCCTCCAAGAGATCGAGGTCGTCGACGACGCCTTCGGTGAAGTCCTCGCGATGCTCGCCCGGCGCGGGATGCGCGACGACAGCATGGTTGTGGTCACCGCCGACCACGGCGAAGCCTTCGGAGAGCACGCGCATGCGGCGCATTCATCGTCGGTCTTCGACGAACAGGTCCACGTGCCGCTGCTGCTCGACGTGCCCGGTGTCGAGCCGCGGGGCGTCCCGACGCCGGTGTCCCTGCTCGGCTTCAAGGCCACGGCGGCGCAGGCCGCCGGCTTGCCCGCCGATGCAGCTCCTCTCTATCCCTCGTGGCTCGGCCTCGCCGCCGGGACCGAGACCGACTACCCGCCGCCTGTCACTGAGAATTGGCTCGGCCACTTCAAGCGCATGTGGGCTTCGCCGACATCGGCCATCATCGTCGGGCGCCACAAGCTCATCTACGATTGGAAGACGACTCACCTTCGAATCTACGACCTCGAGGCGGACCCCGGCGAGCTGCACAATATTGCCGGCGATAAACCGGCGCTCACGCACTACCTGGTCGAGCAATTCAAAGCGCACCAGGCTCGAGTGCTGACCCACCGTCCTCCGGCCGCCGATGAGTGAAACCACCCAGAACTCATCGTCTCGCTGGACGGCTTATTGCTGGGCGGCCTATTGCTGGAAAGCATTGCTCGTCGGCCTGCTCTTCTTCTGTGTCATCGGATGGAGCGCGTGGCTCGAGATCTACTTACTCTCGGGCGGTCTGCCTCGCCCAAGCGATGCGTTTCGGCTGGTCGCTGCGGCCTTCTCGGTGGGCTTTCTGCCGGCCGCCCTTCTGGCCGTGGCCGCCCAGCGAATTCGCGGCCGCATATCCGACTCGTGGCTCCGGCAGCTGCTCTTTTGGCTTCCGACGCTCGCCGGCCTGCTGGTCGCCTACGGCACGACCCTGGCCGATCCGGGAGCGAGCTTCGGGCTGCTCCATGTGGGGCTTGGGGCCGCCGCGATGGGCCTCTACGTCGGATGGCGCAGATTCGGCCGCGGCACGCTCGAGACGCCCTATTGGCTCTTCGCGGTCGGGCTCGCGTGGCTGCTCGCGGGTGTCGCGCTCTCCCAGATGTTGCAAAACCTGCACGGCAACCTGCCGAGCATCGCCCACGCGTCGCCGCTGGTCATCGGGCTGGGCTGCCCGGTACTCTTTTTGATGCACGCGCGCATCCGCCAACTCTGGGACAAACCGTCGCAGGCACGATTTCGAGTCGCCCTCACGGTCGCATTTTTCGTATTGTCGATGGTGGTGCTCACTGGGCTCTGGCAGCTCCAGACGCTCTTTATCGGCATGTATCTACCGGTGAAAACCTTCGTGGCGGCCAGCGTAGCGGTCGTATTGTGGATGGTCTTCGAGCCGGTCATCGCCCTTGGTGCCAGCCGCTTCAGAGCGCTGGTTTGGCTCGCCGGATTGGTCGCACTGGTCGGTATCGGAGCCACTGCCTGGATGGCCACCCAGCCCATCGGCGAGCGCTTTGGTTCCTTTCCGGTGCGCTCGGTCGTGGGGCTGTCGGCGCAGGTCATCAGCGCGCCCGATGATGGCGACGGCGACGGCTTTTATGCCGAAGCCGCCGGCGGAAACGACTGCGACGACACAGACGCCTCGCGACACCCGGTGGCGCACGACCCTGCCAAGAATTGCTGGGCGGGCAACTCCGAGATCGATGCACCTCGACAACCTGCGGCCGAGCGTGAGTTGCCCTCCACCCGCGCCGAGCACGTCGTACTCATCGTCGTCGACGCGCTGCGCGCCGATCTGCTCACCGACCCCGAGGCTGCCGAGCACACGCCGCACCTTCGCCGGCTCTCCCGGCGCTCGCTGACCTTCGATCGAGCGTACCCGCCGGGTAACGCGACCCGGCTCTCGGTCCTGCCGACCCTCTCCGATGTCTCGGCCATCAACGCCCTGGAGTCATTCACGCGCGGCGTGCCCGCCCCGCCCGAGGAGTTGCTCGCCAAGAATTCGGTGCTGACGCTGGCCAATGACGAGTTTTGCACCGCATTTTGGTCGTATAGCACGCTGGCAAAGGGCTGGTTAGTCGACCACGCCGGCGTCGATCTCGACCTCGCTCGAGCCGTGTCCGACCGAACCGACACCGGCCACAGCGCACCGTTTGTCCGAGACGAAGTGCGCGCGATGCTCGACACCTGCGACGGGCGCCGATCGATGCTCGCCATCTATATCGACGACCCGCACCGCGACTACGCCAAGCGCGGCTATAGCTGCCGCGACGGCTCGGCCGGCGGGCGGCGCTGCTATCTCGAGGAGGTCTCGGTCGTCGACGAAATGATCGGCGACGTGGTCGAACTGCTCGAGGAGCGCCAAATCTTCGACCGCACGCTGTTTGTGGTCACCAGCGACCACGGCGAGGCGTTTGCCGAACACGGTCACACCCAGCACGCGACGTCGGCCTTCGAAGAACAAATCCACGTGCCGCTCGTGGTCCACGCGCCCGGAGCCCATTCACCCAGCGACACGCCGCGTCGCATCGACCAGCCCGTGTCGCTGCTCGGCTTCAAGGCCACCGTCGCCCACGCCACCGGCCTCGAGCTCGACCGGCCACCGCGCTATCCGTCGTGGCTCGCCATTGCGGACTCCCCGCAGATCGCCCCACCGCCGGTCATTCACAACTGGATGGGACTGTACAAGCGCGGATGGACCTCCCCGAGCTCGGCCATCCTCGTCGACAACCACAAACTCGTCTACGATTGGAAGACGTCTCGACTGCAGGTCTTCGACTTAGAAGCCGACCCCGGCGAGCTGCACGACCTGGCAGACGAGGAGCCCGCACTCGCCGATAAATTGCTCGAGCAATTCGAGCGGCGACACATGCGGCTGTTGACGCACCGGCCTCATTAGCTGGAAGCTACAAGGCACATGGAACAGAACGCCGACTCCCACAACACAACACCATCTGACGGCTTGAATTGGCGTCGTCTCATCTCCGGCTGGTTCGGCGTTGGATTGCTCTGCTTTGTGGTGGTGGTGGCCGCAGCCATCATCGAACACCGCGTGCTCCTCCCGCACCGAGCGCTCGACGCCGGCGATATGGCGCGAATGGCGGCGGCGGGGTTCTTCTTTGGCTTCGCGCCGGCGGTGCTGCTGTCGGCAGTGAGCTGTTGGCTGCGAGGCCTGGAGCTTCCGGTTTGGGTTCGGCATCTGCTTGTCTGGCTGCCGACGCTGCTCGGCGCCGGCGGCTCGCTGCTCGCCTACGCCTATGTGGGCGCTTGGACGCTCGATTCGGCCAAAATTGCGCTCATTGTGGGGGCTGCGACCGCAGTCTGGTGGGCGCGCGACCGTGCGGAGGTCGCCGGACTTCAGCCGCCGTATTGGCTGATGCCCGTGGGCGTGGCCTGGCTCGCAGCCGCAGTGGGCTTTAACTGGTTGATCGTCGAATTACCCATCGACCCGGCCACGACGACCTTCCAGTGGACGGTCGACTGGGTGCCGATGGCCATCGGGCTATTCTGGCCGCTTCTATGCGTGGTCTACGCATCTGTAGAGCGCTGGTGGCCGACGCTCGGCCGCGCCACAGGTGCGGTGGTAGGTGCCGTTGCCATCGTGACCACTTTGGCTGCCACGTTCATCATATTCGACGCCGTCCACCATAAGCTCGCCGGGCTCTATCTGCCGCTGAAGGCCTCGTTGAGCCTGAGCGCTGCGCTCGCCATCGGGGTCGTCTTCGCGCCGATCATCGGCCGGTGGGCCAAACACCATAAGCTTGTTGTTTATGGCAGCAGTGCTCTCCCGCTTGTCGGCGCAGCGGCCGTGGTGTGGATCGCCTTTGCGTTCATCCCGCGGGCATTTGGCCCGTCGACCCCGCGCAGCCTCGTCGGCCACCTCGTGCGTGCCGTGCACGTCTGGCACGATATGGACGGAGATGGCTTTTACTCCACAGATGCCGGCGGCAATGATTGCGACGATACCGACCCTCAGGTGACTCCGGTGGCGCCGAGCGTGGAGCGAAATTGCTGGGCGCGCCTCGGCGTCCAGCCCGACCAACAGCCCGCCGCACAAGGCCAACTCGAGAAAGCCGCTCCAGTCGAGCATGTCGTGGTCATCATCGTCGACGCCCTCCGAGGCGACCTCGCCCGCTCCGAGGAGTTCGAGCGCTACGAAAACCTCGCTCGTTTCCGAGACGAGTCGGTCTTCTTCGAGCGAGCTTATGCCCCCGGAAACTCCACCTTTCTGTCTATCGGCGCGCTGATGCGAAACGTCTCGCCGGTGACGCTGGTCCAGACCACCCTCGGCGGCGTGGCTGACGAACAAGCCCATCTAAAAGAGCACGCCGAGAGCCGCGCCTTCTTCGACATCGGCCAGTCACCCTCGGCGGACGAACGCCGCTTCTGCACCGGGTTGCTCGCCCATATCCGCCCGGGCCTGGACTGGCCGCTCGACATCGACGAGAGCCGCCTCGACACCGTCGTCGTCGACCACTCCCAATCCTCCACCGGCCACACCGCCCCGTCTGCGCCCGGCAACGTCGAGCGCATGCTCGAGACCTGCGGCCAACGCCCCGTACTCGCGATGGTCTATCTGGACGATCCGCACCGAGAAAACGCCGACTTCGAGTACACGTGCCGAGACGGCTCGATGGGCCAGCAGCGCTGCTATCGCGAGGAAATTGGGGTGGTCGACGACGCGATCGGCGAGGTCTTTTCGATGCTCGAGGACCGGGGGATGCTCGACACGACGCTCGTCGCGATCACCTCCGATCACGGGGAGGCCTTCGGCGAACACAACCATCACGGGCACACCTCGACGGTCTACGAAGAGCAAATTCACGTGCCCTTGATGCTGCGGATTCCAAATACGGCTCCTGCGAGGATCGACACGCCGGTCTCGTTGCTGGCGCTGCAACCGACGATCGAGGACCTCGCCGGCCTGCGCTCCACGCCCGCGCCGCTCTACCCGTCTCTGGCGGGCCTTATCGACGGCCGCTCCGAGCACTTCCCGTCCCCGATCGCCGAGAATTGGCTCGGCTTTCACAAGCGTGGCTGGACGGCGCCGACCTCGGCTCTGATCTCGGGCGACTACAAGCTCATCTACGATTGGACGACGACCGCCGTCGAGCTCTACGATCTCTCCGAAGACCCCGCCGAACAACATGACCTCGCGCGCTCCGAGCCCGAACGCGTCCGCGAACTCCTCGTGGACTTCCAAGATCGCGAGGCGTTCTTGATCACCGGCGCGTCGAAATAATCTCTCCGCCCGATAAACCCGGCAACGACAATTGCCACTCTGATCCAGATCGTGGCAACAGCAGTTGCCGATCTCGTTCCATTGCAGAAACGGCTACTAGCCCGCCCGGGCCGATCAAACTCTTTTCCCTCTATATCTCATACACTTATGCAATAACCCTAAATCCAACAACCCCTCTGGCATGGTTTTCGCTTTAGTATTGAGTCCACGAACGACCGATATATAAAAGAGCGTTTAAATCACGCTGGAGATATAAAATGAAGATTTTCAACGCCGCACTTATCGCCATCGCCCTGACGGTCGGCTTCGCCCACACCGCCAGCGCCGAATACCTACCGGAGAACACCTCACAGGCCGACCAGGTCGACAGCCTCGAGCTGATGGTCACCTATTTGAGCGAGGACGGCTTTGTACGCAGCCGTCTCGAATTTCGTCAGATCTCGGCCGACCCGGCCGAAGATCTCGCTGAAATCGCCATCGGCCGCTACAGCGACAAGCTTCGCAGCCGCGCCATTCAGTCACTCGCGCTATACCGCAATGACGCTCGCGCCGTGGAAACCGTCAGCGAACTGTTGGAGCAGCTTCGTCCGAGCCACAACCTCTTCCCCGCCGTGATCGTCTCTTACGGACACGTCAAAGGCGAAGAGGGAGTCGAGGACATCGAGGCCTTCGCCACGCATAGCAGCGAGGACATCCGCATGGCCGCCGTCGTCGCGCTCGGCCGCTTCGGCGGCACCGCCGGCTATCATCTCCTCCAAGAACTCGCCGACCAGGAAGAGCACGACGTCGTCCGCGAGCGAATCGAGCGCTATATCCGCTGAAATGTGTGATGGAATGGTTGATATATTGCCGCATCGAAAACCCGGGGGTTCCCGGGTTTTCGCTTTCTTGGCGATGCTCTCTTGGCGATGATCGTCGCGCCGAATATGCGCTCTCTGGATTGCCAATATTGACACGGGTTGATAGCCTTCACAGGCATCAAATCTCACCTTTTTAGAGTTGTACGCCGCCGATGACCGACCCCACCTCTTTGGATCAGTTTAACGAGCCCTGCGAGCAGTGCCGCGACAAGCGGTACGTGCTCGAGCGCGCCGGCGATCGAGCCCGGGCGATCAACTGCCCGTCGTGCTTCGAGGTATGCCCGGCGTGCGACGGTGAGGAGTTCACCCACGAGACCGACGAGCGCGGCTATAGCTACGCCAAGCGCTGCGAGTTGTGCGGAACCCTCTTTGCGCGCATCGACGCGTTCAACGAGGCGCGAATCCCTGCACGTTATTACGATTGGGGAGCCGCCTTCGAGCACTTCGAGACGCGCGACGAGAGGGGCGCACCGCTGGGGAATCTCCAGCAGGTCAAGGTCAGGCTGAACCGCTGGCTACAGGGCTTCGACTTGGGAGAGCAGGGATTCTTGCTGCACGGCGCGGTCGGCACCGGCAAGACCCATCTTCTGGCGGCGATGATCCGCCACCTGACCCTGGAGAAGGGAATCTCGAGCAGGTTCATCGAATTCACTCACCTATTGAGCCAGATTCGCGAGCAATTCGACCAGGGAAAAGGCGAGTCCGAGATCATGGCGCCGCTGGCCGAGGTGCCGGTGCTGGCCATCGACGAGCTCGGCAAGGGCCGCAACAACGCCTGGCAATTGTCGATCATCGACGAGATCATCTCCAAACGCTACAACAGCGAGCTGACCACCTTATTTACGACCAACTATCCGGTCGACGCCGGGGGGCCGGGCCGCCTCGACGCCAATAGCGAGGACTTCCGCAAAAAAGCCACCCAGGAAACCCTGCGTGACCGCATCGGCGAGCGCATCTTCAGCCGCCTGCACGAGATGTCGAACTTCCTCGAGCTCGACGCGCCGGACTACCGAAAGAAATAAAGACCATCTCAACGCAGAGGCCGCAGAGAGCGCGGAGACAAAAAGTAATTATCTCTGCCTTTCTCTGCGGCCTCTGCGCTCTCTGCGTTGAATGCGCCTTTACGCTGTTTTCTTGATGTGGATCAGGATCGTCGAGATGGCCGCCGGGGTGATGCCCTGGATGCGTGAGGCCTGGGCGACGGTGCTGGGGCGCACCTTGCTGAGCTTCTCTATGACCTCGGCGGTGAGGCCGTGGATCTGCTCGTATTCGAGGGTGCTGGGGATGGCCGCCTCTTCCATCTCGCGGCGCTTTTCGACCTGCAAGAGCTGGCGGTTGATATAGCCCTGATATTGGATCTGGATCTCGATGGCCTCTTTGACCTCGTCGGTGAGCGCGTCGAGGTCCAGCTCCGGCGCGAAGCGCTCCACGACCGGCTCGAGGGTTTCGAAGTCGTTTTCGGGCCGCTTGAGTAGGTCCTCCAGCGTCACGCCGTTGCTCGCCGTGCCCGCCCCGACGCTCTGCAAGAACTCCTCATTCTCGCTCGAGCCGCCGATCATCGTGTCGGCCAGCCGCTCGCGCACCCGGTCGATGGTCTGCTTTTTACGCTCGAATTTCGCCCAATGCTCGTCGCTGAGCAGCCCCAGATTGCGGGCGTGCTCGCTGAGGCGCCAGTCGGCGTTGTCCTCGCGCAGCAGCAGCCGATACTCGGCGCGGCTGGTGAACATGCGGTACGGCTCGTCGACCCCCTTGGTGACCAGGTCGTCGATGAGCACGCCGATATAGGCTTCGTCGCGGCCGAGCACGAAGGCATCTTCGCCCCGATGCGCCCGCGCCGCGTTGATGCCGGCCATCAGCCCCTGAGCGGCGGCCTCCTCGTAGCCCGAGGTGCCGTTGATCTGGCCGGCCAGATACAGCCCTTTGACGCCGCGAAGCTCCAGACTCGCGTCGAGCTGGATGGGATTGACGCAGTCGTATTCGACCGCGTAGCCCGGCCGCATGATCTCGGCATTCTCCAGGCCCGGAATCGTCTCCAAGATCTTCATCTGCACGTCCAGCGGCAGGCTCGTGGAGATGCCGTTGGGGTAGACTTCGTGGGTGTCGAGGCCCTGGGGCTCCAAGAAGATCTGGTGCTGCTCTTTGTCGGCAAAGCGCACCACCTTGTCCTCGATACTCGGACAATAGCGCGCGCCGATGCCGTCGATCTGGCCGGTGAACATCGGCGAGCGATCAGTATTCTCCAGGATGACCTTGTGGGTCTCGGGATTGGTATAGGTGATATAGCAGGAGACCTGCTCGAGCATCTCGGGCTCGTGGTAGAACGAGAAGCGCCTGGGCGGATCGTCGCCGGGCTGCTCCTCGAGGCTTTCCCAATCGATGGTGCGCCCGTCCAGCCGAGGCGTGGTGCCGGTCTTGAGCCGGCCCATCTCCAGGTCGAGCCGGGAGAGCGTCTCGGCCAGCCCGTAGGAGGCCGCGTCGCCGGCGCGGCCGGCCTCGAAGTTATCGGTGCCCACGTGGCACAACCCGCGCAGGAACGTGCCGGTGGTCATGACCACCGCGTCGCATTCATAGAAGACGTTCAGGTGCGACATGACGCCCTTGATACGAAACTCGCCATTTTCCTCGACGATCTTCATATCCTCGACGCGGCCCTGCTTGATGTCGAGGTGGGGCGTATTCATCAACTCGCGCTGCATCTCGCGGCGGTACACGCGCATATCACATTGCGCGCGACTCGAGCGCACCGCCGGCCCCTTGCTGGTGTTGAGCCGTTTATATTGGATGGCCGAGGCGTCGGCGATCTTGCCCATCACCCCACCGAGGGCGTCGACCTCTTTGGCGAGGTGACCCTTGGCGACCCCACCGATGGCCGGGTTGCAGCTCATATGGCCGATGGTGTCGATATTCATCGTCAGCAGCAGCGTGTTCAGGCCCATGCGGGCCATGGCGCTGGCGGCTTCGGAGCCGGCGTGGCCGCCGCCGATGACGATGGCGTCGTATTTTGTGGGGTGTGTAAGCATGATCTCGTGTTGGCCTCGGTACTCGGTGAATTTACTAGTTTTTCAAACGCCCGACGCGCGGTGGTTCTTCCATCGCGCGCCGGGCGAAGATTCACCCGCCACACGCTTCATTCGCCGCGCCGGGGGATCCCAGGTCGCCGGAGGTATACCCCGCGGAAGCCTCGGTCGCATCACAGAAATTGGACGCGTCATCGTTGGCCGCATCGGCGTCGGCCACGCCGTCGTAGGCGTCCGAGCTCAACTGCTGGGCGACTCCCTCCGTGGGCTCGCCATAATAGGCTTCGTCGACGACCACGCCATCCTGGCGAACCAGCGTGATCGTCAGGCCGTCGGCACCCGGGCCATTTTTGAGCGGGCTGTCGGCCAATAAAAACGCGTCTGCGATGCCGCCGTTGACGGTCTCGTCGGTGTCGGTGACTAGCACCGCATAACCGCCCGCGGCAATCGTCGCCGCCGGGTCGTCGATGACAAAGCTGTCGTTCATGCTGCCTTCCTCGTCATCGTGGATGGTCAGGGTAAACAGCGCAAGCTCCTGGTCGGTGGTGTTATACAGCTCGATATATTCTCCTTGGCTATCGGCCACATTCCCAGTGCCGTCGGGGTTGCCCATAAATTCGGTAAAGATGACGTCGCCGGCCGCCGGCAGATCGTGGGAGACGTCCTCGCAGACGCCGGTGACGCAATATTGCTCGGTGGTGCACTCGACGGTGACCGGCTCGAAATCGCAATACGGGTTTTGGAACCGGCTGACCTCGCAGGTCGGGTCGTCGACGGTGTACTGGACGGCGTCTCCGTCGTAGTTGCAATAATCGTCGGGCTGGTCGCACACGTAGGTATCGCAGGGCGCGGCGGTGCAGGCCGGGTTGGTCGAGCCCGGGGTGCCGAAGTTGGCCTCCGAGCCGAAGTCTGCGTCGAGCTCGGGACACCAATTCGAAAAGTCGTCGTTGGCGCTCGCGGAGACGTCGGCCTGCGAGTCGAGCTTTCGCGACTTGCCGGCGATGATTGCGCCCTCCTCCCAGAAGACGCGGTCGACGATCTCGTCTTCATCACTGCCGGGCCGGACCAGTTGAATCCAATCGGACATGTTGTTCATGCTGATGTCGAACCCGTACACATAAGCCGGGCTCACCGACGCGTCACCGGCCGGATCGTCGCCTCTGGCGAAGACCAGGCGCGCGCCGTCCGGGAAGGCCGGCGCGTCCTCGATGACGTGCTCTTCGATGGTGTCGCCGGAGGTGCCGCTCTCGATGCGCCAGCCGTTCAGGTCGATGGCGCTTCCGCTGGTATTGACCACCTCGAACCACTCACCGACCCGATCCGACAGGCCGGTCGGGTTGGCCATATACTCGACGATGACCACCCCGCCCACCTGGGTGATGGCGTCCACGCAGCCTCCGGCGTCTGCATCGCAGGTGCCGCCGACATAGTCGCAATTGGTGAAGATCTGGTCGTATCCGCAGGTGGCCGCGCCGTCTTCTTCGTAGCAATAGCCCTCTTGCTCATAGTCGACGTAGGTATTCCCATCGCAGCTAGGCTCGGGCGGCTCGTCACAAACGGCCGCGTCACACGCGCCCTCGTTGCACGCCCCGTCGGCGCAGCCGTGGACACACCCGCTCGTCTCGGTCTCGTAAGAGCAGTCGCCGTCGGCGCAGTCGGAGTTGCCGGTGTAGACCTCCAGCGTATCGGCGTCGGTGCAGGTCGGCTCGGGCGGGTCGTCGCAGGTGACGCCCTCGCAGGCATCCGGATTGCACTGGCCGCCCGAGCAGCCGGTCGCGCAGGTTTCAGTCTCCTTCACCGTATAATTGCAGCCGGGTTCGTCGCCGCCGCACACGCCGGTGTAGGTGAGCAATTCGTCGCCGTCGCAGGTCGCAGCCGGTACGTCGGTGCACTCCGCGTCCTCCTCGCATTCGGCCGCCGGCTGCTCGCAAACGCCGTCGTTACAGACCTCGTCGCCGCTACAATCGGTAGATACTGCGCAGGACTGCTCGCCGCTCGAGGTGCCTTCGGCGGTACAGCCGGTGCTCATGGCCGTCAGCGCGAGCGCGCTCAGGGCGATCAAGCTCACCAAAACACTCTTATTGCTCATGATACAACTCCTTAAAACCTTTTACTTTTCGCCGCATGGGCGACGCGCAGAATAATGAAAAATGTGTGGGACGGCGATAGTCATAGTGAATCAGGGGGCGTTAGACAATAGCAATAGGCGTCTGTGCGCCGAGAGCCGGATGCCGAGAGCCGGGTGCCGGGGCCGTTTGTTCTGCTGTTGACGAAAACCCCTTATTGCCATTTACTTGGCACCGAACCTCGAGCCTCCCAACCACGCGCATTTCGACCCGCGAGCACACGCTATGATGAACCTCAACCTGGGTATGCTCAACCCGGAACAGCGCGAGGCGACCACCCACATCGACGGGCCGCTGTTGATCCTGGCAGGCGCCGGCAGCGGCAAGACGCGCGTGGTCACCACGCGCATCGCCTACCTCATCCAGCAGGGGGTCGCTCCGGAGTCGATTCTGGCGGTCAGCTTCACCAATAAGGCCGCCAAGGAGATGCAGGAGCGCGTCGCCCAGATCACCGGCCCCAAGCTGGCCCGCAAAACCCACCTGTCGACCTTTCACAGCCTCGGCGCGGACATCCTGCGCGCCGATATCGACGAGCTCGGGTTCAAGCGGCCCTATACGATCCTCGACCAGGGCGACCAGCAATCGGTCATCAAAGACGCCTTCAAGGAGATCAAGCTCGACCCCAAGGTCGTCGACCCCAGGCGGGTGGGCTCGATCATCAGCAAGGCGAAGATGGGCTTTTGTGAGCCTCAGGAGCTCCCGGATCTCAAATTCGACCCGGTGATGCCCTACGCCCAGAAGATCTATACGTATTATCAGATGGCCCTCCGCGGGCTGAACGCGGTCGACTTCGACGACCTGATCTGCCTGCCGGTGGTGCTATTCAAAGAACACGAAGAGGTACGCCAGAAGTATTCGAAGCGCTTTCGATACGTCATGGTCGACGAGTACCAGGACACCAATATGACTCAGCTGATGTTCCTGCGTGAGCTGGTCAAGGACCACCAAAACCTGTGCGTGGTCGGCGACGACGACCAGAGCATCTACGGGTTCCGCGGCGCCATCGCCGAGAATATCCTCGAATTCGAAAAGCAATTCGACGACACCAAGGTCGTCAAGCTCGAGCAAAATTACCGCTCGACCAATAATATTCTGCGCGCCGCCAACACGGTCATCGCCAATAACTCGGTGCGCAAGGAAAAGGAGCTGTGGAGCGCCAAGGGCGACGGCGCCCCGCTGCGCTATGTCGAATGCATCGACGAGCGCGAGGAGGCCGAATTCGTGGCCGCCGAGATCGAGCGGCTCAAATTCGAGGAGAACCTCAAATACCGCGACTTCGCCATCCTCTACCGCGTCAACCCGCAGAGCCGGCTCTTCGAGGAGGCCCTTCGGACCTATCGCATCCCGTATACGGTGCTGGGCTCACAGGAATTCTTCGACCGCAAGGAGATCAAGGACTTCGTCGCCTACCTAAACGCTTGCGTCAATCACAACGACGAGGTCAGCATGCGCCGGGTGGTCAACGTGCCGCCTCGGGGCATCGGGCCGGTCTTATTGGAGCGAATCAGCGACTACGCCCACGGCGAAGAGCTCAGCTTCTACGACGCGCTGTCGCGCATTGCCGACGACCCCTCCCACGTCGAGGGCATCGGCTACGGTGTCGCCGAGAAAATCGCCGAGTTCGTCGACATGCTCGACCTCTTCAACGACCGCTTCGAGGCCGCCGACGACGACAAGAGCATCCGCCTGGCCGAGATCGCCCGCGCCGTGCTCCAACGCACCAACATGATCGACCACATCCGAAGCGGCGAGAAGAACCCCAAGATCGCTCGCCGACGCATCGACAACCTCGACGAGATCTTATCGTCCATCGCCCAATACCAGGACGGCGACAACACCGGCACGATGCGCAATTACCTGACCCGCATCACCCTCGACCGCGCCGACCCCGGCGAGAACGCCGAGGACCAAAAAGGCGTCAAGCTCATGACGCTGCACTCCTCGAAAGGCCTGGAGTTCCCCGTCGTCTTCTTGGTGGGCATGGAAGAGGGCTACCTGCCGCATAGCCGCAGCATGGACAGCGAATTCGACATCGCCGAGGAGCGCCGGCTGACCTACGTCGGCATCACCCGCGCCCAAGAGCAACTCACCCTGACCTCCTCGGCCGTGCGCAAACGCTACGGCCAGGAGGAGGACCGCGAACCCAGCCGCTTCCTCGAGGAAATCCCCGACGAGACCCTCGAGACCAAGCGCGCCGCCAGCGCCGCCAGCCTCGCCAAAAAGCGCGGTGAGCAAAACGACAAATACCTGTCGGCGCTCAAATCGGCGATTTTCGATGAGTGAGGTGAGGGCGCGCCTTCAGCAACCCGAAACTAACCGATCATCTTAGGTCCCCTCCCCGATCCGGGGAGGTGGCGGCGCAGCGCGCTGGGAGCGGAGCGACCGAGTACCCTTGGGGTGAAGCGAAGCCGTCGGAGGGGGGCACCAACAACCCGCCACGCAACCGATCATCTTACGTCCCCTCCCCGATCCGGGGAGGTGGCGGCGTAGCGCGCTGGGAGCGGAGCGACCGAGTACCCTTGGGGTGAAGCGGAGCCGTCGGAGGGGGCCTCAAGAAGCAGTTCTTCGCGTTTTGAGGCCTCAAAAAGCAGCTTGGTCGCTCTTTGCAGCACTCCATAAAGCTACAAACTGCCGTCCGTGGCCCCCTCCGTCTCGCACTGAACTACGTGCACGGTCAACCCGCACAAGCGAGCCACCTCCCCAACCTGGGGAGGGGATCTAAGATGATCGGCGGCGTTTCGGGTTGCTGTTAAGGAGCGCGCGCGGGGCTACTCTTCCTCGGGTAGCTCGAACCACACCTTCGACAGATCGATCTCGAGGTCGGGAAACAGCCCGAAGTTCAGCGTTTCGTCTTGGGCAGCGGTGTCTTCGATGACGTAGTGGCCGTGGTCGCCGAGGTGGAGGACCTCGACGAGTTGGGCCTTGGGCTCGACGAAGAGCAGCCATTCGATGCCGGCCTGGGCGTAGAGGGCTCGCTTTTGGTGGCGGTCGCGCTTTTCGGTGGCCGGGGAGAGCACCTCGACGACGAGATCGGGCGCTCCGCTGATGCAGTGGCCGTCGTAGAGTTCGGCGATTCGCTCTTTGCGAACGAATGTGAAGTCCGGCTGAACCACCGTCTCCTCGGAAAGCACGACGTCGAATGGGGCGTCGACAGCCACTCCTAAGTCGTTCTCTTCGACGTGCACCGCGATATGCGCGCCGAGTTGTGAGATGGCGCGTTGATGGAAGATATTGGGGCTCGGGACCATGAGTAGCTCTCCGTCGAGCACCTCCCAGCGGCGCTCGTCCTCCATCGCCATATAATCTGCGACGGTCCAAACGGGCTTATTGGCCATATCCGGTGAGAGTGCCATATTGGACAACTCCGGGCTCGTGGGGGTAAGTCATGCCACGGACAAAGGTAGCAACGCGCTTGCCTGCCGGCAACGATGTCGCCGGCAACGATGTCGGCGGGGCGAGAAACTGAAACTACTTGGAATGCTCGGCTGCCGGGCCCATGTTGAAGGTGTGGACGAACCGGGCTGAATACCTAAACATTATAATTCATGAATCGACGTGATTTCTTAAAAGCAGCGGCGCTCGCCGGACTCGGGGCGATGGTCCCCAGCGGTGCGTGGGCGATGGGTGAGGACAGCAACTTCACCATCGCCAAGCTCAAATACGCGGCGAGCGGCTGGGATCCGCGGCCGACGGCGCTTCGCCGGCTTCTTTTGGAGGTCGAAAAGCGCACCAGCATCGAGGTGAACACCGACGTTCCGGTGGTCACCGGCGAGTCGGCCGACTTATTTGACCATCCCTTCGTGACGCTGGCCGGCGATTCAAAGTTCGACGCCCTGCCCAACGAGGTCGTCTCGAACCTGCGCACCTATCTGAAGTCGGGCGGCTTCTTGCTCATCGACTCGGCCGACGGCGTCAGCGACGGGCCGTTCTCGAAGTCGGTCGACCGGGCGATGAAGCGCATCCTGCCGGACCAAAAGCTCGCGCCAATCCCCAAAGACCACGTGCTGTACAAGTCCTTTTATCTGATCGACGAGCCGCTGGGGCGTGTTAAAGTCTCGACGCGCATGCAGGCGATCTTCGACGACGACCGCCTCTTGGCGGTGGTCAGCCCCAACGATCTGTGCGGCGCCTGGGCGCGCGACAGCTTCGGCAATTGGGAGTATGCGGTCAGCCCCGGCGGCGACCGCCAGCGCGAGATGGCCTTCCGGCTGGGCATCAACCTGGTGATGTACGCCCTGACCATCAATTATAAGGCCGACCAGGTCCATGTGCCCTTCATCCTCAAGCGCCGTCAGTGGAAGGTGGACTGAGCCATGCTCGACTTCTTCGGCGACTATAATGCGGGCGATATCCTCTGGCTGGGCGACTGGAGCCCGGCCTGGATCGTCATGCTCGCCGTCCTCGGCCTGGTGGTCATCGCGATCAGCGCCTACGACCTCAAGAACCTCGCCGCCCACCGGCGCTGGACGCTGGTGGGGCTGCGCGGGGCGGTCTACGCGATGGCCGTGGTCCTGCTGCTCGAGCCGGCCGTCGACTTAAAGCACGTCTCCAAGGTCAAAAACGAAGTGGCCGTGCTCGTCGACACCAGCCGCTCGATGACCCTCAAGGCCCAAAAAGACGGCGACGAGACTCGCCACGACCGCGCCCAGCAGGCCCTGGAGGATTTCAAACCGGTCATCGAGCGCGGCAAAGACGACCACAACTTCCACTTCTTCGCCTTCGGCGAGGAGACCCGCCCCGGCTCGCGCTCCTCGCTCGCCTCGGGTCCGGCCGGCGACGACGCCTCCGATATGAGCGGCGCTCTCGACCGGGTCTCAGAGGAGCTCGACGTGGACAATCTCGGCGGGCTGGTGGTCCTGTCGGACGGTATCGACACCGGAGCCATCGGCCGGCGCGTCCAGCGCGGCGAGGCCATCGACGAGGCCACCCTCGACCAGCTCGAGAGCCTCGACGCGCCGGTCAACACGCTGGCCGCAGCCTCCTCGGAGGGCCTGCGCGACGTGGCGATCACACGCGTGCTGCACGATGATTTTGCCTTCATTCACAACAAAGTCAGCATCGACGTCGACCTGCAGATCATCGGCATGCAGGAGACGACCTTCCCGGTCGAGCTTCGCCGCGAAGGCGAGCTCTTGCAGACCCGCCAGGTCAGCATCGGCCCCGACGAGACCGACTACAGGGTGAGCTTCGAATTTGTACCCGAACAGCTCGGCAAGGAGATCTACACGGTCTCCACGCCCGAATTCTCCGGCGAGGTACTCACCGAGAATAATATCAGCCACTTTCTGCTCAACGTCATCCGCGACAAGGTGCGCGTGCTGCAGGTCGTCGGCCAGCCCAGCTGGGACGAGCGCTTCTTGCGCCGACACCTCAAGAAGAACCCCAATTACGACCTGATCAGCTTCTTTATTCTTCGCACCGACAAAAACGTCCAGCTCGTACCCAACGACGAGCTCAGCCTGATTCCGTTTCCGACCCGCGAGCTCTTCGAAGACGAGCTGGGCAGCTTCGATCTGGTGATCTTCCAGAACTTCAACTTCGGCCCGTATAATATGCGCCACTACCTGCCGCGCATCGCCGAATTCGTCAAAGACGGCGGCGGGTTTGCGATGGTCGGAGGCGATCTGTCCTTCGCCAGCGGCGGCTATGCGGGCACGCCCATCGAGGACATCCTGCCGGTTCGGCTGCCGCCGACCCGGGATCCGTCGAGCGCCATCGACACCGAGCACTTCCGGCCGAATCTGAGCGAGTCGGGCCTTCGACACCCGATCACTCAGCTGGCCTTCGACCCGCAATCGAACGTCAATATCTGGGGGAAGCTGCCCGAGTGGCGCGGCACGAATATCGTCGCCGGTGCCAAACCCGACGCCACGGTGCTGGCCACCCACCCCACCCTGACCTACGACGGCAAGCCGATGCCCACGATCGCCGTAAGTGAAGTCGGTGAGGGACGCTCGATGGCGTTGACCTCGGACTCGACGTGGCGCTGGGCGTTCAAAAGTGTCGGCGAAGGCGGCACGTCGCGCGAGTACCAGACCCTGTGGAATAGCGCGATCCGATGGCTCATCAAGGATCCCGAGCTCAAACTCATCAAGGTCGACGTGCCCGAGGACGTCTCCCCGCCGGGCGGCGATATCGAGGCGACCGTGCGCATCTCCAAGCCCGATTATTCGCCGGCCGACGGCGTCGAGGGCAAGCTGCGTATCCTGCGACGCGACCTACAGCAGCCCGATGACGACAAGCTCCCGCCCTTCGAGCAGCTCGACGTGGTCGACTACGAGACTGATCACAACGGCGAGGCGACCGTCGAGATCCCGGTCCGCGAGACCGGCGTCTACCAACTCGACGCCGAGGCGCGCACCGACGCCGGCAAACTCACCGATCGCGACATCTTCTTGTCGGTGCCCGACGTCAACGAGTTCCGACAGATCATCCCCCGCGAGAAGCTCCTCGCGGCGATGTCCGAGGCCACCGACGGCTACCACAGCGTCTTGCCCGACTTTGACGGCTCATCCCTTCAATTCGAGCCGCCCAGCTACGTCAAGGTCAACCGCCGGCAGGTCATCCAATTGTGGGATAGCTTTATCATCTTCTTTATTATCCTCGGGCTCCTCGGCGCCGAGTGGACGCTGCGGCGCCATTGGGGCCGGCTGTAGGTCGGCATCGAGCCCCCAGACCAAGAGGGTCTGGCACCGATAACGCGAACGAAATCTCCCAAGTCATCGAGCAACAAAGTTGAGTCAACGCTCACTGTGCGATACGTTGGTGGCAACAAGATTGCCCGCCTGACATCGTCTGCCTCGCGACCGCCTCGACAAATATCGTCGGGGGGAACACGGCGAGTGTACGTAAGACTGTCAGACCAAGTGAACGCAGTGCGCGAGTTGTCCCCATGGGAGACTCTCCCGAAGTCGTCAAAATCGCCTGTCCAGGCTGTGAAACGCAGTTTCGGTTGAAGCCCAAGAAGGGGCGGCTTCCCAAAGGCCCGGTGCCCTGCCCCAAATGCGCCGAGAGCATTCCGGTCGTCGAGGAGAATATTCTCCGCAAGGCGTCGAAGAAGAAGAAGAAGAGCAGCGCCCCTCAGGCGCATGCGTTCAACAAATCAGCCGGCTCAAAAGACGACACAAAGAAGACCCGCACGGTCACCGGTGGTCCCACCCCCACGCCGCACCAGGTTGACGCCGTCAGCCATGATATCGATGAGGACGACGAGTTCGACCACGTCAGCGCCGCCCCGGGCCTCGACGAGGGTGACCCCAAGTCGACCTTTTTGGGCATGGGCTCGGCCCTCGCGTCCATCCCCGGCCCCGGCCAAGCCAATAAGGACAAAAACGAGAGCCCAAAGCACCGCCACGACAAAACGGCGGTCGTCGACGGAGAGGTGCTCGACAAGATCCGCAGCGAATCGAGCGTCGTCGAGGATGACGAGGAAGAGTCCAACCAAGATCCGCTTCGCCAGACCTCGGAGAACAACGCCCTCTTGCGCGACACGGCGGAAAAGCTGGCGGCCAAACCCGAAGACGATGAGTCTGAAACCGATAAGTCCGGTGAAGACGACTCCGAATCCGCCCCGGGCCACCAGGTCATCGGCAAGATCAAGCTCAAGAAAAAGCTCGCCCGACGCCTGCGAAAGAATAAAAAATCGAAACAAGGCGATGACTCCGACGAGAAGACGAGCGTCAAAAAACCCTCGCTCGCCTCACTTCTAAAGAAGGCGCGCGACCGCAAAGACAAGGCCAACGCCGACGCCAAAGCAGCCAAAGCCGGCGCATCCAGCACAGACAGCGCGAGCGAGGCCGACAAAAGCGGCGAGCAAAAATTCGACAAGGCCCTCGACGACCTGGCCGACGAGACTGCGCGTGCGCTGGGCTCGGAGGACGCCCAGTCGCCGAGCGAGAAGGCACCGGACCCGAAGTCACCGGGTACAGCGTCGCCGGCCGACCCATCCAAAGACGACCCCGGCGCGACCGCCCCGGCCGGCAACGACTTTGTCCAGCCGCGCGACTTCGACAATGGCGATTCGAGCATGATCGACATGCTTCGACGCCGGGTCGCCGAAAACCAGCAACCCGGCGCTGCCAGCGAGCGCCGCGGCAGCGGCTACATCCGCCTGCCGACCGCCGAGATCCAGGACGTGCTCGGCCAAGGCAGCTACCGGTTGCGCGTCGAAGACATCGTCTACGAGCCCATCGACCAGGAAGGGCTGACCCAATTGGTCAAGCGCGGGGTCTTGCTCGGCGCCGAGCAGATCGCCGACGCCGACGGCGACTGGATGCCGATCACCGAGCACCCGGTCTTCCACGAACTCCGCCGCAAGATGGCCCGCGAGGCCCACGACCTCCTCGCCCAGTACGGGAAACCTCCCGAGTCCGGCGAGGGCGACCACGCCGATCTGCCCACGCCCGCCAAAGGCGCCGGCAACGCCAACTTGCCCACGCCCGCCAAAGGCGCCGGCAACGCCAACTTGCCCACTCCGGCCGACGTCGGACTACCCGCCTCCCCCGACAGCGAGACCGATGGCGCCTCGGACGAACAGCTCGACGAGGAGAGCATCCCGACCATCGACGCCGACCTCGACGAGGAAGCAGAGGCGGCTGCTCGTGACCTCTTCGCTGATGCCGACGCATTGGGCGACGACTTCGAGGACACGCTCGCTGCAGATGGCGGTGGCGCGCCGCCGCCGATGCCGACGCCCTCCAAACGAGCTGAGCCCAACGAGCCTGCTCCGGCCGCCGAGCCCGCTCCGGCCGCCGAGCCCGCTCCGGCCGCCGAGCCCGCTCCGGCCGCCGAGCCTGCTCCGGCCGCCGAGTCTGCCCAGCCCGACGAGCCGCGAAGTAAGCTGCGCACGTGGTTGCCGATTGCCCTGGCTGCCGCCGTGGTTGCGGTCTTGGGGCTTGCCATCTCGCCGATCGGTCAGCCGCTGGTAGATCGCGTCGTGAACGCTGCGAGCGGCGAGGCAACTGAAGACCCTTCAGGCGATGAGAAGGACAATGAGAATGATGCGATCGCTGAGGACGAGGCGGAAGACGACTCCGTAGACATCGCCGGGGCCGTCGCCGCAGCCTCGTCTACGCTGGGCGAGGCCAGCGCCGTCGATACCTCCGACGCTACTTTGCAGGAGAGCGTCGCCGAAGAACTCCTCGAAGCCGGTGAGCACGCGCGGGCTGCGCGAGTTCTGGGTGTGATGTGGAGCCAGCGCCAAGACGACGCCGCGCTGACCGCCCGTCTCGCCGACACGTTGCTCGAGGCCGGCCGGCACGCCCAGGCCCGCCCGGTCGCCCTCGAGGGCATGCAGCTCGAATCGAGCGATCACGACTTCGCGAGCCTCTACAAGCGTGCGATCACCGAGGACCCGGCACTCGCGGCTTACGAGGTCGTCGACCTGAGCGTCGGCGAGCACGCTGACAGCGCACGCGCGGGCTTCGAAGACAAACGCGTGGTGCTCCACCTCGACCAGGCCGACGAGCACCGCTACACGTTCAAGCCCTCACAAAGTGGGTGGGAGCGCGGTTGGCGCGCATCGATAGCCGCCTGGCGTCTATGCCAGATCGTGGCCTGCAAATTCGAGGTCCCCCACAGCCAACCGGCGCGCATCGACAAGGACAGCTTCGACAAGCTCGCAGCCTCGGGCGAAGCCGCCGACCGCCTCTCCCGCCTCAATTGGCAGGAGGAAGATGGTACGCGCTACGTCTATGGGGTGCTCCAAGAGGCCGTCGACAAGCCGGCGCGCTTCCCGATCGAATACCTCGACCTGTGGCGGCCCTGGCTGTCGGTGAGCACATCGACCGACTTCGACGGGCAATCTCTCACCGAGGCGCTCTCACCGCTAGAGAGTCTCTCGGGCGAGTTCTACGAACCGATCCTCTCCCACGTCGACGATCAGACCTTTGCATCGGTCGCGGCTCAACTCTCCAGTGTGCTGGTGGTCGACTTCCTGACCA
Source organism: uncultured Bradymonadales bacterium (assembly GCA_964386725.1). Classification (GTDB taxonomy): domain Bacteria; phylum Myxococcota_A; class Bradymonadia; order Bradymonadales; family Bradymonadaceae; genus CAYLTX01. Next base: position 75,862 of record CAYLTX010000003.1, on the reverse strand, counting down.
ATAACTGGGCGCGCTTTGGCCGAGGTGAGGAGAATTGGGGCCGGGGGCTGCACTTCGCAACCGACGGCATCGTCTCATTGGACAACGGAGACGCCTTTCAGCCGCGCGCCTCCACCCGCATCAAGGGACGCTTCGGCTGGACGGCCCGTTTCAGCAAAGACCTGGTCACCTCGCTTCGAGCCATGGAGCGCGACATGGTCATGGAGCGGCTCTTCCCGCAGGCATCCGCCGGCGAGAAAGCTCGTCTCGAGGTGCTCTGGAAGCAGCGGCAGCGCGCGCTGGAGCGCATCGACAGCCTCACGAGTAGACATGGCGACAAAGAAGTGCTTGCCTTCGAGTGAGTTGGGACCTAATAGCTATTTACCAGACGGCCCGTCGGTCATCGGCGGGCCGTTTTTTGATCTATGTTTGTTCGAAGAGAAATTTGATGAGACAGGCATAGCAAACAACCGCGACCACGGGAGCAGATCAGATGGGCAAAATATATTACGGATGCGACGAGTTGCCGCGCGGCTGGGAGCAGTATTTCAAATTGTGCAACGCCGTCGAGCTCGACCTCGAACCGCTCGATGCCCCGCCGAAGATATCGACGTTGAACAGCTGGCGGGTCAACTCACCGCGCGGCTTCGGCTTCGTGCTGCACGCCGACCGGGAGTTCCGCGAGGGACTGGCCGATCTAGCCGAACGCGGCGCGACCGAGCTCAACGCCCGCGTGCGCAGAGGGTGGGAGACCACCGTCGAGCGCGCCCACGCGCTGGCTGCCAAGGCCATTCTGATCAAGACTCCGCCGGAATTCTTCCCCGGCAGCGTCTCGCGCGGCCTGCTCGAGCTGGTCGCCGAGGAATTCGTCGAGCCGGCCAAGCAGGCGGTCATATGGGATAGCCAGGGCCCCTGGCAGCTCGACCAGACCCGTGATTATGCCCGTGACCTCGGGATGATCTACGCCTACGACCCATTTATCGCCCACCGCGAGGAGGTCCCGTTCACCCACGGAGACACCTGCTGGGTGCTCACCGAGCGGGCCGGGCTGCGTCGAAAATTCGACCAATTCGACATGGAGACGCTCACCCGCTGGGCCGACCACTACGACCGAGCGTTCGTGATGCTTCGCGGCCGCTTCAAGTGGGATCACGCCCGCGAGCTCAAGATGGCTCTCGAATACGCCGACTAGAAAAAAAGCCCCGCCGCGTCGGTCCTCGACGCGGGCGGGGCGATCGGCTCCGGCCGTCACGGCCGTCGGTCTCGTTGGTTAGTAGTCCTGGGTGGGCTGGTCTTGCTGCTGGTCCCACTCCTCTTCTTGTTGTTCCAGCTCCTGCTCACCTTCTTGTTGCAACTCCTCACCTTGCTGCTGGAGCTCTTGGCCTTCCTGTTGCAATTCCTGACCTTCCTGCTCCAACTGGTCCTGCTCTTCCTGCATCGGCTGCTGGTCTTGTTGGTCGGCCGGGCCGCCACCGACGGCACCTTCCTCGAGCTTCTGTGACATCTGACTGATCACATTGGAGGTCTCCTCAAAGAAGCTCTGAACCGACTGCCTCTGGGCGGCCAGGGGTTCGTCCGGATTGATATTCTGCGCCATCTCATCGATGCGCGTGATCTGATCGCTCAACTCGGAGAATTGTGGGTGTTGCTGGAATGAGTTGAGGATATTGGCGGTGGATTGGACTCCCTGCTGGAATTGCTGCGGGTGGTCGTAGATATTCTGATTCTGCTGGAGTTGCTGGGCAATCTGCTCGAGCTGCTGGGTGTGCTGCTGGACCTGCTGGGCGTCAAACTCGGCCTGCTGCTCGCCCATCTCGCCCTGCTCTCCCATGGCGTCTTGCTCGCCCATCTCGCCCATCTCGCCCATCTCGTCCTGCTGCTCCATCTGTTCTTGCTGTTCGGGCTGGGCGGGCTCACCTGCGGGTCCTCCGCCGGTCGCGGCCTGCTCGACCTGTTGGGAGACGCCTTCGAAGGCGTTGCTAAGAATGACGAAACCCGTGCTGGCATAACTATGGGTGACCTGGCCGACCTGCTCGTTTTCGCTCCACTGAGTATAATAGTCGAGCTGCTCACCGGGCTGCATCTGCTGGCCGGTGGGCTGATCCTGGCCGACTTGGCCGGGCTCGGCGGGTTGGTCTTGCTGGTCTAGTTCAGTGGGTTGGTCCTGTTGGGCGAGTTCATCTTCTTCTTGGGCGAGTTCATCTTCTTCGCCCTCGAGGCCGAGCTCCTCCTGGGCCTCTCCTTCGAAGAGCCCGTTGTCTTCCTCGGTACGCTGAGCCTGCTCCTGTTGATCGGCGGTAGCGCCCTCGGGCTCGGTCTCTGGGCTTTCACAACCGAAGGCAAAACCTGCCACGGCCAACGAGGCCACCAGCGAGGCAATTCTGCGTGTGAGTGTACTCATATGAAAACCTCCATTCGGGGTTTATGTGCAATCGGGCAAGTCGTCGCCGATTCTGTCGATCGAGGACTCCCCGGGTGTCGTTACTCGACTCTGGCTTCAATGATGACTCGATGGACGTACGGATCTCATGGGTTGTCGGGCGGAATCAGCGCCCCGGGCGAGTCCGGCTGGAAGCTCTCGGTCAGCTTCGCGGCGGCCAGCGCTGACTGCTCGAAGTATTGGTGGATCCGCTCGGCCTGCTCATCGAGCGGTTGGTCGGGGCGAATGGCGTGGACTGCCTGCTGTAGACGCTCGACCTGCTCGTCGGCGTCGATCGCTCCCGTGCGCTCTTGGATCTGTGCGAGTAGTGCGGCGACATCAGTGGCGGCGGTATTAAACGCCGCCGGCCGCCGATCATCGTCGGCCCGTTCGAGTTCTTCGATGGACCGCTGGGCCGCCTGGTAATATTGGTCGAAGTCGGGTGAATCGAGCGCCCCGCCCAACGGCCCGCCACCGCGACGCTCGCCCCGTTGGACCTCGTCGTACTGGCGAGCCTGCTCGATGACGTCGTCGACCGCGGCGACCAAGAGATCCATACCACGCACCACAAAGGCCGGATCGACGCGCGGCTCATCATCCTGCTGCTCAGCCCAGCTGATGTATTGCTCGAGGCGCTCGGGCGCAGCCCCTTCACCCAAGGTGCGTGTCTGTCCGGGGGGGCCTTGGGTTCCGGCGGCGGCCTCGCCTTCTTGAACCTGCCCGGGCGTCTGCTGGATCTGAGCGCGGCGGGATTCGGACGATTCGATCTCGGCGACCCTCTCGCCGGGTTCGACGCGATCTGCGTCGTTGATGGCCGCCGCCACCCACCAAACGAGCAGCGCGACGGCGACGGGGGCGATGAGCACCCATATCCAACCAGTGCTTTTCAGCCTGTCTACCGTGTCGGCCATCGATACCTCCTATCATCTCAAGGGCACGGCAGGCGCGCTGACTACGCGTGTGCCGCCCGGTTGTGGCGAGTTGCCGGCTGGGACCCAATGATACGCCTACCTCGCACGCCACACTGCCAACATAGACACGAGTCCGTCCCGCCAAGGGGTCGAATTCACGCTTAGCCTTCTGATTACTTCCCCTTCTTGTTGAATATTTTATTATGTCGTGTTTATATGCGTCACTCAGGAAGAAGGCACCTCGAGATCATACTGCCTCTTCGCATCATCCATGCCTTACCAAGAACCTGGAACCAAGAATATTGGCGATGGGCCCAAGTGCTCAGTTCGTCAATCGATCGCAGAGAAGCTGATCATTTTAAATACCTCACTACGAGAACACAGCGACTATGAGTAAAGAGATCAACTTCCAAGAAGACATTACCGACCTCGAAGATGAGTTGGTCACTGCCCAGCGAGAACTCGAAGAGCTCGAGGAGCGCTGGCGTGTCTATGATTTGAAGACCCAGGAGACCCGCGAGGCCCTCGAGAACCTGCGCCGGGCGCTGCGGGGCGAACTTCCCGAGGATGGCTCCCAGGACAGCGATCTGGGGCCGGTCGATGTCAACGACGAGACCGGCCGCCCCCCGCGGGGCGCGCGACGAGAGCAGATCGAGCAGATCTGTCGCAAGATCGGCCGCGGCGGCAAGGACTTCCGCACCGCCGAGGTCCTCAGCATGCTCGAAGACATCGAAGGCGATCTCACCGACGGCATGAGAAGCTACACCTATGCCGTCATGACGACTTTGCAAGAAGAAGGCATCGTCACGAAAGTAGGACGCGGACGTTGGGAATTGGCGTGACGAACAACAAAGTACAGACGACAGGGAATGAGATGATGAGTTCCGATCAAGAAGGGCTGGAGAATATCGTGGCCCGCATCGAAGGCAAACTGCAAACCCTCGAAGGCCGGCGCGACGAGTTGCGCCATCAAATCGAGGTCAAGCGCAACCAGATCGACAATCTGCGCAATTCCATCGAGCACCTGCGCCAGCTCGACTCCCAGCTCGGCGAGCAATGAGCGTCGCAGACCACCAGGGCATTGCGCCGGTTGCACTCTGAGGGGCGCTGCTTTATATGAAGGCCCCGAAGGTCGGCCATGGTTTGGCCGATCCCTGTTGCCGCTGGTGCTCGCGTAGCGCGGCATCTTTGCCTCGAAGCGGTTGCCCCGGAGACTCTCTTTCATGCCGATGCTGCGAAAAGACCCCATCGCCGGTCGATGGGTGATCATCGCCACCGAACGCGCCAAGCGACCCCTCGAATACCAGGTCGAGCAACCCGAGTTGGCCGGCGGCTTCTGCCCGTTTTGTGCGGGCAACGAGGCGTCGACCCCCGAGCCCATCCTGGCGCTTTCGGCTCCCGGAGCCCCCGACGACCAGGATTGGTCGGTGCGCGTGGTCCCCAATAAATTTCCGGCGCTGTCCTCCGAGGGCGACGCAGCCGGATCGAGCGAGGGCGTCTATGAAGGGCTCTCGGGTGTGGGCGCCCACGAGGTCATCATCGAATGCCCCGAGCATGTCGTCGACCTGGCCGAGCTTCCCAGCGAGCATATCGCGGTAGTTCTGCAGGCTTGGAGAGAACGCATCGACGCGCTGCGCGACGACGACCGGCTCGAATGTGCGGTGGTCTTCAAGAATCACGGGGCGGCCGCCGGCGCCAGCCTCGAGCACTCCCATAGCCAGCTCATCGCGCTGCCGGTCATTCCCAAGCGGCTCTCTGAGGAGCTCGTCGGCTCGCAGCGCTACTTTCTCGAACACCAGCGATGCGTCCACTGCGACATCATCGCCCAGGAGCTCGAGCACGGCGGCCGCGTCATCGCCGCCAATGACAAGGCTGTCGCGCTGGCTCCGTACGCCTCGCGTTTTCCGTTTGAAGTATCGATCCTGCCGCGTGAGCACGAGCCGTGGTATGAAAACTCCGACGATGAACTCTTCGACAGCGTCGCCGCGCTGCTCCGAGAGGTCATTCAAAAGCTCAATCGGGCCCTGGACGGGCCTCCATTTAACCTCATGTTACACTCGGCGCCCTTTCCCGACGGCGACGACGTCTCCCACTATCACTGGCACCTCGAGCTCATTCCCAAGCTCACCAAGGTCGCCGGTTTCGAGTGGGGCACCGGTTTTTATATCAACCCGACGTCGCCTGAATCGGCCGCCAAACATCTCCGTGAAATCCAACCCTGACTGACCGAGACGAATTATGGAATTAGAAAAACTGATCAAAACCGAGCGCACCTCCAAACCCAGCGTGGCCGAGACCCACGACGTCCTCTTTGCATCGAGCGAGGTGGCGCCGTATTCGAAGACCGGCGGGCTGGCCGACGTGGCCGCAAGCCTTCCGGCGGCGCTCAACGCCCGCGGCCATCGGGTCTCGATCATCACCCCGCTATATAAGCACCTCGACCCCGAGGAGCTGCAGTTGAGCCGACGGCTCAAGCCTCTGGAGGTCCCCCGGCTCGGCAAGGTGCGAAGCAAGGTCGAGGCGACTGTCTGGGAGGGACGCACCCAAAATGGCGTGCGCATCTTCTTCATCGAGCAAGATGACTTCTTCGGAGCCGACGGCAACCTATACGGCTACGAAGACGGCGGCTCCGAGGACATCCCGGCCCGGTTCTCTTTCTTCAGCCGCGCGATCATCGAGTTCGCCCTGCAATTTAGCGTTCCGGTCGACGTCATCCACTGCAACGACTGGCACACCGCGCTCGCACCGATCTACCGCGACCATTATTTCCAGGACGAGCTCGGCGATGTGGCCATGGTTCTGACCATCCACAACATGGCCTTCCAGGGCAAATTCGACGCCGACGCCATGTCGCAGATCGGACTGCCCAAAAAGTTCTATAAGGCCGGCGAGCTGCGCCAGGGTGACAATATCAACTTCCTGCAGGGTGGCATCGTCCACGCCGACCGCATCACCACGGTCAGCCCCACCTATGCCGCAGAGATTCAGACCGCCGAGGGCGGCTTTGGCCTCGAAGAGATCCTCTCGGAGAACGCCGACAAGCTCACCGGTGTGCTCAACGGCGCCGACTACACCGTGTGGTCGCCCGACGTCGACCACCACATCGAGGTCAACTACGACCTGGAGCGGCTCAACGGAAAGCGCCAGAACAAGGCCGAGCTGCAGCATATGTTCAAGCTGCCCATCCGCCCCACCCTGCCGATGGTCGCCTTCGTCGGCCGGCTGACCGAGCAGAAGGGCCTCGACATCCTGCTGCCCGCCGCCGAGCAGCTCATGGACAGCTTCGAAGATGACCGCGAGGGCTTCCAACTGGTCTTCTTGGGCGAAGGCGACGACGGATACGGCGACAAGGTGCGCGAGCTGGCCGAGCGCTTCCCCAAGCGCGTCGCCGCGCATGTGGGCTATAGCGAAGATCTCGCCCACAAATTCCAAGCCGGCTCCGACCTGCTGGTCGTCCCCAGCCGCTACGAGCCCTGCGGGTTGACTCAGCTCTATGCGATGAAATATGGCACGCTTCCCATCGTCCACGCCACCGGCGGGCTCGCCGACACGGTCATCGACCCTCAACACGAGGGAGCCCAGCTCGAGGCGGATACCAGCGACGAAGGCGAGGGTGACACCGAGGAGATCCTGCCCACCGGCTTTATCTTTGATAATTACGACGTCGACGAGCTTCGCGAGACCCTCATGCGCGCCACCGAGCGCTACCGCAACTACCGCAAGTGGCGCCCGCTCATCTCGAACGCGATGAAGCAGGACTTCTCCTGGGGAAGCTCGGCCGAGCAATACGTCGAGATCTACAACAACGCGCTGGAAAGAGAGTAAGAAAGTAAGAGAGTAAGAGAGTAAGAATGCCCCACCGAGCGCTGGAGGCCGGTGGGGAGCATTTGCAGTATCTCACTTTCTGACTTTCTCACTATCTCACTTTCTGCAGTTAAAAAAAGGTAACAACATGAGTGAGACAAAAGAGAAACTCGAAGAACTCAACGAGCAGGCCGAGCAAGGCGGCGGCGAGCGGCGCATCAAGCGCCAGCACGACGCCGGCAAGCTCACCGCGCGTGAGCGTATCGATTTGCTGCTCGATCCCGGCACCTTCGTCGAGCTCGACAAGCTCAAGACCCACCGGTGCAGCGACTTCGGCATGGAGGACAAAAAGATCCCCGGAGACGGTGTCGTCACCGGCTACGGCAAGGTCGACGGGCGCACCGTCTATGTCTTCGCCCAGGACTTCACGGTCTTCGGCGGCAGCCTCAGCGGCGCCTACGCCGAAAAAATCGTCAAGGTCATGGACCTGGCGATGAAGTGCGGCGCGCCGGTCATCGGCCTCAACGACTCGGGCGGCGCGCGCATTCAAGAGGGTGTGCAGAGTCTGGCCGGTTATGCCGACATCTTCCACCGAAACGTCCAGGCCAGCGGGGTGGTCCCACAGATCTCGGCGATCATGGGCCCCTGCGCCGGCGGCGCGGTCTACAGCCCGGCGATCACCGACTTCGTGTTCATGGTCCAGGACACCAGCTATATGTTCATCACCGGGCCGGAGGTCGTGAAGACGGTCACCAGCCAGGAGGTGACCAAGCAGGAGCTCGGCGGCGCGCACGTCCACAGCGAAAAGAGCGGCGTGTCGCATTTCGAGAGCCGCAACGAAGAGGAGTGCATCGCCCAGATCCGCGAGCTTTTGTCCTTCTTGCCGTCGAATAACGCCGAGGACCCGCCGTTTGTCGCCACCGACGACGACTCCACCCGGCGCGACGAAAAGCTCGAGGACATCGTCCCGCTGAACCCCTCGAAGCCCTACGACATCACCGAGATCATCGAGACGGTCGTCGATGACAACCACTTCTTCGAGGTCCAGTCGCAATACGCCCCCAATATCGTGGTCGGCTTCGCGCGCCTGGGCGGCCGTTCGGTGGGCATCGTCGGCAACCAGCCCAGCCACCTGGCCGGCTGCCTGGACATCGATACCAGCCTCAAGGGCGCCCGATTCGTGCGCTTTTGCGACTCGTTCAACATCCCGCTGGTCACCTTCGTCGACGTGCCCGGCTTCTTGCCCGGCGTCGACCAGGAATACGGCGGCATCATCAAGCACGGAGCCAAGCTGCTATACGCTTTCAGCGAAGCGACCGTGCCCAAGGTGACGTTGATCACACGCAAGGCTTACGGCGGCGCCTACGACGTGATGAGCTCGAAGCATATCGGCGGCGACATCAACCTGGCCTACCCCACCGCCGAGATCGCGGTCATGGGCCCCGAGGGCGCCATCGACATCGTCTTCCGCAACGAACTCGCCGAGGCCGACGACCCCGTCGCGCGCAAGGCCGAGCTGGTCGACGAGTACCGCGAGACGTTCGCCAACCCCTTCAAGGCCGCCGAGTTGGGCTATATCGACGAGGTCATCAACCCCGCCGATACTCGCCCGCGGCTGATCCAATCGCTGGAGATGCTCGCCAATAAGCGGGTCGACAGCCCGCCCAAAAAGCACGGCAATATCCCGCTCTAATCGAGATATTCGTCTCAGTCCGAAAAAGGCCCGCGCGCTCGCTGGAGCGCGCGGGCCTTTTTGATCCGATCCTCGACACGTTGCCGTCGGCCGCCGCCGCGCTTTGATTTAGAGTGACATCCGGCAGTATTCCAGACATGGAGCACAGCCATGACTACTCCCGTATGGGTCCTGCTCGCTTTTGCCGGCTGGACACTCGTCGTCTTGATCGCCAACGTCGGCACCTACCGATGGAGCCGCATCCTGACGCGCCGCTCCGAGATCGGCGAGCTACAGGCCTATAACATCGAGGGCCACACCGACTGGTACAAACGCTCGATGCGCGCCCACGCCAATTGTGTCGAGAATTTGCCGGTATATGGCGCCGTAGTCCTTGGCATCGTCGTCGCCGGCCTCGACGCGCCGATTCTGGACGTGCTCGCGTTGGTCTTTATCGGCGCGCGTATTGTCCAGTCGCTCATCCACCTGAGCTTCGAGCAGACGAACGTGGTCACGACTTTTCGGTTCCTGTTCTTCTTGCCGCAGGTGGTGTGCATGGCCTGGATGGGGATCTATGTGGTGATGGAGGCTGGTTAATCTCGACGTGCGACATCGCCACCATCAAAAAGAGCCGCCCGGACATCCGGGCGGCTTTTTCTCTGCTCATAGGTGCAGCATTTGGCCTGCATTTCTCACGACACCCGCCCCGGGTGAAGTAGAATCTGGGAGCTGTTTGGTTGGCCTGACCTCTGCCCCCACTATTGATATCAGAGTATTGACAAGAGCGTGCCGCCATGCCACACAACTAATGATAATGATATCTCGTTATATTCAAGGTCGCTTCTTGGCGAACGCCTCCGAGTGTGCCACGTGCAGTTGAAGGTTGATGATGGACAAGCTCCTATTTCTCTCGCTCACCGCCTTACTCCTCGCACTACCTATAATGGGATGGGCTCAGCAAGGAGGCGAAGGCGCCGAGACGCGCCAAGCCGAAGAGCATACCTCCACTGATTCGCTCGAAGACGAGCTCGACCGCCTCGAGACTGAACTGGGTGAAGACGCCTCGGAGCCGGCCGAATCGACCTCCGCGTCGTCCCGGACAGCGTCGAGGGCAGCAGGGGCCATTCAGTCGATGAACCCGAATATCTCGTTCATCCTGGACACCGCGTTCGCCTGGTTCTCCGATCCCGACAGCGTCGATCTGCGCGGCGGCCATGACCCCCAACAGCTCGGTTTCAATCTGCAGGGGCTGGAGCTGGCTGTCAGCGCCGCGATTGATCCATATGTCCGCTTCGACAGCGCGGTTTTGTTTTCGTTATTCGGCGTCGAAATCGAAGAAGCCTACGGAACCACCCTCGCGCTACCTGCACAACTGCAGATGAGGTTTGGCCAATACAAGACCGAGTTCGGCCGGCTCAACCCCACGCATATGCACAGCTGGGCGTTCGTAACTCAGCCGCTGGTCAACGCCAAGTTCTTCGGAGGTGAGAGCCTTCGTGGATTGGGGGTCGAATTGAGCCAGCTGGTGTTGTGGATGCCCGGCACGTTTCAGTGGACGGTGTCTGCCCAGAACGTTGTGGGGGAAGCCACCGGCCGCTCCTTCGTGCCGACCAACGACGAGGTGCAGGACCTGCTCGATCTGACGCTCACTGCCCGGGCCGAGGAGTTCGTCGCACTTTCGAACAACCTCGATTTGCTCGTCGGGGCCAGCTACGCGGTCGGAAAGAACAAGAGCGGGCGCGACAATATCACCGAGATCTACGGCACCGACCTGTACCTGAAGTGGAACTCACGCACATCGGGCGGACGCTCTCAAGTCGGCTGGCAAACTGAGGCGATGGTGCGCCGTCGACAGATCCCCAACGGGGTGCTCGAAGACTTCGGCATGTACTCGCGCATACGGTGGCGGCCGGGCCGCTTCTGGGGAGCGGGCTTGCGTTACGAATACGTCTCCGGCGTCGACCCGACCGGTGAGGACAGTTCGCTATTTGGCGGCTCGCTGCTCGGTGACTCGGGACCCGTGGGCGTGGTCGATCCCCTCGATCCGGATTGGACCGAAGCCCGCCAGCGAGGAGCTGTTCAAGCCAGCTACTACCCGTCGCACTTCTCCCGACTGCGTTTGCAGTACAGCCTCGACTATCTGCCGTTTCGCGAGGGCAGCGATCTCGACGAGCTCAACCATATGATCTTCTTGCAAGCCGACTTGGTCAGCGGTGCTCACGGCGCCCATGGATACTGACCTCGGGGCTCGAGACGCCGACGCCGAGACCAGCGACTTCTTCCAATCGAGAATCACAAAAATGAGACTACTTACTGCTTTGGCAGCTGCAGCCATCTTGCTCGCGAGCGGATGTACCGTCGAGGACGGTGCGCCCTGGGGCTATATTCGAGCCGATCTGAGCGTACCCAACCCCGAGGTCTCCCCCGCCTTCGAAGTGGCGTCTTATGCCATCGAGATAAGCACGGTGCGGCTGATCCAAACCCAGACGGCCTCGAGCGGCGGCGGCGGGACCTTCGACCCGCAGAACCCCCCGCCGGGCTGCAACCTCTGCCACAACGGCCATTGCCACTGCGACGGAGAGTTGGTCGATTACGCGGATCTCCAAGCGCGCATGGACGCCGGTGGCGGCTCGAGCCAACGCGTGCTGGCCAACCTGGATTACCCCGAATCGATCATCGCCCCCGACTCCGTCGAGCTTGGCGAGGCCTCGGTCGATGAACAACTGACCATCGACATCGTCGAGGTCGAATTGGCCGCTGTGCGTGTGGACGGCATCCTGACGCGCGACGGCGAACAGATTCCGATGACGCTCTCGTTGCCTGGAATCGCCGGCACAAAGCTCTCGGCGTCCTCGGCGGTGAAAATCGGCGCGGAAGCCCCTGAACTCCAAAGCTTATCGCTCAGGGTCGTATGGGAGGACGACTGGCTCGCCGAGGTCGACCTCGACGAACTCCAGCAAAGCGCCGACGGCACGATTCTGGTCGCGAGCACCTCCAATCGCGACAGCGCATCGCCGATCGTCGAGACAGTCGAGGCGTCGAGCCTTCAATTGGAAGTTTCTGCGCGTTGAAAGGGGCAGCAAGACGGCCTTCGTTCGTGGCACTACTGCTCATAAAGCGACCAACAACACTGCTCATCGGCTCCCTATACCCAGCGAGAAATATTATGAATACACGCCAAAAGATATTGCCTGTCATCGTCTTTTTAGTGCTCATCCTGATCCCCGACTTGGCCGCCGCCAAGGTCAAGGTCGTCGCCACCCTCGGGGATCTCGCTGCCGCTGCCGAGGAGGTCGGCGGAGACCACATAGACGTCGAACTGCTCGCCCGGCCCCAGGAGGACCCTCACTACGTCGACGCCAAACCGAGCTTTGTGCGCGAGGTCGCCCAGGCTGACCTATTGGTCCTCAACGGCATGTCACTCGAGGTCGGCTGGTTGCCCATGCTCGTCCGAAACTCGCGCAACCCTGATATCCAGCGCGGCGAGCCCGGCTACTTCGACGCCTCGACATTTATCGAGCGCAAGGAGGTTCCCGAACAGAAGATCGACCGCTCGATGGGCGACGTCCATCCCGAGGGGAACCCCCACTATACCCTCGAGCCGCGGCAAATGGCGCGTGTGGCCATTGCGTTGGGCAAGCGGCTGGGCGAACTCGACCCCAAACACAAGTCGGAGTACAGAAATCGCGCCCGCGATTTCGCCAAGCGATGCCTCGCAGCTGATAGCCGTTGGCAAAAGAAATTCGCCGCGTTGCCGGCCGAACAGCGCAAAGTGGTCGTCTATCATAAAGCTTGGATCTACGTGCTCGACTGGCTCGATCTCGAGCACGTGGCCACCGTCGAGCCCAAACCGGGCGTCGAGCCCAACCCAAGACATGTCGCCAAGGTCTTCCAGGCTATCAAGCGCGATGAAGTCCCGGTCATCTTGAAGATGGAGTACTACCCGAGCGCGACCGTCGAGCGCCTCGCCGCCAAGACCGGCACGAAGGTGGTGACCTCGCAAGGCCAAACGCGGCCGGGCAAATCCTATATCGACCGTGTCGACGCGCTGGCCGGCTCTATCTACAAGGCCCTCAGCCAGTGAACCGGAGCGACCCGTGAACTTGCCATTTCTCGCTGACGTCAGCCATCGCTTCTTGGAGTTGGCACTGCAGAGCGCCCCGGCGCTGGTCGTCGGATATCTCTTGGCAGGCTTGGCCGCCGCGTTTTTGCCTCAGGCATCGCTCGCCTGGACCCGGCGAGGCTCTCGATGGGAGCAATCCGCCCGAGGGATGCTCTTTGGACTGCCGATCCCGATCTGCTCGTGTGGCGTCGTGCCGCTGTACCAGAGCTTGGTGCGTCGGGGCGTGCCAGTGCCGGCGGCGATGGCCTTTTTGGTGGCCACCCCCGAGCTAGAAATCGGCGCCGTGATGCTCTCGTTTCCGCTACTGGGCGCCGAACTCACCGCCGCCAGGTTGCTGGCGGCCATGGCGGTCGCTTTGCTTATCGGCGCCCTCATTGGCGGCAGGACGCCTGCGCCCCATGCCGCACGCGACCAACATAAAGGCCGTCAGATGTCCGAGGCCACGTTCAAAGACCGACTCGAGCGCGCGATGCGCTTCGGCCTTCGCGAGGTGGTCGACGACACTGCCCCCTGGATCGTGGTGGGGCTAGCGATCGCGGCAATCGTCACTGCGGCGGGCACGCCCGACTGGCTGGCTCACATGCCTGTAGGCATCGACGTGATTATCTTCGCTGCGCTGGGGCTACCGATATATGTGTGCGCCTCGGGAGCCACCCCGCTGGCAGCCGCGCTGATCTTTGCCGGGGCGTCTCCGGGCGCAGCCATCGCCTTCTTGCTATCGGGTCCGGCGACCAACGTCACCACCCTGGGCGTGCTCTCCAAGCTTCATGACAAACGGACCGCTACCCTATTCGGTGTGGGCGTCGTCGTATTGGCAATTGGGGTGGGGTACGCCATCAACCTGGCATTGCCGGCGAGCATGCCGACTCCCTCGGGTCAGCTCGGCGAGTTGGCGCACGACTCGTGGTGGCAGTGGGCGGGCCTTTTCGCAGCGGCCGTACTCTTCGGGGTTTCGCTGCTGCGCCGAGGTCCCAGAAACTGGCTGCACACAGTGCTGCACTTCGGTGACCGCCACGCTCATCACCACGATCACCACCATGAAGGTCCCTGCGACCACGAGCACCATGACCACGATCACCACCATAATGGCCACTGTGACCACGAGCACAACGACCATAGCCACCACGACCCTTCTCACTCGTAGCGATGTCGAACTGGTTGCGCCGGCGAGGGTCGAGACGGTAGGGTCTGGCGCGCGCTGGCGACTTGAAACGAAAAGGAGCGAACGACATGGAACGACGAACTGAACAACGCGATGCGATGAAGCGCGTCTTCGACGAGGCCAAGCGTCCTCTGACCGCCCAGGAGGTGCTCGACTTGGCCCAGGAACATGTCCCGGGCTTAGGGATCGCCACCGTCTACCGCAACCTGAAAGCCTTCGTCGACGAGGGCGTGCTGATGCCCGTCGACCTGCCTGGCGAGCCGAGCCGCTATGAGTCGGTCGACCTCGAGCACCACCACCACTTCCAATGCGACGAATGCGGCCTAGTCTTCGACATTCCGGGCTGCCCCAATATCAACTCTATTGTCCCTGCTGACTACTCCGTCACCCGCCACGAAATCCTAATGTACGGCGTCTGCCCTACCTGCAACGCCGCGTGATCACCCGCGCCCTTCCATTTTAGCCCTCCCTCTGCCGCCGCGCTTCCCGGTTCAGGCAGCACTGCGCGCAAATCCCCCTGCATACGATAACGAATTATCATTATTGACAAGCCGTCGCCCCCCCCCACTGCCTATCGATAATAAGATATTAATACCAGCTTTCCTCGGGCTGGCTCACGGCCACCCGAGCAACCAAATCAGTCATCATGATCAGCTCCACACAAAAGTTCCCGTCTAAAGCGCTCGACTCGGCGGGCATGTTGCTGTCCAGTCTCTGCGTCGCCCACTGTCTGCTCTTGCCGATCGTGGTCTCCCTGCTGCCGGTGGTTGTCGGGGACGCATTGCTCCATCCCGCCGTCCATTGGGGCATTCTCGTCACGGTCGTGCCCATTGCAGCGTTTGCTTTGCTGAGAGGCTACCGCAGGCACGGACGTGTTTTCGTCGTCAGCCGGCCTGGCCGGTCTGTTGGCTGCCCATCCGGTCGCCCACACACTCGGCCAGCACGAATGGGAGACGCTCTTAACGGTCGCAGGTGGTGTGCTGTTGGCGTCAGCTCACGCACGCAACCTGTGGGCATGCCATCGATACGATCACGTGTGTCACCGCGCTGCCAACACGTCCTCATAAGGCACCGTTTGTCTTTCGCCGCGGTTGTCTCACTCCCCGCGATTGACCTATTGAATCCCCTGAGGTCCCCTAATGCATCTCGCTGAAGGACTCCTACCGGCAAGCCAGGCCGCAGCGACCTGGGCGCTCGCCACTCCCTTCATTTTCGACGGCGCGCGCCAAACCCGGCGCCTGACCGAGCAAGCTACGCCTCACCGAACCCTGCTCGGTCTGGCCGCCGCCATCGGGTTCGCCCTGACGGTCTTTCCGATTCCGGTGCCGATCGTCGGAGTCTCCTCTCACCTCTGCGCGACTCCCCTGCTCGCCCTGTTGGTGGGCCCACGGGTGACCGTTTTTTTCACTGCGCTGATCCTCTTTCTTGAGGCGACGCTCTTCGGCCACGGCGGACTGACCACACTTGGTGCCAATACCCTGTCGCTTGGCGTCGTGGGAGCGTTTGCCGGGGTGGGCCTGGCCCGTGGGCTTCGGTGCGTGGGCGTGCCGACCCATCTGGCGGTGGGATTTTCTTGCCTGGGAGCCCACCTATTGGTCTACGCCACTGCGGCCCTTTTGGCGGCCGCAGCCCTCGCCGGTGAGCAGTCAATGGCGACGTGGTTTGCGGGGATCGTCAGCGTTCTTGCGCCGTTTCAGCTACCACTTGCCGCCGTCGAGGCGCTGGTGGCGGTCGGCATCGTGCGCGCGGTGGCTCGTCGACGCCCCGGTATGTTGCCCGCGTGGCTCGGAATTCCTGTACTGAGCTCAACTCGCAAAGCCCTGACGACAGGCATCGTCGGCTTGGCCTTCGCCTCCACGGTCCTTGTCATACCATCGTCAGCAGTTGCGAGTGCGGAGGGAGCCTTCGAAGAAGCGATCGAGGTGACTCGAGAACAGATGCTTCCACACAGCAGCCCAGAGGCTCCCCCCCCTGAAGAGGCCAGCGACACGGCACTGGCCATTGGAATGTTCCTGGCGGGGATGCTCTTTCAGTCCTCACTCGCACGACTCACACGCCCAGAGGAAACTAGCGATGTGCATTGACGTTCCCCCGCCCCCTGGGGACGCACACCGCTCCAGTGGACGCCCCTCGGTCAGAGAAGTTCGACAACTACGCCGGCGCGCCCTTTTGCTGCTGGTCGTTCTCGTGGTCAACGTCGCCGTCGAGGTCGTCTGGATTTCGATCACGCTGCTCGTCGCCGGCGCGCTGTTACTGCTCACCACGCAACACAAGCGTGTCCCCTGGCGACTCGGCGTGGCGGCGGCGTGGATCGCTGCGGCGGGCATCTCGCACTGGTGGTGGCCCCAGGCCGGCGCGGCCAGCAGCGGATTGCTGCGCCTCGGGGTGGCGGTCGTCTGGGCTAACTGGTTCGCCGCGAGCATCTCCGGTGCCTCATTGCGCCGGTTGGTCCGCAGCATCTCCCTGCCCGAATGGCTGGTCGACCTGCTCGATGAGATGTGGCGAAACGGCTGGGTGCTCGTCTGCGAGCTTCGCCGCAAACGCGACGCTGCCTGGGCCTCGGGCCGACTCGCCGACCGACTCCAAATCCCACGCACCTACACCCAACTGCTGGCACGGGCCGGCGGCGATGCCCTCGAGCACAGCTTACGTCTCGAGGATGCCCGCGCCGTTCGCAGCGCGGCCGTCACGCCTGCCCTCAGCTCAGCGGTCGGCGCCCCCGATTGCAGCGCCATCGAGGTCGACGAGCTCCAAGTGACCTTCCCCAACGGTCGCATCGGCCTTGACTGCGAGCGCCTTCGCATCGAGTCCGGCGAGTGGGTGGTCATCGTCGGCGCTACCGGCTCGGGTAAATCCACCCTGCTACGTGCGCTCGCCGGGCTCGAGGAATGCCGGGGAAGCCTGCGTCGCTTTGGGGCCGAGCTTGTCGGCAAGCCGCGCCACGAGCGGTTCGACCCGCGTGTTGGCCTCGTCTTCCAAAATCCCGACGACCAGTTCTTCTCAGCCACTGCCATCGAGGATCTCAGCTGGGGTCTGCGCATGCGCGGCGTCGAACCGGCCGAAGCCCGCCGGATGGCGGCCGAGGCTGTCGACGCGGTGGGGTTAGGGGAGCGCGCCTACGACCCCCTGCATCACCTGAGCCTGGGCCAAAAGAAACTCGTCGCCCTCGCCGGCGCCTTCGCCTGTCGCCCCGAATTATTGCTCCTCGACGAGCCCACCAGCGGCCTCGACCCACGTGCGGCGCGGCGCATCATCAAGTCGGCCGGCGTGCTTTCCGACGCCGGGGCGACCGTCTTGTGGACCACCCACGAGCTGGATCGGCTCCCGGATCAGGCCCACCGCGCCATCGTGCTCAACGAGGGGAAGCCGGTATACGACGGCCCCATCGCTGACAAAAATTTCGAAGCGGCGCTAAGCGCCGCCCATCTGGTCGATCCCGCCACTACTTCCAATGACTCACCCTTCGAACACCTCCAGGAGAACGTATGACCGAATCATTCGACAGCATCCCCGTGACCATTCTGACCGGCTTTTTGGGAGCAGGGAAGACGACCCTGGTCAACCGCATCCTGACCGTCGAGCACGGCAAGCGCATCGCGGTCATCGAAAACGAGTTCGGCGAAGTCGGCATCGACGACGCGCTGGTTATCGACACCGACGAAGAGATCTTCGAGATGAATAACGGGTGCATCTGCTGCACCGTGCGGGGCGATCTCATCCGCATCCTGACCAAGCTGGCACGCCGGCGCGACCGCTTCGACTACATCTTGATCGAGACCACCGGACTGGCCGATCCGGGCCCGGTGGCCCAGACCTTTTTTATGGATCCGGACATCGCCGACCACTACCGACTCGACGGCATCGTCACCGTCGTCGACGCCAAGCACGTCACCATGCACCTCGACGACAACGACGAATGCCAAGAGCAGATCGCCTTCGCCGACGTCATCCTGCTCAACAAGACCGATCTGGTCGACGATGAGCCACTCGACGAACTCGAGCGGCGCATCGGACAGATGAACTCGGCCGCCCAGATGCACCGCACCGAGGAGGCCGAGATCGCTCTCGACCACATCTTGGACATCGGCGCCTTCGACCTCGACCGCACCCTCGACGCCGATCCCGACTTCCTCTCTCCGGGGTACCCGTTCGAGTGGGCCGGCGTCGCCGATGTCGACGCGGGCAGCTACTGGCTTCGCGCCCAGTCGGGCCCCGACCCGCATATGTCGATGGTAGTGCGCGCCTCCCAGAGCCCCGACGGCGAGGTCATCAGCGAGCAGCAAGAAGTGGCCATGCGCCTGTACAGCCATCCGGTGGAGCGGGTCGGCGATGGCCAGCGATTGACTCCCGGAGACACCCACTGGAAGCTCTCCTTGGAGCGAGGAGCTCAGGAATTCCAGATCGAGATGGACCAGCCCGGCCGGCTCGCCATCTTCGCCGAGCACACCCCCGAGGAGTTTGCGATGGTATTTTGCGATACCGACGACCAGCTCGTCGAATGGACCACCCAACACTACTACGAGCCCGATCACGAGCACGACGACCAGGTCAGCTCGGTCGCCTTCGAGACGGATCGCCCCTTCGATGCCGAGAAATTGCAGCAGTGGCTCAGCTACTTTCTGATGTTGAACGGAGAGGACATCTTCCGGATGAAGGGGATTATCGCCGTCGATGGAATGGACAGCCGCATGGTCTTCCAGGGCGTGCACATGCTTTTTGACGCTCGCACCGACATCCCGTGGGGCGACAAGCCACGGCGCAGCCAGATGGTATTCATCGGCCGCCACCTCGACCCCGAGCTCATCACCTCCAGCCTCGAGCAGTGCTTGGCGTAGCAGCGCAAGTCAGCCGACGTGCATACCGGGGCGGCCTCCCAAACAGCCACCTCACCGCGGCTGCTGCTCGCGGCGAAGCGCCCACCCACGGGCGCCCACTGAACAGCACTGGTCTCCCCATCGACGCGCGCTGTTCTCAGTTGCAGTCCCTCGCGGAGCAGATCAGACAACACCAGCGAGCCGTTGGCCGCGCCACTGACTAGCAACGGCAGGTTATCATTAGTGACAGGTGGGCGAGCAATAAACGCAAACGACTTGCAAACGCAAATAACTTGCACTAAATAGCCAGACAGGATGTCTGGCACGCTACTTTCGAGTGCCGCCGCAGGTAATTGGCACTCATCATCAATCATTGAGGAGTAAATAATGAGACGATTTTGGAAGATATTGGTACTGTCGGTGGCTTTGGTGAGCTTCGCGTGCGGAGACGACACCGACGATGCTCAAAATGCTCACACCGGTGAAGTGCATGTTCACGACGTGGAGCTGGTCGACCGCAGCGACGATTCCAGGGTCGCGTACTCGCATGGTGAACACTGGCACGGTGACCCACTCGAGTTCGATCGACACGAGGAGATCGAACTCGGTTTTCGATTCCTCGACGAAAATGGTGAATCGATCGCGCTCGACCTGGGCGGCGAGTATACCATCGAGGTTCACGAGCACGGCGGCGCCGACATCCTCGACATCGCCGAACACGGCGACCACGTCGATATCGAGCCGACCGACGAAGGCGAGACCGAGCTGCACATCGCCCTCTTCCACGGCTCCGAACTCGTCTTCGAGGCCCCCGAGCTCGGCGTACACGTGCACGACGAACATGAAAACGGCCATGACGATGAAGTGCATGATCTGGAGCTGATTGACCGAAGCCACGACTCGGTTCTGATAGACACCCACGGAGATCACTGGGAAGGCGCCCCCTTCGAGCTCGACATGCACGACGAACTCGAGATCGGCTTTCGCTTCTTCGATGACGAAGGCGCCGAGATCCAGATCGACCTGGGCGGCGAGTATACCATCGAGGTTCACGAGCACGGCGGCGCCGACATCCTCGACATCGCCGAGCACGGCGACCACATCGATATCGAGCCGGCCGACGAAGGCGAGACCGAGCTGCACATCGCCCTCTTCCACGGCTCCGAGCTCGTCTACGAGGCCCCCGACCTCGACGTCCACGTCAACCACGATCACGACTGAGCCGGACTGGTGGGGCCCCCGGGTTCAGGCAAAGGAGATCGGCGGTGATGAGCCGCTTCAAAAAGATCACGAACCATCCCGGCCAGGGCCCCCCAACCGCTTGCAAGTCTGCCGGGGCGCGCATAGCCTGATAACGGGTCACGAACTTCATCCCGGAGCGCACGACATGAAAATCTCCAAGGACCAGGCGCGAGCGCTGCTCAGGAAACACAACCTCCGGGTGACCGCCCCGCGGCTGGCGGTCCTCGGCGTGCTGGCCGATGCCGACACACCGCTTTCACACAGCGAAGTACTCGATCGCCTCGGCGAAACAGACTGCGACCCCGCTACGATTTACCGGAATCTCGTCAAGCTCAGCGACGCCCAAGTCGCCCCGATTGTCAGCCGCGCAGCTGGCGTCGATCGCTACGAGTTAATCGACAATGAGACCCACAAAAACCACATTCACCCGCATTTTTTGTGCAGCACATGTGGCAACGTGTCGTGTCTGCCGACCGAATTATCGATCTCCAAAGAGATCGAAGAACGCTGGGCAGCCTCACTCGACGGAGCGACCGTCGAGTTTCGCGGTGAATGCCCCGAGTGCATTGGGGGAGCCTGAGCCCGCGCGGCCGTAGGGCGCCTGGCCCCCATTTGCTGCGCCCACGGTCTCGATGTGCAGGTCCTCGTAAAAGACCAGTGGGGCGCGAAATCCGCCGGGGGCCAAGCAGGCGCCATGGTCAACCACGATCTCAGCTCGACGAAGCGTGCTGGCAGTGATCGCCTGTCATCTTGAGATGAGCCACAGAACCACTCTTTAGCGGGCGCGGCCGGCGGTCAACTTGAAGACCAGCCGCGCCTCGCCAGGCTTCAACTGCGGGGAGCGGTGTAGCGACCAGTCGTCGCGTGAGCGTGTAGGTGACGCAAGTCTGCCCTTGAGCACGACGAC
Source organism: uncultured Bradymonadales bacterium (assembly GCA_964386725.1). Classification (GTDB taxonomy): domain Bacteria; phylum Myxococcota_A; class Bradymonadia; order Bradymonadales; family Bradymonadaceae; genus CAYLTX01. The sequence goes on along the minus strand of CAYLTX010000003.1, from coordinate 54,829 downwards.
GTCGCCCCGGTCCGCCCAGCGGACCTTGTGGGCCGGAGCGTGCAGATGATCGCGACAAGAGCTCTTCCGGCGGATCTCGCGCACGTCCTCGCGACTCACCCACTCGGTGCCCGGGCCGGCCAAGGTCGACAGGAGTCTGAGATGGACGTGGTCGACGTGGAACTTGGGGCAGTTTTGCTTGTGGGTCAGCTCGAGGCGGGCCTCGAACTCGGGCGCATCGGTCAGCAAGGCGAATTGGTCGATCAACGCCTCGAGTTGGGCCTCGAGGGGCTCGGCCAACCCGGCGTGGTTGAAGTGGGTTAAAAACTCCGATAGGTCGGGGCTGTGCCGCGAGATTCGCCCCCTGACGTTGAATGCCGGATAGTCGGCGACGAACGCATCGAGCGCCTCCTGGATCGCCGGGTCCATCCGCCGCCGCCAGATGGCGACGTCGGTCTCGGAGTCGCGGATCTGTGACAGCCCTTGGGCCGAGTCGGTCAAGACAAAGGATTCCGCCGGCTCGCCGGCTCCTCGAAATCGTCTGGCAAGTGTGCTCATCAACGTGCTCTCCTGCAGGTGAATGATGGTCAATCAACCCCGTGGGACGCCGCGTCACTCGGCCGCGCTCGGGTGTGTCTCGGGCAGGTCGAAACCCTGGAACGGATCGTCATAGGCCGCCCAGGCGTCCGGGCCTTCTTTCATCTCGCGATCGCTCAACAGGCAGGCATCGAAGCCCTCGCGCAACAGCGTCTCGTCCATGTCGATGCCGATGAGCACCAGTTCTTGGCGCCGATCGCCGAAGGGCTCGGTCCAGTTATCATCGATGATGGCGCGAATCTCCGGCTCTTGGGGCCATTGCGAGCGGTCGGTGGCCGCCCACCAAGCCCCGGCGAGCGCCACACGGGTTGCGGCACCGGCCTGAGACCACGAGAACGCAGCGAGCATGCGGCTGGCCAGCCAGAAGTAGCCCTTCGAGCGGATCACACCTTTCCAGCGCGTACCCATCCACAAGCGCAAGCGCTGCGGATGGAAGGGCCGGCGCGCCCGGTACACGAAGCTCGAGATGCCGTACTCCTCGGTCTCGGGCACGTGGTTTCCCTCGAGCTCCTGGAGCCATCCGGGCGCCTGCATCGCCTCGTCCATATCGAAGAGGCCGGTATCCAAGACCTCCTCCAGGGAGACCTGGCCGAATTGGGCGCGCAGCTTCTTCGCTCTGGGGTTGAGCTTGTCGAGCACGCCCTCGAGCAAGTCGAGTTGGTCGGCGTCGACCAGGTCGGTTTTGTTGACGATAATGACGTCGGCAAATTCGACCTGCTCGACCAAAAGATCGACCAGTGTGCGATCGTCGCCTTCTCCGGAGCTCATGTCACGGTCGTCGAGGAAGTCCGGGGACTGGTAATCCTCCAGAAAGTTCTTGGCGTCGACCATCGTCACCATCGTGTCGAGCCGAGCGAGGTCGCCGAGGCTGGTGTCCTCCTCGTCGCGGAACGTGAATGTCTGGGCGACCGGCAGCGGCTCGGAGATACCCGTGGACTCGATGAGAAGGTAATCAAAGCGTCCATCCTTGGCGAGGCGAGCGACCTCGGCGAGCAGGTCCTCGCGCAATGTGCAGCAGATACAGCCGTTGGACATCTCGACGAGCTCCTCGTCGGTGCGGCTAAGCTGCGCACCGCCCTCCTCGACCAGTTGAGCGTCGATATTGACCTCGCTCATATCGTTGACGATGACGGCCACACGCAAGCCCTCGCGGTTGTTGAGCACGTGGTTGAGCAAGGTGGTCTTGCCGGCGCCCAAAAAGCCGGACAGGACGGTGACGGGCAGGCGGTTTTCCGGGGAAGTGGTCATTTCATCTCTCCATGCTGGCGACGGAATGCAAATGATAATCAACTATCAAAGGAGAGGTACAACACGGCGACCGCAGAGGTCAATAACGAATTATCATTATTGATACATCTCGAACTCTGGGATTCGCGTGGCTCATCGCCCGGCTTGGAGCTGCCGGACACAAAAAAAGGCCGCCCGAACAAGTCGGGCGGCCTTTGCGCTGTTTCTCCCCAGACCTCGCAGGTCTGGCGGTCCACTCCAATCAACGCTCGTCGATGGGAGCGACGTCGCGCTGCTTGGGGCCGATATAGATCTGGCGCGGACGGTGGATGCGCTGCTCTTCGTCGTCGCGCATCTCCTTCCACTGGCTGATCCAGCCCGGAAGGCGGCCGAGCACGAACATCACCGTGAACATATTGGTGGGGATGCCCAGGGCGCGGTAGATGGTGCCGCTATAAAAGTCGACGTTCGGATACAGTCGGCGGCTGACGAAGTAGTCATCCTCGAGGGCGACCTGCTCGAGCTGCTTGGCGAGGTCGAGCAGCGGGTCGTCGACGCCCAACTCGTCGAGGACGTCGTCGGCGGACTTCTTGAGGATCTTGGCGCGCGGGTCGAAGTTCTTGTACACGCGGTGGCCAAAGCCCATCAGACGAACACCCGAGGACTTGTCTTTGACCAACTCGATGTGGTCTTCGAGGGAGCGGTCGGCCTCGCGGATGTCCTGGAGCATCTCGATGACCTTCTGGTTGGCGCCGCCGTGAAGCGCGCCGCTGAGCGCGCCGATGGCCCCCGAGATCGAGGCGTAGAGGCTCGAGCGGGCGCTGCCGATCATGCGCGCGGTCGACGCCGAGCAGTTCTGCTCGTGGTCGGCGTGCAGCGTCAGAAGCTTGTCGATGGCCCCCTCGAGCACATCGGAGACACCGTACTCGCCGCCGTCGTCGAACATCATGTGGGCGAAGTCGCCCGCGTAGCTCGCCTCGGTGTGCGGCTCGACGTAGTCTTTGCCCGCTCCGCGCCGGTAGGCGTAGGCGGCCAGCGCCTTCATCTTGGCGATGAGACGGATGATGTCGGTCTCCTCGTCGGAGTCGTCATCGTAGAATTCACCCAGCGTCGACACCAACGTCTGGGCGACGGTCATCGGGTGCGCGCCCTCGGGCAGGCTCTCGAGCATATTGATGATGCCCTCGGGCAGCCCGGCGTGCTCGGCTAGACGTCCACGGAAGCGCTCGAGTTCCTGCTCGTTGGGCAGCTTGCCCCACACCAGAAGGTAGGTGGTCTCTTCGAAGGAGACCTTCTCGGCGAGTTGCTCGATGGGATAGCCACGGTAGCGCAGCACCCCCTCTTCGCCATTGATGAACGTGATCGCGCTCTTGCACGACCCGGTGCTGCCGTAGCCGGGATCATAGCTGATCGCGCCGGTGCGTGCGCGCAGCTTGCGAGTCTCGACGCCGAGTTCCCCCTCGGTTCCCTCGACGGTGTCGAACTCATACTCCTCACCATTCAGAATCAACTTCGCGTCTGCCATGTGTGATCTCCGTCTAAGCAATAAACTGTGTGAAATACTCACCCGCCGGGCGGGTAGGTCTTGGTGCGGTTGGTTGCTATATCTGCCAACGACTGTGTGGTCTTTTTGTCCCGTTTCAGGGCGACAGGAACGTAGCAATTTTTAACTGAAATTGGAAGCGCCACGTGCTGATCTGGATCATGTGGGGCTACCAAATCCTGCCACTAATCGAGCCTGAGGGGGTCGTCGTCGGCACAAGGAACCTTGATCAGCTTGAATTTGAGGTTGTCGTCGTGGACCAGACACGCCTGCCCCTTGAAGCGCCGGGGTAACTCGCGCTGAAACCCACCCCGATACCGCGACATCTCCATGATTCCGTAAAAGGTTCCGTCGCCCACCTCGGTCAGGAAGTGATCGAAGTCATCATCGTCGCGGATGGGGATGACCTCGTTTTGGCTATAAAAAGACTCTCCTCGCCAATTGAGCTTGTAGGCGACGATCGGCTGTTCACAGAAACGCTTGAAGCGGTGGGCGCCCGGAGGTCCGTCAGTGCGGGTGCACTGCTCGTAGTAGGCGTCCCAGACTCCCTTCTGGCTCCATGTACTACTAATCGCGGGCATATAAACGTCCAGCCCAAAGATGGCGAAGGCCACCGAGGTGGCGAAGATCGCCCCCAGGCTTATCCGGCGCACGAGTCGGTTCCGCATCAACCACAACATCGAGCCGATGGCACCGGGCACGCAGATCCAGAAAATCGCCCAGCGAAATCCGCTGTTCCAGGTGTCGTCCCAGCGGCGGTCGTATTTGTAGGTAAACAGGTTCTTGAGCACCTGCGGGTCGTGGATGATATCCCAGGCGACCACTCCCAAGATCCCCACGCCCACCAGATACAACGGCCACGGCTCGGGCAACTCCCGGTCGAGCGCGTCATCGAGCGCCACCGCCACGAGCATCGCCAAGGCCGGGACCACCGGAAAGATATAGTGGTGAAATTTGGTGCTCGACAGCGTAAAGAGCGTAAACGCCACCGTCGCCCAGATGATCACCATCAGCGTCGCCCGGCCGCGGTCGTCCTCCATATCCAGGCCCTTGCCCGAGAAGAACGAGCCCAGCGCCGCCGGTACGAACGCGATCCACGGGAACATCCCGTAGCCCAGCCATCGCACAAAGTGCTCGAAGCTGCCGGTGTCGATCTGGTGGACGCCGCTGGCCAGACGCTTGAAGTGGTCGTGGACGAAGAAACGATTCCAAAACCCCTGGGTATGCCGGGTCAGCATCGCCGCATACCACGGGAACGCGACCGCAATGAAGATCGGGATTCCGATATGCAGGTCGACCTTCTTGAGCATCCGCCACTCGCGCGTGATCAAGATGTAGAAGAATAGAACCGCGCCCGGCAGCATGAAGCCCAACAGACCCTTGGCCAGCGTCGCCAGACCGATGAACACGTAAAACGCGATGAGGTAGACCCGCCGCCTCTGCACGATCGGGCGCGCGAAGGCCATATAAATCGCCACGCCGAACATCGTCGTGTAGATGGCAGCCTGGGTCGGCCCCCAAACAAACCAGCCCTGCAGGTCGTTGGCCGTCTGCGAACCGCTGACCAAGATGACCACGAGCAACACCAGCAAGGGCACCCAGATCACGCCCACTCCTCCCAGCGCAAACCAGCGCTGTAGAGAACGTCCGCGGTCGGTATCCTGCCGCCCCTTCCAAATACCCGCCACCAGCAAGCCGAAGCCCGCCGCCAGCAGCGCGCCTCCAAAGGCGATGCCCTGCCAGGCCGGCGAGGTGAACGACTCCATCAACGCATTGCGGCCACCGCGCCAACGCGACAGGCCCACCAGCACCAATAGGATCTGGGGCACGCACACCAGCGCGAGCCAGCCGAGGGCGAGCGTATATGAAAATTTATCGGCCGGCTTATCTCGGTCCTTGCCAAAGACCGCCATCATGAAAAAGCACATCCCCACCGTCATCAGCCCCACAAAAGGCATGTCGGTCTGGGCTTGCCGGCTCAAAAAGAACCAGAACGGCGAGGTGCCCAGCACCCCGGCCATCAAAAAGCCGGTGCGCCGCTTGAAGACACTGGCGCCCATCGAATAGACCAACACCAGCCCGAGGGTGGCCACCAGCGTCAGGCCGATGCGAATCCCCCACTCGGAGAATCCAAAGACGCTCATGCCCAGCGACATTATCCACATCAACAAGATCGGCTTGGAGTAAAAATACGCCCCCTCCTGATTGCCCTCGGCGTCTTGCCAGTGGCTGCCCCACCAGGTGCTAATCCAATCGTTGCGCTCGAGGATATTGCGCGCCACCTCGCCGTAGTGGGTCTCCCACGGGTCCCACAGCCCGAAGCTCCCCAGCAGCGGGATGAAGAGGATCAGCGCGCCGGCCAATACCGCCCAGCGGTCTCGCCACCAGGGCTTGGTATCAGGCTCGAACCAGTTCAGCTTCCACAACGAAGCCTCGCCGGCGGCGTCCTCCCTTGGGGTGTCGTCGGAAGATGAGGACTTCTCGGGATTTACAGGGGTATCGTCAGGGCTCATGTGCTCGAACTGTCTTGGTATGGAAAAACGGACACCGCCTGGCGGTTGCCCGTGTCGTCTTGTGATGCTTGGGGCGACGGCATCGCGCCGGCCCCGGCTTGTCGCGCCTACTATTACCATCATTGGCGGGGATAATTCCACTGTCGTACCCGCAGCGCCCAAGCTCGATAGACCAACCGCGCCACTCCGCCGACAGGGCCGTCGCCAGGGTCGTCGACGCGCTGACGATAGCCCCCTGCCTACAAAAGTCGCGCAAAGAGTTGAACCATCCGGCCGAATATAGTACGATGAAATTAACTCCCATTCGGGTCACAATTTGTTACGCGGCCAGCGCCGCATTGTATGGAGAGGTCGGCATGCTTCGTTCTTGGAGAGTGTTTGCTATCGCGTCTATCGTTGCGTCTTTCGCGCTGATCAGTCAGGCGACCGGAGCGCCACCGAAGAACCTCACCGAATACGGCCCCGCCTCGTCGATGGGTGACGGACAGATTCGCACCTTCGCGACGGTCAACCCGGCCGGCAAGCCGATTCGTATCGGCCTCGAGATGACCGGATCCGCCTTCGATAACCTGCCGACCACCGAGAGCGACGGAAAGTGGTCCTATGACGGCCGGACCTGCTGCGGCCACGAATTCGTGCTCGACTTCCCGGACAACGCCTCGGCTACCCCGTTTACCTTCGCGATGGTCAATTGGAATCCCGTCGGCCACATTCCTCCGGGCGTTTGGACCCTGCCGCACTTCGACTTCCACTTCTATTTTATGGACATCGACAAACGCGACGACATGGAGGTCGGCTATTGTGAGGACGCCGCCCCCGGCACGGTGATCTCGTGCGAGGCCTTCGAAAAGGGCATGGAGCCGCTTCCGGCCGACGAACAGCCCCCCGGCTATATCAACCCGGGCGCGGTGGAGGCGGGCATGGGAGCTCATATGATCGACCCGACCAGCCCGGAATTTGGCGGCGCCACCTTCACTCGTACCTTCCTGTACGGCGCCTGGGAGGGCTCGCTGATCTTCATGGAGCCGATGATCACCGTCGCCGACCTGCAGGCCAAGGCCGACGAGCATTGCATGGACTATCCGACCCCCGAGGCGATGCCCGAAGCCGGTTATTATCCGACCGAGTATTGCACGCGCTACGACGACAAAGATGACCTGCACTACATCTCGCTGCAGGCATTCAAGTGGTTCGAAGCCTCCGACGGCGTCCTCGGCAACTGACCCTGACCGCCTTCACCCCCTCCGAGCCGCCGCCCTCTGCATGCTGTGCAGAGGGCGGCGGCTCGGTTTTATGACATCGCCGAAGCCCTCAGCACCGACTCAGCCCTGACTTCAAATCCCACTGCGCTTGACGCCCAAACGCGCACAGAACTATAACCATCATAGATAGGTAAGACTCATAGCGGAGATCAGTCTGTGTCAGACCCAAAGGAGATCCTGGAGAGGCGGCTCGAAGAAGTAGCCCTAACCGAGGATACTCGAGGCCTTCATTTCTTCTGTCAGATCGGCGGTCACGATGATCCCTTGGGGCTGACGACCCTCCAGATTGCCGGCTCGGGCTGGACGCTGCTGAGCTGGAAGCGTGGCGGTGAGAGCGAGCTATTCAGCGTCGAGCTGAGCGAAGCCGACCTCATCAAATTCTACGCCATCTTGCGGACGCACCCTTTTTGGGATGCTTCTCCGTCACGGCGAAAGCGCGACGAGGGCGAGACCAATATCCATGTGCGTTTTGCCGATCAAAGCGCCGGCACCTACAGCGCGCTGCAATTCTGGGACGGGGATCTCGACGACTTTCCCGTCCTCGGCCACCTACTCGCTCCGCTGGTCAACCTCATTCGGTTGATCGCAGACGACGAAATCCCGCACCTCCCCATCCAGCGAAGGGCCTCCTGAGCCAATGCCAGGCCACGGCAAAGTCGACCGCGTCGCTCGCACTATCTTGTCAATCGGTTCCGGTCTGCTGTGCGCGGCGCTGCTATGCGCCTGTGACGACCCGCCTCGGATGGCCCCGAGCGAGGTCGACGTCGACGAACAACGCGCCAAGACCGACCGCCAGGTCGAACAGACCCGCCAGCAGGCCCGCGAGCGCATCGCCGAGACCGACGAAAAGATCCCCGATCGAGACGTCGGCACCTCCGAAGATGCCGACGACCAGTGATGAATCCGGCAGACTTAAACGCTCAGCATCGCCGTTTTGTCCGGCGCACCGCGAAGAGGGCGAAGAGCCACATGACCACGGAGACATCCATTGTGGCTGCCGAGGTGCTCGCGCAACCACAGCCTGACTGATTGGTGCGGCTGCTCGCCGATTCTGCGCCCGTCTCCGGCCCCGGTGTCGGTCCGGAGTCGAGGTTTGCGTCGTCGCTGGAGTCCGTGTCGGCGTCTGGGCCAACGTCCGAGCCGGCATCCGAGCCTGAATCGGGCCCACCCTGGCGTGCGCGCACCTCGACGACCAATTCGCGCTCGATGCGCGCCTCGTCGTCCTCGGCCGCCAAGATCACTACTCGTTCCATGGCGCGCTGGGGCATCCAGCGAAACTCGCCGGTTTCGGCATCGATCTCGGCACCGTCGGCCAGCGGGTCCACGTCGTAGGTCAACGCGTCTCCATGCGGGTCGACCGCGGCGATGCGAAATGCAACCTCTTCACCCACCCGGGCCATCAGGCGACCTTCCGGTGTGGGCTCGACGAAATGCGGCTGGTCGTTGGGGCGCTCGACGGTAATGTCGACGCGGCCCACGTCGCTGCCGCCGTAGTTGTCGAAGGCCTCGAATTCAAAGTAGTCTGGGCCGTGATAGCCGCGATTGGGCAGGTAGGTGACCTCTCCGCTCAACCCCGAAAGTTCGCCCAACGAGCCATGCTCCGGCTCGGCGAAGATGCGATATAGAACCTGGTCGCCGTGTGGGTCGCTGGCCTCGAGTTCGATGTCGGCGCTCATCTGGTAGTCGACCGAAACGCTGTCGTCCTGTGCCCGCGGTGCCGGATTGGGGGCGCCGTTGAAGAGGTAGGCTGCGCCGCTCTGATTCGGGCCGTCCATGATTGCCCCGACGATGATGTCATCGTAGCCGTCTCCGTTGACGTCTCCTGCGCCCACGGCTGACTCTCCGAATTGGGATTGTAATGCACGTTGCTCGCTCCACGCATGCGGCTTGAGCAGTCCTTCTGCTGATCCGTGAAAAAGCGTCGCCTTTGCCGGAAACTGGCTTCCGAAAACGACATCATCGTAGCCATCTCCATTGATATCCCCGGCCGAGGCAAACCCGTAGGCGCTCTGGGTAATGTAGAATTCGCCTACTGACCATATGGGCGGAAGTTCGGGACCAGTCGGTGAGCCCAGGTATGCGATGACCAAGTGCCGTTCTTCCGTGCCATTTACGGCGCGGTTCATGCGCACGAGAAGATCTGCGTGGCCATCGGCGTCGACGTCTCCGGCATATGCCAACTGAACCCCGAAATAGGCAGAGTCCAGATTATGAAGCATCGAGTCTAGCTGCCATGAAGGTTGCCGTTCTAGCCCGTGATCCCTGCCGCGAAAAATGAAAACCCGCCCGCTGTGATTCGGATACGCAGAACTGTTGTCAGCGACGCCCGGAGCGCCAATGACCAGGTCATCATAGCCGTCGGCATCGATGTCGCCCCCCCCGGCGACGGAATAGCCCAGACAATCGCCATGATTTGAGCTACCCACCTCCCAATCAGCTTGGGCGGAAAGACCGTCGTCCGAGCCGTAATAAACAAAAACCCTTCCCTGTGAGCAGTATGGACCAGCTGCGGACGTCGCGCTTATCACCAAATCATCGAAGCCGTCGGCGTTGACATCTCCCGCCGGGCCGACCGTGAACCCAAAAAAGGCGGGCGAGTTCGCTTCTTGCTTGGTCCACGCCGGCTCCAAATCCAATCCGGCGCCAGAGCCGTGATAGACGCGCACAATCCCGGCACTCGAGTCAGCGACGACCACATCATCAAACCCATCACCGTTCACATCTCCGAGTCCTGCCAAAGCCGCCCCAAATCCGCTGGTGTGACTTCCGGTATTGCCAGCCATCCAATCATGCGACGCCGATAACCCGGTTGAAGAGCCGTGATATAGAAATGCCTGACCCGGATTCTCAGTGCTCGGTGCCCCGATGATCACGTCATCGAATCCGTCTCCATTTACGTCTCCGGCGCTTCCGTTGCGCAGTCCAAATTTGTCATCGGCTGATGCGCCCGCCTGAGGATGCACATCGCTCCACCCTTGACTCATGAACTGCGCGTCGGCCTCCGCAGCCCAAGCACAAATGCAGAGGAAGGCTGCCGAAACGACCACGTGCGACGTCGCGAGTCTCGCCATCGAACCTGGATCGTTCATTTGATCATCCTCGGTTTTGGGCCGGATCTTGCGTATTCCACGATGCTTCATATTAAGACGTTGAATTCTCGCTTCCGACGATCAGCAACATAACGCATCGCACGATCCTCGCGACAGACGCATCGCCGAACTCGAAGCGATTGTCGCCGAATTGCGCGAGCAAAATGACAAGCTTCGCAAAGACAACGCCGAGCTTTGTCGGCGCCTCAAGGCGTTAGCAAACAACAGGCTTCATCGAGCTAATCAATGCGCAGCGAAAAGCGCTGGCCGACGACGTCTTGTGGGCACCTTTGCGCAAACTGTGTCAAGCAGGACGCAATCTTGAAGATGCTCCGGGCATCTTCGAATACCTGCTCGAAGATGAACAAGCGCTGTGGCATTTTGTCGACCTCGATGACCTCGAACGAACCAACAACTTTTCGGAGCGCTCGCTCAGCCTCGCCGTCATCTGGTGCAAGCTGTGCTTTGGCAGCAATTCGAAGCGCGGCGAGCGATTCATCGAGCGGATACTGACCGCCAGCCAGATGCTCAAAAAGGCCCAGCAATCCCTCTTCGACTTCGTCTACGACTGCCTTCTCGCCCTCCACACCGGCAAACCCGCACCCTCCTGAGCTCGTGCTACGCTGTGCGGGACTGAACGGTTACGAAGAACTTGGGAGGGTGCCGGCTCTCGAGCTCCATTGCCTAATCGCAAATTGCCCAATCGCAATCAGGGTGTGTAAGAATAGGATGCAACGAATCCGTTGCCGCCCGGACGCTGCCCTCCTCCAAAGTCCACTTTTTCAGTGGTCACTCTTCCACCAAAGATCGCTCGTTCGTGGGAATCCAGCGCTGCTGAATTTCCATAGTCTTCGCGGTCCATGTCACCAAACGTCACCGTGTAGATAACGCCACCATTGAAAAAATCATTAAATGAAGGGTTACTGGCATCCATCACCAAACCGAACCCTTCGGACTCACAACCATCATTCGGATCACATTCAGAGTTCTTTCCCGTAATAGCCACATGAGTGTTCGATGCATCAATCCCGTAACTGTAATCCCCGACATTGTCTCCGTCGTCCGATGCCCGCTCCCATGCGGTGGAGGAGATCGAGCTAGCGTCATCATACTTGACCACAAAAAAGCTTCTCAGATCGGTGCTGGGTCCGCTCTGCAAAGGAAACTCAACCATTCCGTCGAAAAGGCCGTAGAAATGGCCCGTGACATAGAGTTCATCATTTGGAGAAAAAACTGCACCGGTGGGAACATGGTCGTCAGTCACACTTGATGTGCCTTCGCTCGTAACCGCGTCGATATGTGCACCTTGGCTGTCGACGGTCTGTAGAAAGGCGTACCGCTGGTCATTGCTCGCGTCGTTGCCCGGATCGCCGTTCAAGTCGGTAAATTCGTCGTAGTAGAAGCCGAGGATTGCGACGTTACCGCCGGAGTCGACAGCGACGTCTGCGACTCCGTGATCATCGTCTCCCCCAAAGCTGTGAACCCACTCGGCGGGCCGTGTGCCCGTCTGACTGTCGTAGCTTCCCCACTTCAGCACATAGGCCTCATAAGACTCCGCCGTCGTCGGCGCGCTCACCGTGTCGCTACCATGGGTGAAACTGCCTTCGTGATAGCCTCCGGCGACGATCTCTCCGTTGCTTGCTGCGACCGATGAGATAACATTCTGAATACCGGATTGACCCGGGCTGATATGGCCCAGCCATTCAAGAGTCGGGCTGGCCAGGGAATACTGACGGATATTATTGTTCCAGTTACAATTCCCCTGATATGGGCAAGAGCGCAGATTTTCGGCGACGATGATTTTGCCAGAGGGCGCAATCGCCACGTCGTTGACCTGATAATCGAACGGGTCCATACTGCTTCCATCACCCCAAGAGTGCTGCCAGACAAAATTTCCAGACTTGTCGAGCACCACTAGAAAACTGTCCCTTCCGGTGCCAGGATCGTTGACCAGTGAAGAGCTACCGCCAAAGCTCAGACTTCCTTCATCGAACCAACCGGCCGCAACGACGTGGTCGTAGCGGGTGTGAGCCACTGCGGTTACCTCCCAACTGGTATCACCCTCCGGAGCAACGCTGAAATTATGGCTGTATTGCGTCGGAAGCGCCTGCTCCAAGGTGACACTTTCACCTGTACTCTCTGCAGAATCGCCACAGCCTCCTAAAGCTATTGCGACTACCAGCGCTCCCAACGTAATTACGCTGGAGACGAATCTACAGGACGCGTGTTGCTGCTTCAAACGAGTGGTATCTTCAGTCGAATACTGCACGGGTTTCCCCCTATTCAAAATTACGAAATCTAAAGTGCCTGTCGACGAAGCATAGCGCCGAAGGGGGGGGGGCGCGTCAAGCGTAGACAGTAAAAGCCATCAAGGACTCGCTCGGGACGACAATTGCACCGCAGTTGGCTTGCAACCCTGAGCTCACATTACGCTTATGAGGCATTATCGAGAGCAACGCGCGACCGATATAAAAACAAACGCCGCTAATGAAACCCAAAGGGTTTCAAAATAGACTACAAATGTAGCCTCCAGGGTCAATAGTTACAGGAACCCGTCTTGTGGAAGCCGGATACCGGGTGCCATTATTGAGAAATGCATAAGCTCCTAAACCCATTCTGGCTAGGAGCCTACGCATCTCTCATTAGCGCAATATAGCGACCGTCTCGACGTGGCCCGTGCGCGGGAACATATCGAAGATCGTCAGCGACTCGACCTCCCATCCTCCCGCCTCGAGCTTCTTCAGATCCCGACCCAGACAGGCAGGGTCGCAGGAGACGTACACGATCGCGTCGAGCTCGTGGCTATACTCGGCCAGCTCGGCGCAGACGTCGGCGGCGCCGGCGCGCGGCGGGTCGAGCAGCACCACATCGAAGTCTCCGACCGGTTGGTCCAGCGGCTCGATAAATCCGTAGGAGAGATCGGCCACGCGAAAGTCGTAGCCCTCGATGCGCGCCAGGTTGGCCAACCCGTTCGCGCTCTCGATGGCGCCGGGGTTGGCCTCGAGCCCGACGAAATATTCGATGCGCTCGGGCAGCGCGAACGAGAAATTTCCGTTGCCGCAAAAGAGCTCGAGCGCCGACTCGGCTCCGAGCCCGTCGATGACCTCGTGGACCTCGTCGACGAGCTGGAGGTTCATCTCGCGGTAGGCCTGCCGGAAGTTGGCCGACGGAAGATGGGCGCTGTCGACCGGCGGTCGCGCCAGGACCTGGTCGCCGTCGACGGTGATATCACCGAAGACGACGTCCTCGTGCTCTCCGACCACGCGCAGCCCCCGAAACATCGGGTTCTGGTCGATATTATCGACGAAACTCTTGAGCGAGCGCGGCATCTTGGTGCGAAAGTCTCGCTCGGGCATCAGCGTCACGACCACGCTATCGTCGCTGGCGGTCTCGAAGATGATGTCGCACTCGCCGACGTCGCGAAGCGCCGGCTCGATGGCGCGGCGCGCCTCGTTGATGACCGTGGCGGTGATCGGACAATCCTCGATGTCGACCAACTCGTCGCTCTTGGACTTATAAAAACCGATATTCCAGCCCTGGCCCTCGTCGGCAGGTGCGCGGTGGAAGGTCACCCGCGAGCGATAGCGACGATCCGAGGGTGCCGCGACGACGCGCGCCTCGGGCAGCTCCAGACGGCTGATGCGCGAGATCGTCTCCCAGGCCGCGTGGGTCTTGAGTTCGGCCTCGTGCTCATAATTGGTGTGCCAGAACTGACAGCCGCCACAGACCGGAAAATACGGGCAATCCGAGTCGACGCGCTCATCGGAGGCCTCGATGACCTCGGCGAGGCGGCCGTGGGCGTAGGTCTTCTTGAGCTCGACGATCTCGATATCGACGACCTCGCCGGGCAACGTGGTCGGCACGAAGACGATGCGTCCGTCCTCGAGGTAGCCGATGCCGTCGCCCTCGTGGGCCATGCGCTCGATTGTGATCCGCTGTGTATCGTCCATGAAATTCTACCCTTGGGTCTCTAGGCTTGATTGATGTACAAGCACATAGCATCCAAGTGCCGATTGGAAAACGCTGCCGCGCCAAAACCTTGCTTGCCGCGCGCGACCGGTGTATCGTCAGCCCGAATAGAGTCAATCACCGCTGCGAGCCCACACCACTTTCTGGGGCGATTTTGCAACACCACGCAGATCCAACGATCCGTACCGGACTTACCCGCATGATTTCTCTTCGTCGCACACTTCTTATCGTCTCACTACTCGCCATCGCGATGGCAGCCTCCTGCAGTTCTTGTGACTCCTGCGGCACCGAGCAGGACGAGGACTCCGCAACCGATGAGCCCGAGGCCGTCGCGGCACCGGACGCCGCCGAGGACACCCGCGGCGAGGATCTCGAGGAGGCCACCAAGCAAGCCGAGGAGCTCGCCGACAGCGCCGCCTTCAATATCCAGCAGAACTCTCGGATGCTGGCCGCCGAGCTCGAGGGTATGCAAAAGGAAGTCGAAGGCCCCAGCGGCCCGAGCGTCAAGGGCAGCGGACGACCCGCCCCCAAAGATGAGGGCAAGATCGACGTCGCCGCGGTCCAAAAGATATTCAAGACCAACCAGTCGAACCTTCAGAAATGCTACGAGCGCGCGCTCAAGCGCGACCCGGCGCTGCAGGGGCAAGTCGTACTGACGGTGCGTATCGGTCGCAGCGGAAAACCGACGCTGGTCAAGGCCAGAAGCCAGGCCATCAACGACTCCGCCGCCCTCAACTGCATGGAGCGCGAGGCCAATACCTGGAAATTCCCCCGCCCCGAGGGCGGCACGGTCATGCTCAACAAGCCGATCCGCTTCACATCTTCGAACTGATTACTGCAGAGAGTGAGAGAGTAAGAAAGTCAGAGAGTTAGATAACTGCTACTGCTTCCTACTGACCTAGCGAGGTAAGCAGTTGACTCTTCTTACTTTCTCACTCTCTTACTTTCTTACTCTCTGCCGTACCCCCCGCCGCCGGGCGTCTCGATGATGATTCGGTCGCCCGGCTCGACCTCCACGGTGCATTTATTGGCGAGCCGGGTCCGCTGGCCGTCTCTGACCAGAGTATTTTGGCCGGGCTCGGCGTCTTCGCCGCCTTCGAGGCCCCACGGGGCGTGGTCGCGCCGCTCGGTCATCAAGGTGACCGTGACGGGTGAGTCGAACTCGTAGGCGCGCACCACTCCGTGGCCACCGCGCCGGCGGCCGGCTCCTCCCGAGCCGCGCCGCACCGCATATTTCGCTACACGAAACGGGTAGGCATGCTCGAGCGCCTCGACGGGCGTATTGAGCGTATTGGTCATGTGGGTGTGTACGGCGTCCGCACCGTCGAAGTCGCGCCCCGCCCCGCTGCCGCCGGCGATCGTCTCGTAATAGGCGAACGGCTCGGCGCGACCTGTGCGCCGGTCCTCCCCGCCGATCATCACGTTATTCATCGAGCCGCACGAGGCGGCGGGCATGCGCTCGGGCAGCGCTTGTGCGAAGGCGCCGATGACCGTGTCGGTGATGCGCTGGCTCGTCTCGACGTTGCCGACGGCGACCGGCGCCGGGTACTCCGCGTCGACCAGCGAGCCGGGCTCGCTGACCACCTCCACGCAGCGCATATAGCCGCCGTTGGAGGGAAGCTCCGCCGGGGCGAGGCAGCGAAAGACGTAGAGCACCGCCGACAAGGTCACCGCGCGCGGCACATTGACCGGCCCCTCGGTCTGCGCGTCCGTGCCGGTGAAATCGACCCGCGCCGTGCTGCCCTCGATGGCTAGGCGGCACCGAATCGTCAGCGGGCCGTTGCCGTGGCCGTCGTCATCGAGACAATCCGAGAAGCTCCACTCTCCGTCGGGAAACTCCGAGATGATCCGCCGCATGAAGCGCTCGCTATAGTCCTGCAGGGCGCTCGCAGCATCGAGCAGCGACTCGCCGCGGCGCTGCATCTGGTCCTCGAGACGCATGCGCCCGCGCCGATTCGCGGCGACCTGGGCGCGCAGGTCGCCCTTTCTCTCCTCGGGCGTGCGACTCTCCCGGGCGATATGCGCCTCGAGCTCGGGTGTGTAGCGCGTCGGCGCGATACGCACGCCCTCCTCCTCGATGCTGCGCGACAAAGGCAGACTGCCGGCGGTGATCCCGCCCACGTCGGAGTGGTGGGCCCGGTTGGCCACATAAAACCGCACGTCTCCAGCTTCGTCGAATACCGGCGAGACGACCGTGATGTCGGGCAGGTGGGTGCCGCCGGCGTAGGGATCGTTGAGGACCACGTGGTCACCGGGCTTCATATCGATGGCGTCGACGGCCGCGCGCACCGACAGCGGCGTCGAGCCCAGGTGTACCGGGATATGAGCCGCCTGTGCGACCATCTCGCCGGCCGCGTCGAAGACCGCGCACGAGAAGTCGCGCCGCTCCTTGATATTGGGCGAGAATGCCGAGCGCATCAGCGCGACGCCCATCTCCTCGGCGATGGAGGCGAAGAGATGGCGGAAGATCTCGAGTTCGATGGCGTTCATGATTCCTCCCGCGAGCTGGCCTGGTCGGCGACGGCCTGGTCAGTGAGCAGCATATGACCGCCGGCGATCTCGACGCGCCATCCGGGTGGCACGAGCGTGGTGCTGCTATATTCGGTGATCACCGCCGGCCCATCGAAGCTGTCGCCGTCGTCGAGCGTCTCGCGCTCGATGACCGGCGTCGAATAGGTGCCCTGCGAAAACCCCACCTCGACCTCGTCGGCCCCCCCGGTGGGCTCTGCGGCCTCGCCTGCGATATCGACGGCTCCGAGCACGAAGTTTTTGGCCGGCACCGACGCCTTCAGCCGCAGCGTGACGAGTTCGACCCGGCGGCCCTCGGCTCGATATCCATACAGGCGCTCGTGGCGCTGCTCGAAGTCCTCGCTCGGGTCTTCGAGCCGATCGGCACCGGCCGACCAATCGACGGGCACACCGATCTCGAAGCTCTGCCCCTCATAGCGCAGGTCGACCGACCACTCGTGCTCGACGCGCTCGGCCGGCTCGCCGAGGTCACGCTCGGCCTGCTCCTCGAGCCTGACCAGGTCATCGCCCAGCGCCTGGGCGGCATCTTCACGCTCGAAGAACTCGGCCAGCGGGCGCAGATAGGTCTTGCTATAGAGCCGCTGCGAGTCGGCGTTGAGCATGCCGTAGGCCGACAAAAGCCCCGGATTGCGGGGGACGAGCACCCGCTCGATGTCCAGCGTGCCAGCCAGCCGGCAGGCGTGCATCGCGCCCGCCCCGCCGAAGGCGACCAGACAAAAATCGCGCGGGTCGTAGCCCTTCTCCAGCGAAATGACCTTGATGGCGCGCACCATATTGGCGTCGGCGACGTCCAGAATGCCGCGGGCAGCCTCGTCGGGCTCGAGGTCGAGCTTGTCGGCGAGCCGAGCGACGGCCTGCCGGGCAGCCTGAGCGTCGAGGGTCATCCGCCCGCCCAAGAAGCGTTCCGGGCGAATTCTGCCGAGATGAATATGGGCATCGGTCACCGCCGGCTCGGTGCCTCCGCGCCCGTAGCTCGCCGGCCCCGGATCGGCTCCGGCGCTCTGCGGCCCGACCCGAAGCGCGCCTCCCGGGTCGGCGTGGGCGATCGAGCCGCCGCCGGCGCCCACCGTGTGAATGTCGATGACGGGCACGTGGATCGGCAACTGGCCGATCTCGGCCTCGCTGGTCAGCAGCACTTCGCCGTCGCATAGACTCACGTCCGTCGAGGTGCCGCCCATATCGAAGGTGATAATCTGCTCGATGCCCACTTCACGCGCCGCGGTCAGCGCGCCGACGACCCCGCCGGCCGGGCCGGACAGCGCGGTATGCACCGGGTAGCGCGCCGCGTGAGCGATGTCGGTGCGCCCGCCGCTGGACTGCAAAATCTCGATGCGGCCGGCGTCGACGCGCCCCTCGAGCGCGGTGAGGTAGCGCGCCATGACCGGGCCGACGAAGGCGTTGACCGCCGTGGTCGAGGCCCGCTCATACTCGCGAAATTCGCCCACCACCTCGCTGCTCAGCGAGACATGGGCGTCGGGGAGCGCGTTGCGGATCGCCTCACCGAGGCGGCGCTCGTGCTCCGGATTGGCGTAGGAGTGCAGCAGGCAGACGCTGATCGCCGCGAAGCCGCCGTCGACCAACTCTCCGACGACCCGCTCGATCTCGTCCTCATCGAGCTCGGCCAGCACCGATCCGTCGTAGCCGAGCCGCTCGGCCACGCCGAGGCAGTCGGCGTGGTCGACCAGCGGCGGGGCGAGCTCGATGTCGAAGCGGTACAGCTCGGGCCGGTTTTGTCGGCGCAAAAAGAGCAGGTCCTCGAAGCCGGCCGTGGTCACAAAGGCCACCCGCGCGCCCTTTCGCTCGAGCAGCGCGTTGGTCGCCACCGTCGTGCCATGCACGATATGCGGCACCTCATCACCCCGCGTCTCCGCCACGACGCGGTCGACGCCGTCACCGATCGCCTCCGAGGGGTCGGCGGGCGTCGACAACAGCTTGTGCACGCGCACTTTGCCCTGCGCATCGCGCAGAATGACGTCGGTGAACGTACCGCCGGTGTCGACGCCGACGATCACAGATTGTGCAGTGTTTGGATATTCGTCCATGGGGACGAAGGTAGGTGCGATGCAGGTGTTTGCCAATACGCAAAAGCCCCTCCGGTGGTGCGGAGGGGCCTTCACTTGCTGCCCGAAACGCTCACGGAAACACACCACGCTCGGTATATACCGAGTTGAGCCGATTGAGCGCCACGGCGAACGCCGCGGTGCGGTTGTCGACCCCGTGCTCGCGGGCGAAGGCGCGCATCTCGTGGTAGGCGCGCTTCATCATGAACAGAAGTCGGCTGTCGACCTCTTCGAGCTGCCAGGACTCCGAGCGCTTGTTCTGAATCCACTCGAAGTACGACACGACCACGCCGCCGGCGTTGGCCATGACATCGGGGATGATCTCGATGCCGCGATTCTCGAGCACCTTCTCTCCGGCGAGTGTCGTCGGTCCGTTGGCCGCTTCGACGACGAGCTGGCAGGTCAGCTTGTTGGCCACCTCTTCGGTGATCTGGAGCTCGAGTGCGGCCGGAATGCAAATATCCGACTCGATGCTCCAGAAGTCGTCGCCGTCGATCGGATCTGCACCTGCATAGCCGCGCACGCCGCCTTCTTTATTGACGTGGTCGATGAGCTTGCGCGGATAGATCCCCTGCTGGTTGTGGATCGAGCCGGTATGATCTTGGACGCCCACCAGCACGGCGCCGAGCCGGCTCATGATCTGAGCGGCGTGGCTTCCCACGTTACCGAAGCCCTGCAGGATGTAGTTGCAGCCGTCCAGACGCAGGCCACGCTCGTCGGCCCACTCCTGGATGCAGTAGACCACGCCCTGTCCGGTGGCCTTCTCGCGGCCACGGCTGCCGCCCGAGGCCAGCGACTTCCCGGTGACGATACGCTTCTGGGCGTTCTTGTCGATCTGGTTGTGCATATTCATGTAGGTATCCATCATCCAGACCATCGTCTGGGCGTTGGTGCCTACGTCGGGCGCCGGTATGTCATATTCCGGGCCGATATTATTGCCCAAATCGTGCACGAATCGCCGGGTGATCCGCTCGAGCTCGGGGCGCGAGTGGTCGCTGGGCGTCATGCGAATGCCGCCTTTGGCGCCGCCGAAGGGCACCTCGAGAAGCGCACACTTATAGGTCATCACCGACGCCAGCGCTTTGACCTCTTCGAGGGTGACGTCGTGGTGAAAACGGATGCCTCCCTTATAGGGCCCCAAAATATTGTTGTGCTGGATGCGATAGCCGGTGAACAGCTTGAACTTCCCGCCATCCATGCGCACCGGAAAGTTGACGATGATCTCGTTCTTCGGCTCACTGAGGATCAACCGAACATGGTCGGTGATCGGGGTGTGCGCCACGGCTTGGGCGACTTGTGCCTGGTGAGTGCGATAGAACTCCGCGCCACCGGGATCTTCGGTGTCAGCCAAAACGACCTCGCTACCTTCCTCGAGATCACTGACGGATTTGGCGGCGCCTGCTTCAGTAACTGCTTGTTCGCTAGACATGACGTCAAATTCCTCGCCTGTAGGGCGGCCACTATGTAGGGGATCTGCACTTATCGATTCCTTATCAACGCCAAATTGTGCCGTCAAGAACTCGATGTTGGTTGGGTCTGATTGCCCAACCCCAGGACGGACGCTTCCAACTGGCGCCAGCCACATGGTGGGACAAAGGCCTGTATTTGCACATCATTTTTGGTCTCCGGCATCTGGCTGCGTCTGGCTTCCCGCGTCCGTGCTCGGTGATTTCTCACCAGCATCAGCGTCGCTGGGGGGGTCGCCGCCGGAATCTTGATACTCGGGATTGATCGACGTGATGCTCCAACGCGGCTGGTGGTCGGCGGGCTTCTCGACGACGTACTCGATGCGAGCTCGCTGGCCGTCGGCGACGATCTCTGCGCGCACATACGCTTCGCGTTGGCCGCTATAATCGACCTCGCGAATCTGAACGTCACCGGATCGGAACACCGGCGGTTGAGCACGAATATAGTCACGAAACGCGCTCAGGTCGTTTTGATTGGTAAATTCGCGGCCCATCATCTCGTAGGCTTCCTCGAAATTTCCACCGGCCAGCCGTCGATGCAAACTCACCACGGTCTCAGCGGGAGGCTCGCTGCGCAGGTTGCGAGCGCGGCGGTCGAAGGCCAAACCGTCGATGAAGAATTCGCGCTCCTCGCCCTCGCCTTGGCTGAGCACGTCGGTGATCACGACGAGCTTCTCGTCGGAGGCGGCCGGGGAAAACGCCACGGTCACCTCCCAGCGCATCTCTTCGTCGTCGCGCTGGTTCAGCGACACGTTGGTCATTCGCGGCATCGAATTGCTCAACAGCTCGGCATGCTCGTCGAGCTTGGTGGCCAGCTGTTCGGCCGAGATCCGCGACGCCAACGCCGGGCTCATCTTCGAGCGAGCCTGCTCGACCTCAGAGTTGGCCAGGTCCTCGGCGAATGCCAGGCTAAACGCGGTCGCCTCCTGACCGCTGCTCGCAAACTCGGTGCAGCACGACACCGTCTTCCAGGCGCCGAAGGCCATTGCCAGCCCGACGATGAGCACGATGACACCGCAACCGATGCCCAACCACTTCCAGATATTTGTCTTGCCGCCCCCGGAATCCTCGGGGGTGAAGTCACTGGGCGGCTTGAATTCGACGCGTGCCATATCGGTATCCTCGAGTGGAGTGCTTCAGCTACGAACCAGTGGCTACAGGGTCACAAAATGCGCCAGCGGGCCTTCGGCGAGCTGGACGACATACGGGTGGGCGGGCTCGTACAACTCACCGTCGAGCACGTAGCCTCCCGACCAGTCCATATGAATGGTATCGAAAGACGTAGCCCCGGCGCCAGTGTCCAGAAAACGCGGAAGTGCCCGGCTCTTGGCCACCTCTTTGAGGAGCTCTCGGCCCGACGCTCCCATGCGATAGCTCGACCCGCGCTCGCCCAGCAGGCTCAAGCCGAGCCAGGAGGTCTCCAGGCTGCTCGCCAGCAGGTATCCCACCGACTCCGCGACAGGCCGGCGGTCGACGCTGACACGCGCCGGCGTCGGCTGCAGTGACGCGCCCTCGAGCAGCATATCGCGTGCGATACGCCCCAGGGTCCCGGCGACTGCGCCCATCGCGGACGGGCCGGCGCGGTGATACGCCTCGAAGAGTTTATAGAAGAGGCCCGCGCCAAAGGAGAAGCCGTAATCAGCCGCCGGCCGCGCCGACGAACTCACCTTGAGGGTGGGCACCAATCGGCGGTTGAGCCGGCCGTCGAGCAGAGCACTCTTGAACTTTCGAAAGGCTTTGGGGGACAGCTCCGGAGCGTCGAGCGTCCGGCCCAGCACCGACGGGGTGCCGGCCTGCAGCGCGAAGAGGCGCAGCGCAGTCGCGTGGCGGTGGAGTCGACGCCGGTAGACGCCGAGCAACTCGCCGACCAGCGCGTCGCCACCGACCACGGCCACGACGTCGCATTTGTCGTCGAGAAAGCGCTCGAGCGCGTGCTCGAGGCTCTCGTCGGGCGCCTGACGTGAATAGATCCCGTCGGCGAAGACCGACTCGTCGAAGTCGGCGAGCGCGTCGGGGTCGGCGACGACCCCTACTTTGGGATGAGTGACTGGGCGTGATGGCATCGAAGCTCCTCGGATGAGCCGGTCTCGATGCACTTAGGGGTAATGCAGGAGTTGGGAAATCACAACCTTCTTCACGGCTGCCACGACCCTATTCGACCGCGTCATTGGGCGAGCTTGCGGGGTGCAGGCTCACGGGTGAGCGAGGCGCCGACCAGGTCGAGCAGCTCTTGCTCGGGAAGGTCGCTGGTCATCGTATAGGTGATGCCTGCGTCCTGGAGGACGGCCACTTCGTAGCCGTGGCTCTCGAGCACCGCGATGTCCCGGTTGCCCACCTTACGGATCTTATCGCCGGGGACCTTGAAGTCGTCGCCGTGGAAGATCATCACGCTCAATCGGCTGCCGTCGATCTCATACAGAGCGTAGGCGGCGCGGCGTTCTTTGACGTGGGCGATGCGTCCGCCGACGAGGTGAACGTTCTCGTTTTTGAATTGCGGCAGGCGCACCGGGAAGTCGACCTTGCCGTGGAACCATCGGGCGACCTCGTGGGTCTCCGGGCCGGGCACTTCGATGGGGAAGTCGCCGCGATGCCAGTCGATGGTATTCTCGACCACCGGCACTTGCTCACCGGTGGCCTCCACGACGGTCAGGTTGGGCAAAAAGAAGATGATCATCGCCACCGACGCGGCCAGTGAACCTCCGATCGCCGCGTAGCGCACCACCGGATTTTCGCTGATCGACTGACGCGACTCGCGCTCGACCTCGTCGATGCCGGCCACGATCCGCTCTCTGAGCGCCTCGGGGGCCTTCTCCTGGCCGAGAACCTCTTTGAACTGCTCCTTGAAGCGCAGCTTCGTTTCGAGCTCCGCCCGGCACTCACTGCACTCGCGCAGATGCGCTTCAATTTCTGCCCCTTCCCGATCGCCGAATTCTCCGTCGACATATGCATCTGAAAAGAGCTGAAACTCGTGGCAATTCATCGTAGTCCTTCTCCAAAAGGTGTTTCCACCGCGGGCCTCGCGGCTCGCAGCAGACGATGTCCGCCGCGTCGGGGGATTAGCCCTCGGCGCGACGGCGTCGATACTCGTCGAGGTTCGTGGTGCTCGAGCCGGCCTCGTCGGCCTCTTGCTCGTCGGCCTCGTCTTCGACGACCGAGCTATCAATATAGCCTTCTCGGACAGCGTACTCTTCGAGCTTGGCCTGGAGCATGCGTCGACCGCGGTATAAGCGGCTCATGACCGTGCCAATGGGGCAGTCCATGATCTCGGCGATCTCTTTGTAGGCAAAATCCTGCAGATCTGCCAGCAGGACAACCATACGGAAGTCGACCGGGATGGTCTCCAGCGCCGTCTTAACCTCGTCTCCAAACATCTTGAAGTACAGGTTTTCTTCATCTTGATTGAAGTCATCGATGAAGGGATTGCGCTCGGGCGCCTCGGCGCGCTCTTGGAGCGGCCGGTAGTCATCGTCGACCAAGTACTCCTTGCGCTTCTTCGACTTGCGATACCTATTGATGAAGGTATTCGTCATAATCTTGAAGAGCCAGGCTTTGCAATTCGTGCCGTTCTCGTATTTATCAAAATAACGGTACGCCTTGAGCATCGCCTCTTGTACGAGGTCCTCGGCATCCTGCTCGTCTTTGGTCATGCGTAGAGCAGTTCCGTACAGCGCATCCAGATGAGGCACGGCCTCTCTCTGGTATGCCTCGTCCTTCTCCGATCGCTTCTTTCCGAACATGTCGTCTCTCGGTGTCGAGCAGAATGACCATCTCGGGCGGCGGCTGTAGGCTCATGGCCCGGGCTGCCGCGCTATTGTCGCCTTTCATAGGGTACAACTCGAGCAGGCGGTCATTCTATTTCATGTATATGTCGAAACGGGGGAACGATCTCGATTCCACCCGTGGTCGCCTCTATCGTCGGCGCCGAAAAACCGTGTGTTTTCAAGCCACTAGCCTCTCGAACCGATCGCGACCACGATCGGGGAGACGGGGCTACTTTTCAAGGAGGTTTTTTAAATCCCTCCTCAGAGCAAAACGGGCCGACTCATCTAGACAGACGAGCCGGCCCACCGAGGCATTCAAAAGATATCCATCTAGCGCGCGCCGATTAGGCGAGGACGCTGTCGACCGAGACGTACTCCTTGCCCAGGCTCTCGGCGACCGCCGGGTGGGTGACCTGGCCGGCGTAGGTGTTCAGGCCGAAGGCGAGCACCGAGTCGGAGGTCATCGCCGCCTCCAGGCCGTCGTTGGCGATCTGGAGCCCGTAGCGAAGCGTGGTATTGTTCAGCGCGAACGTCGAGGTCCGCGGCACCGCGCCGGGCATATTGGCCACACAATAGTGGACGATGTCGTCGACCACATAGGTGGGATTGTCGTGGGTGGTCGGCTTGCACGTCTCGATGCAGCCGCCCTGATCGACGGCCACGTCGACGACCACGCTTCCGGTGGACATCTCTTTGAGATGCGACCGCGTCACCAGATGGGGAGCCTTGGCGCCCGGCACGAGCACCGCGCCGACGACGAGATCGGCTCGGCAAACCTGGTCGGCGATGGTGTCGGCGTTGGAGTGCAGCGTCTGGATGCGGTTGCCGAAGACGTCCTCGAGGTATCGAAGCCTATATAGGTCGATGTCCAGGATCGTGACGTTCGCGCCCATGCCCACGGCCATCGTCGCCGCGTTGGTCCCCACGGTTCCGCCGCCGATGATCACCACGTTGGCCCGGCCCACACCGGGTACGCCGCCGAGCAGCACGCCCTTTCCGCCGGCCTCACGCTCCAGCGAGCGCGCGCCGACCTGGATGGACATCCGCCCGGCGACCTCGCTCATCGGCTCGAGCAGGGGCAGCTTTCCGTCGGGAAGCTGGATGGTCTCGTAGGCCACCGCCGCAATATTCTTGTCCAGGAGCACCTCGGCCAGATCGGGCACCGCGGCCAGGTGGAAATACGTATAAATGATCTGGTCGGGCTGCATCCGGTCGTACTCAGCCCGCAGCGGCTCCTTGACCTTGATGATCATGTCGGCCGCCTGCCAGACCTCGTCGGCGGTCTCCAAAATTTCGGCGCCGGCCTCCACATAGGCCGAATCCGGGATCGCGCTGCCTTCGCCGGCGCCGCGCTCGACGACCACGCTGTGGCCGCTGCGGCAATACTCTCGAACTCCGGCCGGCACCAGGCCAACGCGATACTCGTTATTCTTGATCTCTGTGGGTACGCCGATCTTCATCACTTACTCCGTGTTGTTCATGTTATGTGGAATCAGTTTTCCTGCGTGCATGTATAGCGAGCAGGAACGATGGGTGCAACGTCGAGTTGTGCGCGTTCGAATATGTGTCGAGGAAATGCACCGTCCCCTACGGGTGCGGCAGGCAAAAGGCGCCCTCGGCGCGGCCGGCGAGGTGCACCCGCGGGAGCCTCGGACACCGACCACGCCCATATATCTTGACACCACGACGCGATCCCGCATGTTAGCGCTGCGCGCCCATTCCACCGGACCCCTAACCCTACACAAAAACCATGAACATACGCGAAGCCATCCTCAGCCGTCGCACCGTCCAACGCTACACCACCGAGCCCATCCCGGAGGGCTGCATCGAGCGGGCGCTCGAGTGCGCGATTCGGGCGCCGAACCACAAACTGAGCAATCCGTGGCGCTTTACGCGGGTGGGCCCCGAGACCCGCCAGAAGATCGTCGACCTGGGCGTGCGCATCAAACGCCAGAAGGCCGCCTCCGAAGGCCGGGAGCTGTCCGAGGAGAAAGAACAAACCATCCGCGCCAAGCTCGGCAACTCTCCCGAGGTCATCGCGGTCAGCCAGGTGCTCGCTGACGACCCGTTTCGCCGAAAGGAAGACTACGCGGCGATCGCGTGTGCGATCCAAAACTTCACGCTGTGCCTGTGGGGGGAAGGCGTCGGCTCGAAGTGGGCGACCGGCGGCGTCACCCGCCACGACGAGACCTACGACATTCTGGGCATCGACGCCGAGCGCGACGAGATCGTCGGCTTTATCTGGGTGGGCCACTCCAGCTGCGAGCTCGTCGAGACGCCGCGCCAGCCGCTCGAAGAGGTCTATCGGGAGTTGCCGTAACCAGGCGCTACTCGCGCACCACTTCCTCAGCCTGAGTCAATATCTCGGGGAAGGTCTGCACCTCGGCGCCGTCGAGCCACGTCTCCATCAACTCGGCCAGGCGCTCGTTTCGCTTTTTTTGGAGCAGCCGATCGACGGCGACCTCGCGGAGCGCGTCGGCGTCGGGTCGGCTGCCGTCGAGCGCCTCTTCGACGATGAGCAGGTGCCAGCCGAATTTCGACTCCACCGGCTCGGATAGCTCACCGAAGCGCCCCTCGGCGGCCAGTTCCCTGGCCGTCTCCCGAAACGCATCGACCACCGGCGCCCAGCCGGGGGGGAAATCCGCACCAAATTCTGCGGTATCGCCGATCGGAAACGGCAGGTGGGCGTTGACCACGACCTGAAGCGGCTCGGCCACCTCGTCCTCGAATCTGTCGCGCGCGTCCAGCAGGTCGATGACGTCGGGATCCTCGGGAAGCTCGGCCTCGATGCGCCCGAGCCACCGGCGGGCCTCGTCACTCAACTCGGCGAGGCGCTCGTCGGAGAGTTTCTTGTTCTTCTTTTCTTGCGGCACCATCACCAGAATATGGCTGGCTCGAAGCCCGGGCGGGTGCCCTACCCTGGCGGCGATCGCGGACTCCATCTCCTCGATCTCGTCGTCGGTGAGCGTCTCGCGGGTGATCTCGCCCTCGATCTCGTCTCGCAAGAGTTGGCGGACCATCGCGCGTTTTCGAGGGAGTCCGAGCGTCGAGTTCGACAGGTAGCCACGCTCGAGCGCCTCGATGACCAGGAGCTCGCGCTCGACGAGCGCCTCCACCGCCTCTTGGCGACTCATCTCGGGATGGTCGGCCCAGAACGCCTCGAATTCGGCAAGTGAGACCGCGCGATCACCGACTCGGGCGACCACTTCGCCGTCCTCGTCGCGTTCGAGCTTCTGGAAGCTTTGCTCCGGGCTCTCGTGCGGCACATCAGCGCCGTCGCAGCCCCATACGAGACCGCTGGCAAGCAACAAGATCACCCCGACACCTCCGTGAAACCGAGCCCACATCTCAGGACGCCTCCTCTCGTCGCAGCAACACGGCCAGCTTTCCCAACTCGGTGCCGGCTCGCAGCATGAAAAAGCCGATCGCCAGCACGGCCACCCCGGCGACATAGTCCTTGTCGGCCAAAAACGACACACACCGATAGAAGAATACAATGCTGCCCACCAGCAGCCCGAGGCCCAGAATTTCGTACACGAGAGATCGCATCAACATGTCCACGCAAGAAGCGGAGCGGGGCCCTGGCCCCTGCGGAGCACGGTCAAGCCGCATAAACCAGCGCCCGTGCAGCCCCTAGGCTTGCCTAGGGGTCGGGGGATCCGAGGATCCAGATCACGTCAGCAAAAAAACCGTTCCCACAACCACCGCAGCGACCAAAAACCAGCCGCCGATATGCAGCCATCGGGCGCGTCGGCCACCGTCGGCCATCTCGTCGATGGTGCGCGAGAGTCGGCGCACGTCGTATTCGAGGTTCATCAGCGGCACGAAAAACATCGTATAGGCGGCCACGCACCAGGCAAAGAAGATAAACAGCCCGATGAACGCTCGCGCGCCGCCGGGCCGCTGAGAGTAATGCTGTGCAATCTTCTCGGCAATCGCCGGATCGTGGAAGGCCGCGTATTGGGTGACGACGAGCAGCACCAACAAGATGAGCCCGCGCACCAAAAAATAAAAGGGGTAGATGCCGCCTACGCGCTCGGCGGGCTCATCGCGAACTCCGTCAACCTCGCCGACCATCTCGGTGCCGGTGAGGCTGGCGGACGCCACGCCGATATAAGCGGCCAACGTGACGCCGATGCGCATCATGCTGGTCCACTGCTCGAGCTCGATGATGCTTCGTTCGGGCAATAAGATGACCCCGGGCACAAAACATAGCGGGAAGACCAGGAGGGTCAGCGCGGCGACTCGGAAATACGCGCCGGCCAGCAACACCACCAGCGGCAGAAGATAGGCCAAAGTCGCGGCTTGGCTCCCCTCGGTGAAGCGAAACTCCTCGAAGAGCGGCAACATGAAGATCTGTGCCCACAACGACAGCCCCAGCACGACCACCAACGGTGACCACGACCAGCTCGACCCGAAGGGACCGGTCGACCAGGCCATTATGGGGGAGTCTTCATCGCGCATCACTTAGAGACTACCGGCGGCAGGAGATTGAGTCACTCGACGCGCCAGAGGGCATGCTCGGCCTCCCCGTCGCGAATGAAGTCGATGCGGATACTGCTGACCTCGTCGAGCAACTTCCAAGCGTCGAGGTAATCGTCGGGCTTCTCCAGGCGCACACCGTTGATGTGGGTGATGATATCGCCGAGCTGGAGCTGATTGCCGACCGATTCTTGGGCGCTCGGGCGCATCGAGACGAGTTGGAAGCCCTGGAAGGTGCCGTCGTCGCGGCTGGGCGCGACCTCGACCTGTGTGAGCGCAAACGACGGGCCCTTCTCGATGAAGGTGTCCAGTTGGCTGCGGGTGATAACCTGCTGGGCGTCATTCGCGTCGGCTTCGGCGTCGTCTGCTTCATCTCCAGCCTCAGACTCAGCATCGCCCGCCCCCTCGCCGGAGCGGCCCATATCGACCTCGGGGCCCTCGGGAAGCTCGCCCCGGGTGTCCTCGTCGGCCGAAGGCGGGCTCGCCGATACGTCCTCGTCTTCGGCGGAGCTCGATTGAGAGCCGCTCGCACAACCCAGACCCAACGCGCCGGCGACGAACAAACAAAATATCAACTGCTTCAGGCGCATGGCTTATCCCAGGGACTCTTGAGGGTCGCAGATTTCGAGCATCTTACTCTTGCTGGTGAATTTGAACTCCTCGAGCTCTTCGTCGCTGGCCTTCTGCTCTTCGATCTCTTCGATGCGACGGACGCCGTCGTAATCCACCACCGGAACGCTGCGATTCTCGAGGACCGTCAACAACGTCTGGCGGATGCTCTCGGTGCTCTGTGTCTTGTCGGGCTGGACCGGAAATTCTCCGTCCAAGTACGCCAGCACCTCGTCGCAGCCCTGCTCACCGTCGGCCTTGGCCTTGCCGACCAGACCGTCGGAGGCCTGACGGGCCCATCCGACCACGAACGTGCCCCACATCGGCTCGTCGGCGTCGGGATTGTAGACCATGTAGCGGGGCCGGTCGGGATATTTGTCCCACGGCTCGTCGACCGTGGCAAAGCTATTCTTCCACTCCGGATCGACCGGCAGACCCACGGTGGGCTCGATGCTGTCGCCGATCGCGAAGACCACCGTGTCGCAGGCCAGGGTCTCGAATTCACCGGTCTTCTCGATGCCCACGCGATCATCTTCGGTGCGCACCAGCCGGGTGATCTCACAGGTCAGCCCGGTGACCTGACCGTCGTCGTCGACCTCGATGCGGCTGGGGCTTCGCAAAAAGCGCATCCGAAATTTAGTGTCCGTCTCGGCCTCCAGGGGCGTGTCGATGAAGCGAGTGAGCTTCTTGTAGACCTCGCTGGGGTCCTGGCCGACCGACTCCATCTCGGAGGCGATCGCGTCGAATTCAGCGCGCAGCTGCTCGACGTCGATGGCGCCGCTGACGATGCGCATCTCTTTTCGAGTGGTCTTGCGCTCGGCCGGCCCGCGCCTGGCGACGGCGGTGACCGACTCGACCTTTTTCTCGCAGGTCAGCCAGTGGACGATGTCCAGACAGACGTTGCCCAAGCCCACTACACATACATTCTGGCCGATGTTGAAGCGTTGCTCGCTGTACGGCGGCAGCGCGTTGTAGTGGTAGACGAGGTCCTTGGCGTGGAAGACCGCGTCGGCCTCCTCGCCCGGGAGCCCCAGCCACTTGGTGCCCTGTGCGCCCACCGCCACGACCAGCGCGTCGAAGCCCATCTCGCGGATCTCGTCGAGGGTGAGGTCGGCGTCGATGCCCACGCTGATATTTCCGAAGTAGCTGACGCGCTCGTCAGCCAAGATCTTGCGAAAGAACGCGCGCAGCCCGTTCTTCATCTTGTACTTGGTCGGATAGATCCCGAACTCGGCCAGGCCCCCAGGCTTGATGTCGCGGTTGAGGATCACCACGTCATGGCCGGCGGCGGTCAGCTTGGCCGTCGAGTAAAGAGCGGCCGGACCCGCTCCGATCATCGCGATTGTATAACTTGTTTGCGACATGCACGTTCTCCGCTACGACTTGGGTAAGAGTGGCCTCAAGCCAGCCACTCTACTTGCTTACTTAAAGCCACGTGTCGGATTTGGCAACCCGTGCAGAGAACACTGCCGCGCCTGTGTCATTCCATTCACTCGGCTTCGAGTGCCTGGAATTCGGCGGCGTAGGCCGCCATGACCAGCGCGGTGGAGTTGAGTTGATAGAGGCCGAACCACGGCCCCGGCGCGATCGATCCGTCCAACGATTCGCGCAATTGCTTACGCTCCGCCTCCGACAAGCTCTGCCAGGTCTTGAAGGATTTCTCGGGCATGCGCGCCAGCGCCACGGTCCCCGGTCCCTGGAACATCCCCATCATGCCGGCCAGGGCTGCCTGGTCGCCGGGGCTGGGCTTTTTGCCCTCGGCCTTGGCTTCCTTGGCGCGCTTGGCGGCCTTCTTGGCCTCCTTCATATTCTTGGCATACTCGCGGGCAATCTCGGGCCGCTCGGTGAGCATCTGCTTGGCGACCGCGTCGGAGTTGGCGTCGTCGAGCTTTTTGTTGGACTTGGTCATCGTGTCCGAGGCGGTGATGACCCCGCCGATGCGGACCAAGCGAGCGTAATACTCCTCGTAGCCGCCGTTGTCGCGCACATATTCATCGAAGGCTTCCATGACGTCACGCGCCGAGCGAATCCACTTGCTGGCCTGGCCGGCCGCGCGCAGCTTGCCGCTGACCGACTCGTCGTTCTCCTCGCTCACCTCTTTCATCTTCTCGTATTGCTCGACCCAATTCTTATAGGCCGGGTGCTCGTGCCACTGGTCGACGAAGGCCTGATGCTCACGCACGTCCTTCTTGGTGAACGGCTCACGCAGATAGGCACGCACCTTCTCGTGGTCGAGCGCGTCGTCTTTGGCCTTTCTGGCCTCGCGCTCGATATCGGCGTTCGCCTTGCCACTTTTGCCGCTATTCTCCTCGGCGGCCTCTTTGTGGGCCTTGGCCTCCTCGAAGATCGCCGCGACGCCGCTTTCTTCGGCCGCGTCTGAAGCAGCGCCGAATAGAAAATAGCCGCCGACACCCAGCGCGATCACGCCGAGTAGCGTCAGACATCCGCAACCTGCGAGGACTTTGCCCCACGGGAACCCGCCCCCCGAAGAGGCTGCCTGGGGTGGCTGTTGGGCGGGGCCTTGGGGGCTATGAGCGTTCATCTCCTGTCCGGGCGTCTTCATACGATCATCCTCGCTGGTCCACTAAGTCGACATAAGAAGCAACATCGTCGCGCACGGAGGCGGCCGCCTCACGCCAAAACTCCACGCCGGTCAGGTCGGCATCCAAATACCGCCGGCCGATCTCCTCGGCGGTCAACCGACCGGTGTCGACGAGCAGTTCATCGACCACCTTGGCATAGGATGGTCCCTGTTGCCTGGCCCGTCGGTACACGGCTCCCGAGAAGAGATATCCAAAAGTATATGGAAAATTATAGAAGGGAAGACCCGTAATGAAAAAGTGTAATTTCGAGGCCCAGAAGGTCGGGTCCACCTGCGAGACGCCCTCACCATAGGCCTTGCTGAAGATGTCGCGGGTCATCTGACCGAGTTGGTCGTCGTCGAGCTCGCGGTTGTCGCGGGCGGCGTGCATGGAGCGCTCGAGGCGGAAGCGGGCCGGGATATTGACCAAAAAGGCCAGCGCGCGTTGCAGGCGCTCGTCGAGCAGGCGCAGCTTCTCGGCGCCCTCGGCCTGCTCGACCGCCGCCGCCTCGACCAGTGCCTCCGACAGCGTGCTGGCGGTCTCGGCCAGCCCCATCGGCACCTTGCGCTCGAAGGCGCCCAGGTCGCGCATCAACCAGCCGTGATAGGCGTGGCCGAGTTCGTGGGCCAGCGTCTGAACGCCGCCGGGCGTGCCGCCGTAGGTCATGAAGATGCGCACTTGCTGGGACACCGGAAAGCCCGTGCAGAATCCGCCCTGAGCCTTCCCCGGCCGGTCCTCGACCTCGACCCACTGTTCGGCGAGCGCGCGCTTGTAGAAGTCGGCCATATCGCCGGAGAACTCCGAGACTCGATCCAGGATGAATCGCTGTGCCTGCTCGTACGAGATCTTCTCGGATTTCTCCTGGCCTACCGGCGCGCTCAGGTCGTACCAGGCGAGCTTGTCGACTCCCAGCAGCCGCGCCTTCGCCTTCATATAGTCGACCAGCACGTCGCGCAGCTCGTCAGCGGCCTCGAAC
Source organism: uncultured Bradymonadales bacterium (assembly GCA_964386725.1). Lineage (GTDB taxonomy): Bacteria > Myxococcota_A > Bradymonadia > Bradymonadales > Bradymonadaceae > CAYLTX01. Next base: position 22,185 of record CAYLTX010000003.1, on the reverse strand, counting down.
ATCGCATCGACGGTGTCGCGCTCGACCCGGTTGGCGTGCAGCGGCATCGTCAACTCGTCGCCGTCGCGGCGCAGATAAAGCGTGCGCTCCGAGCCGATAATCGAGTTGAGCACCATCGCCAGCGTCGGCGCCTGCTCTCCCCAAGCCTGTTGCAACCCTTCGTAGGCGCCCTTTCGCACCTGCCGGTCGCGGTGGTCGAGCAAGTTCTTCGCCTGCCCCACCGACACCGTGCGTGTGCCGTCGCCGTCCTCTTCGGGCACGACGACCTCGAGCCCGGCGCTGATGCGATCGTACAGCTGCCCCCAGGCGTGCAACCCGTCGCGGTTGAGCTCGACGGCCAGGCCCTCGAGTTCGGGCTCCATGCTCTGGACGGCGTCGCGGCGAAGCTCGCGCAGATACAAGCTCGCCCGCTCGAGCTTCGGATGGCCCACGATCTGAGCGAAGGCCGCGTCGGTGGCCTCTCGGAAGTGCGCTTCGATCTGCACGCGAAGCTGACGCAACCGGGTATGCACGCCGTTGAGCCGTCTGGGCAGTCGCATCGCCTCGGGCTGATCGGTGTGAGTCACCGCCACACAATTGGCGAACGCGCTCGTCTCTCGGGCGCGGTCATTGAGCGTCTCGAGCTCCTCGAAAAACGCCGCCCAGTCGCCCAGCTCGGCCTCCGGGAGTTGCTCGACGCTCAGCGCCGACAACCCCTCGAGCCGCTCGGCCATCACACCCAAATCATCGCTCAGCGACGACAGCGCATCCTCGAAATCCTGCGACTCGGCGCCCCCCGAAAAAATGCTATCCAGATCCCAGGAAGGATCACTGGTCGGAAAATTCTCGTCGTAGTCCTGGCCCATCGTCGACTGCTCCCGGTAAGCGGATTTTTGTGAAAAACGCCAAACGCCCGGCCAACATACCCACCGTCACGCCTGCGGGCAACTCACCGGATTGATCTGGACGACGAGGTCGATCCCCCGACCACCGACCTCGCCACTTCGGCGGCATTGACAGGCGTGGGGCCATATCGCAGAATTAAAGTTACACAATACCGATTAGACACAACAAGAACATGGCACTTTTACCCACTCCCCGAAAATGGAGACTCTCAATGTTCGTTATACCTCGCCGCCTGACGTTACGAGGCTTGCCGGTGATGATTTTGCTGGCCGCCCTCTTTATCGGGGGCTCGGCCTGGGCTCAGGTTCCCGCCAGCCTGACCCACCAGGGCCGCTTGGCCGACGAGGAGGGCCAACCCATTACCGGCCAGGTCGAGATGACCTTTACCATCTACGACGCCGCCTCGGGTGGCGCTCTGTTGTGGGAAGGCAACTACGAGGTGGAAGCCGACGAGCAAGGCTTTTATACGGTCGAGCTGGGCGGCGACTCCAATCCCATCGACGCCATGGTCCTGACGGGGACGAAGACCTGGGTGGGCATCACCGTCGACGGCACAGAGCTGGAGCCGCGTATGGCCCTAAACTCCGTGCCATATGCGGTGGTCGCCGGCCAAGCTAAGTCGGTGGCCGATGGCGCGGTCGATTCGGACGCGCTCGCGCCCGGCTTCAGCCTCTCGGGCGATCAGATCGGCGACGTGCAATGGGACCAAATCGACGACGTCCCCGGCGATCTGGCCGATGGCGACGACGACACGCTCGGCGGGATGAGTTGTACGGCTGACGATGTCGCCGTCTTCGACGGCACGAGTTGGAATTGCACCTCTCAGCCGAGCTACGACGGCGCTGATTTCGCCATCTCCGACCAGTCCTGCGGGCCAGGCGACGTAGTTACCGGCATCGCCGCCGACGGCAGCGTCCAATGCGCGCCGGACGCCAACACCGACACGACCTACACCGCCGGCCAAGGGCTGAGCGTCAATAATGAGGAGTTTTCCCTGGACACCAGCTACACCGACACTCTCTATGCTCACAGTGATCAGAGCTGCCCGACCGGTGAGGTGGTCGTCGGCCTAGATACAAGCGGCGGCGTGCTGTGCTCGCCCGACCAAGACACCCAACGCTCCGACAGCGACATCACCGGCGTCATCGCCAATGAGGACCGATACGTCGAAAAGAGCGGCTCCACCATGTCCGGGGACCTGTCGACCTCCGGCGACATCAACACCGACGGCGACGTCGAGGTCGGCGGCGACCTGAAGATGAATGGAGAATCCTTCGACATGCACCGGATGCGGGTATGGCGCACCACTAATAATGAGATTAACTATGTGGATCCCAATGGAAACACTCATACGCTGACGATCTCGGACCCCTCTCAACAATACGTCTCCGGGCGCATCGGCTACGAGCCGGGCAAGCTCTTTTTCAACACCGAGGGAGCGCCCCTTCCCTGCACGGTGCTGCACGCCGAAGATGATGCTGCCTCCAATAACTTCGGTCTCGCCTGGGCCACCGATGGCGGCAACGGCATGAGCAGCGTGTGGGGCAACTCGACCACCCAGACGTTCATGTTCCAGCGCGAAGGTTCCAATGGCATCCCGATTGCCACGCACTCCGCCTATCACCTGCTTTGCATGTGACGCCGCTTCTTCCGAGGACATCATCATGAGAGCTCATTCTCCAACCGAGATCCGACGCATGGTCCGAAAAGTGGTATTGATCGTCGCTCTGGTAGGCCTGACGTGCGCTGGCTGCACCGACGAAAGCTCGGTGGTGCGCAGCGGTGGCTCGGGCGAGGCCGACGCCGGCACTGACGCAGGCCCCGAGGCCGACGCAGGCGCAGACGCTGACGCCTCCGAGGAGGCCACAGGTCCCTCGAAGCCCGGCACGCAGCTATGTGCGGCCGCCGGCACGGCCAAGGGCGACGGCATTGTCGTCCAGAGCTGCTTTGGACCGGTCGAACAGGCCGCGCCCGTCCTTCATGGCGACGGTATTCAACTCCAATCCGGCAGCTTCCGAGCCATCGCGCCCAAATAGCCCCAAAACCTTCCCTACACAGAGTTCACAACGCACCCTATAGTGTGCCGCATCGAGAGCCCGCCGGAAACGGCGGGCTCGGTGCCACATTCTCTCCTGATGTCCGGGTGCGCCGTTGTACCGCATCATCTTCTTATTTTTCTTTTTATCCGGCTTTACCAGCCTGGTCTTCGAGGTCCTGTGGGAGCGCATGCTCATGCAGATCTTCGGGTCGACCAGCTTCGCGTTGAGCACACTGCTGACCGCCTTTATGGCCGGGCTGGCGCTGGGTAGCTATCTCGGCGGGCGCATCGCCGAGCGCATCGATCGCCCGCTGCTGGTCTACGGAGCGCTCGAGGGTCTGATCGGCGTCTACGCCCTGCTCGTGCCCTTTTTGCTCGACCTCCTGCCCGGCTTCTACAGCGTCATCTTCGACCACTTCATCGAGGATTTTTACCTCTTCAGCCTGCTTCGCTTCGTGGCCGTCTTCGCCATCCTGGTGATACCGACCACGTTGATGGGCGCGACGCTTCCGATCGTCAGCCAGTGGGTGTCTCGCCACCAGAAGATGTTCCAGGGCGGCATCGGACTCTTATACGGCACCAATACCTTCGGAGCATGCATGGGCGCGCTCCTGGCGGGCTTCGCGCTGCTTCCGGCGCTTGGGCTGTCGACGACCAACACCATTTTCGCGTTCTCGAACTTCGCCCTGTGCGCCATCGTCTTCACGGCGGCAAAGCTGGGCTTGAGCGATTTGAAGCCCGGCGAGTTCCTCGACCGTACAGACGAAGCCGAAGAGCTGGCCGAGCTCGACGAGCTCGAGGGCACCTCCGAGACCAGCGATCCCATCGGCCGGCGCGCCGGCTGGTTGGTGCTGGTCCTCTTCGCGCTCGCAGGCGGCGTGTCCATGAGCTACCAGGTGCTGTGGACGCGCGCCTACGCGATTATTTTGGGCAGCTCGACCTACTCGTTTACCGTGATCCTGACCGCCTTTTTGGTCGGCTTGGCCGCCGGCAGCGCAGCCATCTCCCCGTACCTCAAGCGCATCAAGCGGCCGGTCTTCTGGCTGGCGCTGACCCAATTTGGGGTCGCCGCCAGCGCGACCGCGGCGTTCTTCGTGCTCGACAGGCTGCCGATTTGGCTCTTCGAGCGGCTGCGAGAGGATGTGGGCAGCGCCGGGGAGATCTACGTCTACTACTTCTTCTTGGTCGGCGTGGTCGTCTTATTGCCGACCTTCTTGCAGGGGATGAGCTTCCCGCTGGTGATCCGCACCGTGGTCGACGACCGCACCCGCTCGGGCAAGCTGGTGGGCAACGCCTACGCGTTCAACACCGGCGGGTCGATCCTCGGCAGCTTCGCGGCGGGCTTTTTGCTGATGCCCTGGCTCGGCCTCAACGCGGCGATCGCGGTGGTCGTCGGCATCAACCTGTTCATCGCCGCGACCTACGCGGTGCTCGAGTCCTCGCTAAACCCGAAGCGAAAGCGCATCGCCGCGGTCGCACTGGCGGCGCTGGTCGCCGGCGGCGGCTACGCCTTCGCCCCCCGGATCGACCCGGTGGCGCTGACCCGCGGCATGTTCCGGGTCTACTGGGCGCGCGAGCTGTTCGACCGCGAAAAACTCGCCAAAGACGACCCCGACCTGGTCTTTTACGAAGACGGGCTGACCGCGACGACCAGCGTCGAGAAGCGCGGCGACCTGGTCACGCTCAAGGCCAACGGAAAACCCGAGGCCTCCGACGGGGCCGACATGGCCACGCAGGTGCTCGTCGGGCTGATGCCCTTTGTGGTGCGCTCGGGCGACCCGGACCGGACCATCGGCGAGGAAGAGGCCGTCATGGTCGGCTACGGAAGCGGCGTGACCGCCGGGGGCAGCCTGCAGTGGCCGCTCGAATCACTCGAGGTCATCGAGCTCGAGGCTGCCATGGTCGAGGCCTCCAAATACTTCAACCACGTCAATAACCGCCCCCTCGAAGACGAGCGCATGCGCGTCATCGAGAGCGACGGCCGCAACTACCTGGAGTACGTCGACAAGACCTACGACGTCATCGTCAGCGAGCCGTCCAACCCCTGGATCGCAGGGGTCAGCGCGCTCTTTACCGTCGAGCACTTCAAACGCGCCAAAAAACACCTCGAGCCCGGCGGCGTCTTCAGCCAATGGGTCCAGCTCTACGAGCTCAGCCCCCAGAACGTCCGGCGCATCTTCGCGACCTTCCTTGAGGCGTTTCCCTACGTGCACGCCTACAGCTCCATGCCCAAGGGGACCGACTTGATCCTCATCGGCAGCGACGAGCCCATCCCGCTGCCGCCGGGCGGCTACGAGCGCGCCTGGGAGATCGACATCACCCGCGCCGAGTTCGAGCGCATCGGCATCGAGCACCCCGACGAGCTGCACGGGCTGATGTTCATGAACCAGGCCGAGCTCGAGGAGTTCGCCGAGGGCGGCGAGATCAACACCGATGACAACGGCCTGCTGGAGTTTTCGGCGCCCAAAGACCTCATCAACTACAAAGAAGGCGAGGAGTTCTTCGCCGACCGCTACTACCGGCGCGACGTCTACGGCGACCTGCGCCCCTACCTCGACGGCTGGCCCGACGGCCCGGAGTGGACGCCCGAGCGCATCGGCAGTCTGGCGCGCGCGCAGTGGCTGGGCGGAAAGCCCGAATACGCCCAAATTTTGCTCGAGGACGCCGGCTACGCGACCATCGGCGACCTGCCGCTGCCTCCGTCCAAGCCCTACGACGCCCTCGAGGAGACCCACCTGGTGCTCCACGCCGCCTCGCTCGACATCGACGAGGCGATCATCCGCACCTGGCCGAACCCCAACTCGTCGATGCATCGCACCGCCGCCGACACCGTGCGCGGCGACAAGCACAACCAGGCGATGATGTATCTGGAGAGCGAGGAGAGACCGCCACGAGGCGGCTACGACGGCGAGAAGGGCCTCTTTTACGCCTACCTACTCACCGAGCGGCGCTACTATCGCCACGCCCTCGAACAACTCGAGGGCCTCGAAGAAGACGGTGACCCCGAGATCATCGAGAGCCTGCCCTTCCGACTGCTCATGGGCTTTGTGCGCACCAAACGCCAGCACCTGCACAAGAGCTGGGACGCATATTTTGAGGCGGGAAAATCGTTGGTGGATTGAGAATTGACGATCTCGGTCGGGTGCCCGGCCGTTCTCGCCACACCGCCCCCGCCCAATCGACCACCGCTATGGGCTACGCATGGCTCGATTCCTCGCTCTGCTCACCCATAGCTACCGGTTCCCTCACGCCCCCGGGGGGCTCGGTGTCCGTGGGTACCGCCGGTATGTGCGGCTCGTGGCCGATGTGGCTGGTTGCCTCGTTGATCGGGAATGAACGTGGCTGCCCATGCCGCCGGACGGCTAGCCCCGGGAGGGGCGTGAGGGAGCCCGTAGCTTCGGGTGAGCGCGCCGTTTTTTGGCGCGTGTGGCCCGGAGCGGTGGTCGCGCGTGGCCCGGAGCGGCGGTCGGGTGAGCGCACCGCCCTTCCCCTCGTCGGCTGTCTCTCTTATGATGGTGGAGACACACAGCCCCCAACCGACGAGAAAAGGCCCCTCGATGGATATTGATCCAGACAAGTTGCGCCGCGAACCGCGCGTCGACATCTCGCTCCCCGTGGTGTTGCAGTTGCCCGACGGCGAGTTGAATTATGCGATCGACAACGCCTCGTACCGCGGCGTGTTCATCGCCTGCCCCGAGCCCTTGCCGCTGCGCAAGCTGGTGCGTTTTCAGACGCGCCTGTCCGTCTCCGACGAGCCGCTGCAGATGCTCGGGCTGGTCGCGCATACGGTCAACGCCGTCGAGGCGCGCGAGAGCGGCAAAACGCCCGGCATGGGCCTTCAGCTTTTCGGCGTGGGCAGCGAGACCCGCGACCGCTGGCGCGAATTCATCACCGACGCCTACGAACGAGATCCCGAGGCGCGAGATCACGTACGCGAACTCCAGGCCGCCACCATCACCGTGCATATGCGCTCGATGGAGCAGATTCTGACCTTCACCGAGCGCGACCTCGAGCAGGGCAATATCTTCGTTCGCACCTCCGAGCTCAGCCCGCCCGACGCGATGGTCCTATGCGAGATCACCCATCCCGAGCGCCAGGAGTCGTTCTCGCTGGAGGCGCGCGTCATCGAAGTCAAAGAAGCGCCCCGGCGCGAGCGCGGCATGCGCGTGGAGTTTGTGGACCTCGACGAGGAACAACACGAGGCGTTCCTCGAGTTTGTCCATGGTGGGCTAGCCGAGGCGGACTCCGATGTAGAGCTCTTGCAGATCGACGAGGAGTGAGGCTTGGGGCTTAGGGCTTAGGGCTTAGGGCTGCTCTACGCAACGTACGCCGATCAGCAACACCAAACACCAAGAACCAAGAACCATGAACAGGTCGTTAGGCAACGACGCACGAATAACCAACCAGCCGCAACGAAAACTCACGCGCACCAACAAACGGAGCCCCCGTGACCGCCGAAGCCAAGCGTCCCTTTCCCGATCTCCCCGACGACATCCAGACCATCCACATCATCGGCATCTGCGGCACGGCCATGGGTAGCCTGGCGGCCATGCTCAAGGAGTCCGGCTACACCGTGCGCGGCAGCGACGCGATGGCCTACCCGCCGATGAGCGTGTGGCTCGAGGAGCGTGGTATCGAGATCATGCAGGGCTATAAGGCCTCGAACCTCGATTGGGACCCGGATCTGGTCATCGTCGGCAACGTCTGCCGCGCCGAATACGCCGACGCCGAGGAGATGCGCCGGCGCGGGCTGCCGCATTTAAGTTTGCCCGAGGCGTTGAAGCATTTCTTCTTTCGCGACAAGCGCACGCTCGTGCTCACGGGTACCCACGGCAAGACCACCACCAGCAGCATGCTCGCCTGGATCATGTACCGCGCCGAGCGCGACCCGGGCTTTATGATCGGCGGCATCACCGGCAACTTCGGGTCCAATTACCGGCTCGGAGACGGCGACGTCTTCGTGCTCGAGGGTGACGAATACGACACCGCCTACTTCGATAAGGTCCCCAAGTTCTGGCATTACTCGCCGTTTCGGGCGACCATCAACAACGTCGAATTCGACCACGCCGACATCTATCCCGACGTGGAATCCATCGAGCACGTCTTCGAGCGCTTCGTGGAGATGGTCCCCGCCGACGGAAGCCTGTGGGTCAACGGCGACGATCCGCGCGCGCTCGCCGTCAGCGAGCATAGCACTGCGCCACGCAAGACCTTCGGGCTCGACGTCTCCAACGACCTATTCGCCCGCGATATCGAGTACGGCCAGATGACCACCGCCGAGGTCGTCCACGACGGCGACTCCCTGGGAACCTTCGAGTTGCCGTGCGTCGGAGAGTTCAACGTGCGCAATATGCTCGGCGCCACCGGCATCGCCCTCGACGAGGGCGTCTCGCTCGAGGTCATCAAAGAGGCGCTTCGCACCTTCAAGACTGTCAAGAAGCGCCAGGAACTGGTCGGCGAGGTCGACGGCATACGGATCATCGACGACTTCGCCCACCACCCCACCGCGGTCAAGGCGACCGTCGACGCGCTGCGGGGCCGCTTCCCCGACCGGCGTCTGTGGGTCATCTTCGAGGCCAAGAGCAACACCTCGCGCCGACGCGTCTTCCAGGACGACTACCCGCCGGCCTTCGAGGCTGCTGACATCGTCATTCTGTCCAGGCCTTTCCAGAAGAAGGATAACCTCTCCGCCGAGGAGCGCCTCGACATCGCCCAGGTAGCCGAGACGATCCGGGCGCTCGGCCCGGAGACGACGCTGATCCCCGACGTCGACGACATCGTCGGCTACGTGACCGAGCACGCCGAATCCGGTGACGTCGTCGCGGGCCTTTCGGGCTCGTCCTTCGGCGGGCTGCATCAGAAAATCGTCGACGCGCTCTCGGAGCGCTAAGATCGGCGATCGGCCCATGACTAAAGGCCGATCGCGGACTTTTGGCCCCGCCGAACGCGGGCATGTCTCGCCCGAAGACGCAACGAATCGCGAAATCTCCCGATAACCATAATGAGGGCTGCTTGCAGTCCTTCATGGTTACTCAAGTATGTATACTCGAGCAACGGGAGTTCGCGATGAAGCGCATAAATGACGACTCGATAACCCCCTCCCCCTTCAATCCACTGTGGGTCGCGCTCGTTGTCGCCGCGATCGTCGCGCTGTGGCCGCAAACGGCCTCCACGCTCGAAGATCCGTGCGCGCTCGACCTCTCAGGACAAGATGTCTCACAACAGGATGTGCGACGCGGCTCTGTGCGACAGAAGGCATCCCGTTTTGCACCGACGCTGCGACTACGGCTTTGGTTTCGGCCCGACGACCGCCACGAAGATCGCCAACAAACCGTCGCGTCAGCCCTCGCCGCCGCCCCCGAGCCGGCCGCCGGCTACGATCAGCCCGACCGCTCGAAGTTCGAAAGCGATCGACCATTTGGCTGGCAGATCCAATTTCAATGGGACGTGATCCGCATGCTGCAGGTGGCCCGTCCGGCGGACTTCGAGGTCGCCGAACGCCTGGAGTCCACCAGATGTCGAATCCTGCGCCAACGCGTCGGCCGAGAAATTGAGGAGCTCTGGCACGCCGATGACGCGCTCGGAGGGCCCAATGATCAGCGCTAGCCCCAGCAGACTTTCTCTACTCTCGACGCTGATACTCGTCACCTGCGTCCTGCTCGCCTGGCCCTCCGAGGCCGGGGGGCAGTCGCAACCTCGCCAGGCCATCGACCGCGCCCTGTCGGCCGAGCCCAGCGTCGATCAAGTCCAGCAGGCCGCACTTCGCGCCAGCGGCTACGACGCCGACGATCTCGACCAGTGGTCGTCACGGGCGCGCTGGTCTCACCTGCTGCCCGAGGTACGCGGTGAGGTCGCCTGGCTCGACCAACGCGACCGGGAGGCGCGCTATCAGGAGGATATGCAAACCGATCAGGCCGGGAAGATGTTTCGCGACGGCGCCCGGAACCACTTCGTCGACGACAACCGCATACGCACCCTCTATGCAGTCGATCTCAAATGGGATCTATCGGGACTGGTCTACGATGGAAGCGAGTCGACGATTGCGCGCGAGGTGCGTCAGCGGCGCAAGGCACGCCGTATACTGCTCGAGGAGGTCAGCGAGGCCTACTATATGCGCCGGCGGCATCTGGTCGAGCTGATGCTCACGCCGCGCGATCAATGGCGAAAGCGCATCGAGCTCCAGCTCGAGGTCGACCGCTACTCGGCTCACATCGACGCGATGACCGCCGGTTGGTTCAGTCGAGCCCTCGCCGAGGCGAGGAAGGAGCAGACACGATGAGCTCGCCCCACACGACAGGCCCGACCTCGAAGGCCATCATTTGGCTGGGGCTTCTGTGGACGCTGCTGGCCACAGCGGCCTGTGTGCCCACATCGGAGTGGTCGTGCCGGCGAACCTCCGACTGTGCCAGCGGCGAGTTTTGCCGCGCCGGACAGTGCCGGCCGGCGATCGGTGATCCCGACCGAGCGACTCCCAGCGCCGACGCCGGGTGGCCGGATTCGCAAGACGCCGGGTCGGTCGAGCCGACGCGTTGTGAGGAGGGAGACCCGCCCGAGGCGGGCGATCTGGTGCTCAACGAGGTTCTGGTCAACGTACCCACCGGCCCTGACGGCGACGCCAACGAAGACGGCATCCGCGATCCCTACGACGACGAATTCGTCGAGGTCGTCAACGGCGCCGACCATACCATCGACCTGACCGGGGTGGGGATCGCGAATGGGACGAACGCAAAATTCACCTTCGGAGCGACCTGCCTCGAGCCGAAACAGGCGGCGGTGGTCTTCGGCGGCGGGTTTGCGGCCGCCCGCGATGACACGATCGTACGCGTCTCCTCGTCGCGCTTCGCCTTCAGCAATAGCGGAGGCACCGTCGCGGTCTTCGACGAGGCCGGCCAGGTGCTCTCGGCGCTGACCTACGACGCCGGCCCCGCCGAGGCGCTCACCCTGGCGCCCCAGCTCGACGGCGAGCACTTCGTGCCCCACAGCACGCTGTCCGACGAGCTCTTGCTCAGCCCGGGAACCTGCGCCGACGGGGGGGCTTTCTCGGCCGGGTGTGGCCAGGAGGATTAAGTGCATTCACGGAGGTCTTTCGGCTCTCGGTCGCATCAGCCTTCGATGAGCACTCACGATTAAGAGAGTGAGAAAGTAAGAGAGTGAGAGAGTGAGAACAACGCTCCAACCGACCCGGATCGCCTCGAGCCGGTTGCCGTATCTAACTTTCTTACTTTCTCACTTTCTTACTCTCTCGCTGCCGATCAGCAATTGTAGCCGGCACGGCGAAAACCGTCTGTCAGCCAAATAATCTGCGTGTTTCTACTTAGCCTCACTCGTAGCCGTAGCTGAAGTTCAGACCGAGCACATGACCGACGGTACTATAATCGCCCGCGGGACCCACCTCGTTTCGAATCTCGCGCTCGTCGACCCCGACGAGCTCGTAGGCAGCGTCGACACTGTATTGATCCCATTTATAGCCGGCGCCGATCGAGCCGACCATGCGGTTGTTGTCGGGCAGCGTGGCGTTGACCGTCTCGTCGGGCGCCGGCGTGATGTCGTAGGCAACCCCCAGGCGCACCGGAATTTGGGGAGTCACGTCGTATTGGCCGCCCAAACGAAAGACAAAGGCGTTCTCCCAGCGCTGCTCGAGTTCGAACTCGCTGAGCGCCTCCTCGTCGCCGCCGGTGTCGATGTCGACCTCGATGACGTCGAAGGTATCCCAGACGGTATAACCGACGTCGAATTCGGCCATCAACCGCTGCCAGCGATAGCTCACTCCGGCCGCGATGGCGTCGGGGAAGGTGATATCTGCAGTGCCGGGGTTGTCGCGAAAGGTCCGATAAAAGGGCGTATTCTCCTCGCCCTCGAAGTGAACCCGCGCGTCGGTATATTCGACGTTGACCCGGCTGCGGTACTGCGCCCCGATGGTCAGGTGCTCGTCGGGTCGATACATCAGCGCGGCGACCCCGCCGACCCCGAAGCCGTCGCCGCCGAGCTCACTCTGGATGAAGCGGTCCTCGGCGAGCTGGACGTCACGGCGGAGCTCGACCCAGCTATATCTGATCTGCACGCCGCCAGCGACCGATAGGCCGGTGTCGGCGATCTCGTAGGAGATATTCGGATTGAGGTCGAGCGAGGCGATCTGAACGAATTCGTTGACGTCTCGGCCGACCCAATTCTCCGGCCACTCCACCGTCAGCCCGTAGGGGGCGTTCATCCCAACGCCAGCCGACAGATCCTCGGTGATCGCGTAGTCCAGGTGGAGGTGAGGCAGCGCGAAGACCGCCCGCTCGTTGTCGACGGTCGGCCCTTCGGTCAGAGGCTCGTACTCCATGATCGGGGCGATCAGCGCCACGCCGGTCGTGGTATTCAACCCGTCTCGAAACGACATCGCCGCCGGGTTATAATAGCTGGAATTAGGCTCTTCGGGGTTGGCCACCCCGACATTGGCCATGCCCACCGACACGGCACTCTGAGTTGTCTCCTGGAATCCGGCTCCCAGCGCAATCTGGGGCAGTAATAGGATCCCGCACGCACTCAAGGCGAGACACACACGCTTCAAGCCATTCATACTCCCCTCCACAGTCAGAAAAAAACCGACATCCATGACGTTTCTATGGCATGTCTCTGAAGCTAAGGACGGCGTGGGGTGTGTGAAGGGTTGGACGGATACCGGGTTTCGGGTTTGGGGTTTCGGGTTTGGGGTTTTGGGTTTTGGGTTCCGGGTCCGGCCGTAATATGCACAAGAAATCGCAACGGCGTCCACGCTGAGAAAGCCGTGGACGCCGTCGATGCCAACTACCTCACAGACTCACTCAAAACCCATACCCCACGTTGACCGCGATGATATTGGCGGTCGTATTGTAGGTGCCGTTGGGCGCGCGATCGTTGTCGATGTCGCGCTCGAGGGCCTTGACCAGCGAATAGGCCACGTCGGTGCGCAGGCCGTTCCAGGTGTAGCCCACACCCAAGGTGCCCACCATACGGTCGTTACCCGGCAACGAGGCGTTGACCGTCTCGTCGGGGATCGGCGTCATGTCGTAGGCGACGCCCAGGCGCACCGGCACGTCCTCGACGACCTCGTACTCACCGCCGAGGCGGAAGGCGAAGGCGTTCTCCCAATTATTCTCGATGGTGAAGCTGTCGATCGCCTCCTCATCGTCGCCCGTGTCGATGTCGACCTCCAACTCGTCGTAGGTCTCCCACATCGTGTAGTTGACGTCGAAGGTCAAAAACAACTTGTCGAGTTGATAGCCCGCTCCCAGCGCGACGAGGTCCGGAAGGGTCATCGAGGTGGTGGCCGGATTGTCGCGGAAGGTGCGGTTAAAGGAGGTGTCCTCGTCTTCGTCGAAGTGAACACTCGCGTCGGAGAAGTCCAGGCCTACCCGGCTGCGATACTGCAGCCCGAGGGTCAGCTCTTCGAGCGGCTGGTACATGGCCGCGAAGACGCCGCCGACGCCAAAGCCGGCACCGCCCAGGTGGGCCTCGACGAATTCGCCGTTGCCGAGCGCCAGTGATTGCTGGAAATCGACCGAGGCGAAGATGAGTTGGGCGCCTGCGGCCACGGACAGGTCGACGCCCGGGATCTTGTAGGAGACGTTCGGGTTGACGTTGGCCGTCTGCAGATCTTGGCTCTTGATATTGGTGCGACCGTCCCAGTCGTCGGGCCAGGCGATGCCCAATCCATAACTGAACGTCAGGCCGGCGCCGACCGACAGGCCGGTGTCGTTGATATTGTTATAGCTCAGGTGAGCGTTGGGCGGCGGAAAGGTCTGCGCCTTCGTCGACACCGTCTCGCCGCCGTCGCTGGGCGTATAGGTGGTGCTCGGGAAAAGGATCGTATCGCCCAGATACAGCTTCAGCCCGTCATTAAGGCTCATGCTCGCCGGATTATAGAAGCTGGCGTTGGGCTCGTTGGGGTTGGCGACCCCGGCATAGCCCATGGCGGTGGAGGTGGCGCTCTGGCCGCTGTTCTGGAATCCCGCGCCGAAGGCGGTGGCGGGAAGCGTCAGCAGCCCGACCGCGAGTAATGGCAATGTCAAATGCTTGGCAAACTTCATTGGTCTATCTCCTCTTATGGTGACGACAACCGGCGACGCGATGGCCGCCGGCTGCCGACCTACAGACTCATATTCAACAATCGTCGGCCGCGGGGCGCGTGAGCTCCGCGGCGCCCATCATCAATTCCCCAATCCGCAAGCGTTCTGCTCGGAGGCGCCGAGTTCGGCGTCGCCGGTCAGCCCGCTGGACAGCCACGCCGCGATTTGCTGGCGCGCGCAGTCAGCCTCGGCGGTCGTGCCGGTGATGAACAGGTGCTCCATGGCCGGGAAAGTCGTGTCGTCGAGGGACACGCCAATCGCATTAGCCAAAAGCTCGGTGGTCGAGTTGGGGATGACCTGGTCGTCGCCGGCCATCTGGATGAGCACGTCGTTGGTTCCCACGTCGTTCTCGTCGTCGACGATGAACTGATCATTGTCGACGTCGTAGCTGAGCTGAGCGAGCGGCTCGCTCTGGACGTGTCGAGCGAAGGTCCACGGGTCGGCGTGCTCGAGGACCCACTGCAGGAAGTTGAAGATGCGGAAGCCTTCGAAGGTTCCCTGCAAGTCGAGCAGATCCTGGGGCAAGATGGCCGAGAGCGCGCCCTCGGTGACGATTTCAATGAGCTTGGCGCCCGGTTCGTTGAGCGCGCCGACGCTGACTTCGGGGACCGTGGCCAAGAAATTCGGACCCACCAGCGAGCCGAGGCTGAGGCCGGCGTAGCCGATGCTCGTCTCGTCGACCAGGTCACTGCCCGGGTTGGCCGAGAGCACGCCTTCGAGGCCGTCCTCTTTGATCACTTCGACAAGTACGGCGAGGTCGACCACCGCCTGCATCATGTTGTTTTTGGTCGCGATCGGATTGGCCGACAAGAAGTCGACGTCCTGCACGGCGCGCTCACCCTCGAAGGGGAAGGCCGGCGCGACGGTGATCAGGCAGCTCGGGGAAGCAGCCAGGGTGTCGGCCAGCACGCCGATGGTCTCGGCGCGAGTCTGGCCCTGTATGAAGCCGGCGATGACCACCGGATAGGGCCCGGCGCCACAATCGACGGTGTCGGGCACCGCGATGGTCATCGGCACGGGCGACTCGGCAGGCACGTCGGCCAGACCGCCCTCGGCGTCCGCATCGATGAAGAATTGCGTGGTGTAGCTGGCCTGGCTTTGAATCCGGCCGACGTTCTCGAAGCCTGCCGGCGCCACCTCGACGGCCGTGGGGTCTCCCTGGGCCGACGGCGAGCCGTCTGCGTTAGCCCGAGCGATGGCCTCGGCGTTGAGCTCCTGCTGGTCGCGGGTCGACTCGTCGGTCTCGAAAGCCCAGGCGAGCGCGATCTCGGTGCGGTCGGAAAAGCCGAGGACCAAGGCAGCCGAAAATAGCTGCTCGTACTGCTGACGCGCATCCTCGAGTTGCTCGGCGCTGGCATCGTCGAGTTGCTCGACGGTGCTCTCACCATCTTCGAAGACGGGGTGTTGGCTACGCAAGAAGACGAACGCCGGGGTCGGCTTGATGTCGCGTCCGTTGACGTCTTTGACCTCGCTCAGCACGATGCCTGCGTTGGTTCGGTCCTGTACGAAGGGCTGTCCCTCGGGGCCAAAGAGGATCGCGTTGAAGTCCTCGTCGTAGCTCGTAAAGTAGCGGTCCTCGTCATAAAGCGTGGGCAAGGCTCCCGGCACATAGGCCACCGGGATATTGGACTCGGTGACCGTGGCCGGATCGAGCGGGGCGCCCTGGACGGGAATCCAGCCGTCGGCTGTAATCGAGAAACCGTCGCGGCGGTTGAGCTCGTTGATAACGCCGGTGGTCAGCTCGTCTGCGCCGTCGGGAACCGGCAGCTCGACGGTGCCGCCGTCGCCGGTGCGAACAAATTCATTGGGGAACGGAACTTGTGGGTTGGCCGGGTTGGGGTCGAAGACCGCAAACGCGTCGTCGGCGGTGTGCCAGACAGCGGAGGCGGCCACGTCGACGCGGTCGATGCCGGCGGCCTCGGCGGCCTCGTAGGCCGGCGCGACCAACTGACGCAGCGGCTCGAGCTGTTGGGCCTGCTCGTCGCTCACCCGACTGATCTGCGAGGCGCCGTCATCGTCGACCAGCGGCTGCGCCGAACTCGCCAGCGCCATCGGCAGATCGGCCCTGGCCGGCAGTCCTTCCTCGTCGACCAGTTGATCGGTGGCGACGTAGCCGTAGCGCGTGCCAAATTCGAGCGTCTCGGCGGGCGTGATCATGACCGTCGCAGTGCCGTCGTCATTGACGGTTTGGGTGGCCTCGGCGACATCGATCTCGGTGGCCGTGCCGTCTTCTTCGAAGCGGAAAATCTTGAAAGCCTCGGTGTCGATGCTCTCCTCGTCCAACGGCTTGCTGAACGGAATCTCCATCGGCGTCGACGGCAACCAGCCATGCAGCGTGTCTAGATACCGCAGGAAATCGCCTTGAGCAGTCGGCTCGTCGGAGCCCGGGAGCTCGGGAATCGTGCCGTCTTCTTCGAGCGCCGCGTCGTGGGGCGTCGGGATGGTGGCGGTGTCCGGGTTAAATATGGCGATCGGATTGCGCGTGGTCGTCCAGACGCTGGCCGACAGAATATCGCTACGATCGATCTCACGCTCCGCGGCGGCGTCGACCACCGGGCTGAGGAATTGTCGCAGCCCTTCGAGCTCCTGGGCGGTTTCGGCTTCACCCTCGAGCAGATCGACGGTCGGATTGCCGTCCTCGTCAACCAGCGGTTCTGCGAGCGTGGCGAAGAAGATCGCCTGTGAGCTGACCAACACGTTGCCGTCGGCATCGACGAGGCGAGTCTCCTGGTCGTCGAGGTCGCTATGCAGAACAAACCCGTAGCGGGTGCCCAGCATCAGCGGCTCGGCCGGGGTAACCTGAATCTCGAGGGCCCCCTCGTCGAAGCCGATGCTTCCCACTTCGATTTCGGTGACTTCATCTTCGCCGAGCTGGACGAGCAGGAAATTCTCCTCACCCAGGCTCTCCACATCGACCGGCCCGTCGACCGGGATGGTGATCGGGGTCGCCGTGGGCCACCCGTTCAATGAGGTGAAATAATTCGCAAAAGTCCCCTCGGCGGTGTCCTCGCCGGTGTCGGGCAGGTCCGGGAGCGTCCCTTGGTCGTCGAGCGCCAAATCACTGGGCAGTGGAATGCGCTCCTCGTCGGGGTTGAACACCACCTGAGTGCGCACGACGTCTTCGTCTTCAGGGATGTCCGGTGCACATCCCGCGGCGACTAATATGAGCGACAGCGAAATCGCCCACGCTCCATAAATCCAATTTTTTGACTTCATCAATCCGTCCTTGTTTTATCACTTGTGGTTCAGAATCTTCATGCCAACTTTTCTCTTCGTGTGTCGGGAGCACAGAATCCGATCTTCTTCGCCCATCGGAGGGGATGCCTGTGATCATCATCTCAAATCGATCGCCGGCCCCGCACATAGTACTGATCGCGTGTGCATATAAGTGATAGTGATCAATAGTGAAAATTGCGAGCTTACACAAGCGGAAACGGCGGATCGACGCGACAAATCTTGAACCTGCGCCGGTTCGGTGTTAACTACGAGTGCTCTCGGACTCGCGCTCCGTTTGTGGAGGCGAGACCCGCCGCCAAAGTCTGCCAACCCTGTTTATTTTGTAAGTGAGACATACTGATGGCTCCAGCTGATAGCTGCACGATTGGCCCGCAAATCACCATCAACGGTCGCTTGTCCGGTGACGAAGAAGTCACCGTCCAGGGCACCATCGAGGGGACGGTCGCGCTCGACAACCGCCTCTTTGTCGACGAGGGCGGCCGCGTGGTCGCCGACGTCGAGGCCGACACGGTCGCCGTTCAAGGCTACGTCGAGGGCGACATCGTCGCCCGAGAGATCGTCCAATTGCACGCCGGCTGCACAGTGACCGGCAACGTGCGCGCTCCGCGCATCAACATCGAGGAGGGAGCGCGATTCCGCGGCAATATCGACATGGACGTATCCATGCCGGCCGCCGAATAGCGCCCGACTCGTTGTCATCTCTGACCTATTATTTGTTTGATTGGGAGTACGAAAACCATGGCTGACACACTTATTGGAAGAAGCATCGTCATCGACGGAGAGATCTCCGGCGACGCCCCCGTCGTCGTCGAAGGCACCGTCAAAGGTCGCATCAACCTCGACTCCACCGTCAACGTCTCCGAAGAAGGCGTCGTCGAGGCCGACATCGAGAGCGATCAGGTCGAGATCAGCGGCAGCGTCACCGGCAATATCGCCGCCGGCGACCGCGTCGAGATCCGCCCCGAAGGACGCGTGGTGGGCGATATTCGCTCCCCGCGCATCCTGATCGCAGACGGCGCCAGCTTCAAAGGTCATATTGATATGGACGTGGAATAAACAATGGCTGATCCCACAATTATTGACGCCGGCACCCGTATCGACGGGCGTATCGCAGGTGATGCGGACGTCACCGTTCGAGGGCGGGTCGACGGCGAAATCGAATTAAGCGAAGCGCTGACCGTGGCCGAAGGCGGCCTGGTCAGCGGGCGCATCAACGTACGCGAGGTGATCGTCGAGGGCGCCGTCGAGGGTGACATCGCCGCCGGCGAGCGTATCTTTCTGACGGCCACCGCCCGAGTGGTCGGCACATTGGAAGCCCCGGCCATCCAGATGGACGACGGCGCCCAATTTGCCGGCGAAGTGCTCATGGAGCTCGAGGGCGCGGCCGCACCGGCGACGACCTCTTCGCGGCCGGCGACGACCTCCTCGACGACGACCACGAGTCGTTCGTCGACCGCGGGCGCAACCACACGCCCCAGCGCGGGCGCCACGACTCGCCCGTACGAGTCGAAGTCCACCCGCCCGGTGGCAACCTCCGGCTCCACGACCACGACCACCGTCGTCGAAGAGGAAGCCGAAGAGGAGCCCGAGCCCGAAGCCGAGGCCGGTGGTGAAGAGGCCAGCGAGGCCGAAGAGCCCGCCATCACCGAGTTGAGCAAGCCCGAGCTGGAGGATTATACCGTCAAGGAGCTCCGCGAGGAGCTTCGCGAGC
This sequence comes from uncultured Bradymonadales bacterium, assembly GCA_964386725.1. GTDB lineage: Bacteria > Myxococcota_A > Bradymonadia > Bradymonadales > Bradymonadaceae > CAYLTX01. The sequence goes on along the minus strand of CAYLTX010000003.1, from coordinate 3,224 downwards.
GTGACCTCCAGGTCAGCGGGACCAAAGACGAGCTCATCGAACGCCTCCAACAGGCCGGCGATTGAGCTCGAATTCTGCCCAGGAGGAGCCGATGGCTTCCGACGACGAGCGACGTAATCTATTGGCCCGACTGCTGGTCGAGCGCAGCCTACAAGCCGGCGAGTTCGAACTCGCCAGCGGCAAGGAGGCGTCGGTCTATGTGGACGTCAAAAAGACCAGCCTGTCGGGCCGCGGCGCCGCCGCCATCGGAGACGCCCTCTGGGAGCTCGCCGACAGCGTCGCCCCCGAGGCTGACGCCGTCGGCGGGCTGACCCTGGGCGCCGACCCGCTGGTGACCGCCATGTCGATCTCGGCCTGGAGCGGCGGGCGCGACCTGGCCGCGATCATCGTGCGCAAGGAGGCCAAGGGACACGGCACCCGCCAATATCTCGAGCGGCCCGACAGCGTGACTGACGGCGCCGAAGTCGTCGCCGTCGACGACGTGATCACCACCGGCGGCTCGACCCTCGAGGCCATCTCTCGCATGCGCGAGGCCGGCCTGACGGTTCGACACGCGGTTTGCGTGGTCGACCGCGAAGACGTCGGCACCCAGCGCCTGGCGGCCGAAGGTGTCCAGATGCACAGCCTATTTACCCTCTCCGAACTGCTCGAATTCAGTGGACAAGACTAGCAATCTCAGCGCCTCCGATGGCACCCGCATCTGGTACGGAATCGCGGGCAGCGGGCCGGCGCTGGTTCTATGCGACGGGCTGGCCTGCGACGGCTTTATCTGGCCGTACGTCATCGACGAGATGGTCGACACCCACACGATCGTGCGCTGGCACTATCGCGGCCACGGGCTCAGCCAGGACCCCGAAGACCTCGACACGCTGACCATCGAACAACTCGCCGACGACCTCGGCCGCGTCCTCGACGCCCTCGACATCGAATCGGCGGTCCTCGCCGGACACTCGATGGGCGTGCAGGTCATCCTGGAGTATTACGCCCGGCACCCCGAGCGCGTCGACGCGCTGGTCCCCATCTGCGGCAGCTACAAGCGCCCGCTCGACACCCTGTACAATACCGACCTCTTCGGCCAGGCCTTGCCCCATCTGACCCGGCTTGTGGAATCGGCGCCCGAGGCCGCCCAGAGCTTCTGGACGAACTTCATTCCCAGCAAGCTCAGCTACCTGATCACCACCGCCACCGCCGTCAACACACGGCTGGCGCGCGGCAGCGACTTCCTGCCCTACCTCGAGCACGTCGCTCAAATGGATATCAAGGTCTTTCTGGCGCTGCTGGGGGCCGCCGCCGAGCATTCGGCCGAGCACATCCTCGAAGACATCGAGGTGCCCACGCTGGTCATCGCCAGCGAGAAGGACGAGCTCACCCCGCTATTTCGCTCCGAAGAGATGGCAGATCGCATCCCAAATGGCGAGCTGATTGTGCTCCCCGGCGGCACCCACGTCGGGCCCATCGAGCTGCCCAATCTGGTCGTCGGGGCGATCGAGAAGTTTTTGAGGCGGGAAGGGTTGGCTTGAGGCTTGGGGTACTGCGGGCTTGGGGTTTGGGGTTTTCTGCTAGGACGTGGAACCCCTCCGCCTTCGCTTCGCTCAGGCACCTCCCCTAGGAGGGGAGGATGACCCTGCCCAATCACCCGCCCAGGTTAATGTGGCAGAATAATAGCCCCCCGCGGCCAGCGGGGGGCGGGGGGCGCGGCGGCGCAGGCCGCCGCGGGGGCTCCCCAACAATCATTAAATAACAACCAACCGAAACAGTTGCTGGCCCATCAGGATGAGGGCGCCGTCGTCGATGCGGGTCTCTTCGCGGATGCGGCGGTAGGTGCCGTTGCTGCTGCCGAGGTCCTCGAGCACGGCCTTGCCGCCCTCGCGGCTGATGCGGGCGTGCTTGCCGGAGACGAATCCGTCGTCGCGAAAGAGGATGTCACCGGTCTCCCGGCCGATGACGAGCGCGTCGTCGCCGAGGTCGAAGGCGCGGCTGACTTGCTCCGGGCCGGCGATGAGGCTCAGGCGGCCCCAGCAATTGCCGAGCGGGCTGCCGGCGAGTTTGGTGTCGTCGTCGGTCGAGGCGATCACCGGCTCGACCTCCGAGAGAAGCTCGAAGCGCAGCAGCTCCTGGCCGATGCGGAGCATATCTTCGTGGCGAAGCTCGATCTTGTCGCGCACTCGCACGAAGACGCCGTTGAGGCTGCCCTCGTCGCGAACGCGGAAGCCTTCACCATCGAAGGAAAAGGTCGCATGCGTCGGCGACAAAAACGGGTCGCTGGACAGGACCTTCTGCTTGGAGTCACGTCCCAGCGCGTGCTCGCCGGAGGTGAGCGCGATCTCGGCACCCTCGCTGCCGTCGGGGCGGATGACGATCAGCCGGCCGACCACCTGCTCGGTGGCCGACGGAGCGGCCTCACCGGAGGGCGTGGGCGCCGGGGAAGACGCCTGAGCCGGCTGTTGCTGAGCGGCGGGGGTCCCACCGTCTGCTTGCACGTCTGCTTGCACGTCTGCTTGTGGGGCCTGAGCTTGTGGGGCCGGGGCATTTTGGGCCGCCGGCTTCGCATCGGCTTTGATCGCCCCGCCACAGGCACCACAAAACTTGAAGTTACTGGGAACCGTCGTGCCGCAATGGGCACAATCGACCATCTTGGGCTCGTCGTTCTGCTTGGGCTCGGGCTCCGGGCGCGAAAGCGCCGAACCGCAGCCTAGGCAAAACTTGTACTCGTCTTCATTTTCACGACCACAATTGTCACAGATGATCACGGCAAACTCCGTGGGGAAGCTCTCACGTGCGGAGGCCTAAAATCGCAGGCGCGTCGTTCGCCCCGCTACAGACCTTTGAGACTCCTCGAATTGGTAACAAGAGATCGCCCCGACCGCAACTCTCAAACAGCCGGCCGAGCCGGTTTGTCCGAGCCCACACTTTCGGCGCCGTGGAGCAACCACGACCGACTGAGATCTTAGGCGCATCTGCAGCCGTGATTATGCTATAAGTATAGTGACGTACATCTGCTGCTTCTCGTACAGAAACTGCTTATTCGCAGCGTTTGAGGCTTATGTTGGTGTTCTTGGTTCTTGGTTCTTGGTTCTCGAGTTGCTGAGGCCGTTCGCTCAATCTCGACTCCAGCGTCTCTCGGAGGGCGTTGACGCGGGCTCGAACAACGGCTTACACCCAGCAATTGCCAAGAAACCCTCAACCAAGAAACCCTCAACCAAGAAACCCTCAACCAAGAAACC
>CAYLTX010000002.1:83331-111833 GCA_964386725.1 uncultured Bradymonadales bacterium | reverse complement strand
CCGCCTCCGCGAATCACGCCCGGGAGGCGGCCCATATCATCTCTGTAGCCCCATGAGACCGTAGCACAGCGAAGGGAGCTTGGGGTAAAGGTCGGGCTGGCAGAATAGCCACACAACCATTTACCCGACGCCCATCTCACTCGCTATTCGGCTCACCCGGCGTCGCGATGATGAAGTCGCGATAGTCGGGGTGGACGTTCTCGCCGCCGGTGGTGCCGCTGGCGGACTTCCACGAATCGATATCCGTGCCGTCGCCACCGTCGCCGTTGGCGTCGATGATCCGCTCCATCGAGTAGTTGTGGATCACGTCGTTTTCGTAGTCGCCGTCGTCGCAATTCTCCAGGCATTTTCGGCCGCCGAAGAAGGCTGCGCCGCGGTCGCCCGCGGTGTCGATGACCTCCCCGGTGGCATCGCGTAGGTCGAGCCGGAGGCCGATATTCTTGAGGTTGAGCCGCGGGAAGCGCGGGTCATTGGCGATATTAAGCACGAAATCAGGGTTCGTGAACGCCGACGCATTTCGCTGCGGCTCGCCCTCGCTATACGGCTCGCGGTTGTGGTCGAGGACCAAAAAGTACTGGCCCGGATAGATGACCGTACCGGGGGTGAATCCGACCTTGAAGTCGTAGCCGTTGGTGATCGTCCACATCGATAAGTTGATGGCTTCGTCAGTGGGGTTGTACAGCTCGATGAACTCGTCGTTGGTCTGCTCGTCGCGCACCGACCCGGAGTGGTCGGAGGGATCGGTCTGGCCGTTCCAGCCGTCCCAGTGGATCTCGCTGATAAGGACGTCGCCCGGGTCGACGTCCTTGGAGCAGGCCGGCCGCGGCTCGGCCATATAAAAGCACATCGCCCCGTCGATGGTTCGGCTCAGGTTCCACATCTCGCGGAAGCCCTTCATATACGCCTCGACGACGCGCTCGCCGCGCAAGACCATCAGCACTTCGTCATTGGAGATCGTCGCCGCCGACGACCAGTTGAAGCTGCCGGTGACCACGCGCGCGTTCTCGGTGCCGTAGTCGAGGATCATCGTCTTGGTGTGCAAGCGTCCGCCGCCGGCCTGGTAGTCGCCGGGCAGCTGGGAGTTCTCGTTGGCGTCCATGCGCATCGGCACACCGTTGGCCTGCAGGCGGTAGCCCTCGTGGTATTGGCCGTTGCCGTGGAATTGGCTGCGGTCGAGCAGGCCGACCACGCCGTTGACCGGCGCCGGGCGCTCGTCGGCCGACTTGTTGAACCAATCCGGGTCGTGCTGGGGCCAGTCCATCGGCGACTGGTCTGCCCAATCGGCGTCAATCTCGCCGGCCTCCACGGAGCGCTCGTTCTTGCGGGTCAACTCGCGATGCTTGTTGATGAACGCGCTGCCCACCTCGTCTTTGGTGAACGCGAAGATCTGGAAGTGAATCGAGGTGTCGACCTTGTCGAGCTCCTCGAGGATCACACCCATGCCGTTTTCCTGAGGGGAGAAGTACAGCTCCACCTCGGTGTCGCCGACCTGGTATTCATTGCCGTTGTCGATGGGCACCTTGGCGCTCGAGAAGCGGCCGGCGAACATCTGCTCGAACTCGTCTCGGAAGTCCCGAGCGACCGGAAGCGAGTCCATATAGACCCAGTTGTTGTTATTTCGGCCGAAGCCGGTCGAGGTGATATTTCCGGTGCCCACGTAGACGAAGCGGTCGTCGATGAGGAAGAATTTGTTGTGCATGATGTGAAATTGGTTGCCGACCTGCATCGGGATCTCATTGTCGACCAACCTCTCGTAGCCCGGGTTTCCGTAACCCAGGTGACGCGCATCGCCGACCACACGCACCCGCACACCGCGCTTGTGAGCGCGGATGATCGCGTCGATGATATTGTCCTTGGAGAACCCGTAGATGCACACGTCGATGGAGTACTTGGCCTGGTCCATCTGCTGGACCAAGAACTCGCTGGGCAGCCGGTTCCTGTCGTTGTCGCCGCGCGTTCCCGGCGAGTTCAAAAACGGCTGGACCACCGGCTTCAACTCGTCTTCGCCCTCGGGGCCGTCGAAGTTGCAACTGGAGGTGAAGGCGGTCAGGCCGATCAGAAGTGCCAGCAATATATTCGTCATGTGCTTCATCGATATCTCTCATTAAGAGAGTGAGAAAGTCAGAAAGTTAGAAAGTTAGAAAGGCAAAAAAGTTGTACCGAGCGACACCGTTCAGCGATGTTCAGTTGCAGTATCTAACGCTCTCACTTTCTCACTCTCTCACTCTCTTATTGTCCGCTGTCATAAATCTGCAGCCAATGCTCTATGAAACTGTCGATCGTCGGATCTTCGTGGATCGTGGTGCCCGTCTCGAGCAGCTCCCACAGGTTGCCGTCGACGAAGAGATCCGACGGGTAAATATTGACCTGATCGGCGGAGCGTCGGTACTCGACGTCGAAGGGCTCGGCGCGGATCAGCGCGTGGCTCAGGGAGAGCACCTTTCTGGGCCGCTCGCGGCCGTTTCGGTCGACGCGGTCGTCGATGACGATGAGCGTGGGCAGGTGGTCGAGCCCGTCGGGGGCGTAGCGCGCCCCGAGATCGTCGAGTCGGTCGGCGACCGGACCTTCAGCCTGGTGATCCGGGTGAGTCATCACCCGGACGTCGAAGCCGTTGTCGGCCTTATATTCGAGCGCATCGACCAGGTCCGAATTGACGATATTGTCGCTCATCACCCACACCGACGCCTTGGCCTTGTAGACCTCGTCGATGACGGTCTTGAGCAGGCGCTGCTGCGGATTGAACCACACGCGCATGATGCCCATATCGGTCAGGTAGTGCGAGTGGCTGTTGGTATTGGACTTGAGCGGGCCGTTGTAGATGGTCAGCGTGGTCGAGAACACCCCACCGTGCATCTGCTGAAATTCGCGCACATAATCGTAGGCGAGCTGGGAGCTCTCGATGCGCCAGCCGACCCAGCTTCGGTTGCTATTGTCGGGCGGCGGGAAGGTCCACACCAATCTATCGTCGATGACCGCGAAGTCGTGGGCCATCTGGTTGTAGTCGCCGGGGCGAACCATCATCGCGTTGCCCGAGCTGGCTTGGCCGGAAGAACATTGGATCAATTGTTCGTCTGAGCGCTCCCGGCACTGCTGGACGATGCTCGACAGGGTCGGCTCGGGCAGATAGGCGAGCGTGCCGTCGCCGAAGACCGGCATGATATCGTTGTCGTCGAGCAGCTCGAAGCCTATCTCTTCGCGCGCGTCCCAGTCGCCGACCACGCGCACCTCGACGCCCGCCTTGCTGGCGTCGACCAGCGCCTGTGCGAGCTCCTCGTCGGCCAGCGTGGACACGGCGATGTCGATGCGGTCATTGGCCGCGGCGATGTCACTGAGCAGCGAGGCTCTGCGGGTGTCAGCCTGGTCGGCCGGCTCCATGTGGTAGTCGGCCACATTGAGCGCCTCGACCAACGGAGGCGGCTCCTCCATGCATGCGACCGTCACGGTAGCGCCGACCACCAGCAGCAGCACGACGAGATGGAGTTTTGAAAAATGCTTCATGATGCGTTGTCCCTTCAGGGAGCGAAGACTCTTGTCGAGCCGCAAGGCCCGGGTCGAGTCTCCAAACAGCTCTTATTCGAAGTTTCCGCTGGTGCTGCTTCCGGAATAGTCGGCGCTATTGGCCACTCCGGGGCTGGCCAGGGTGTGTTTGCGCCAGCCCTCGGCGACCGTCGAGAACCCCCGGGGGTCCGAATACGCGTGCCAATTGCGAGCGTCTCCGCCCTGGTTGCCGAAGATCAGCTCGGCGCGCTCCATGGTGCGCACGGAGACGGTATCCCAGCCGCCGGTGAAGACCTCGTCGTCTTCCGAGCCGACCTGCTCCATGAGCCGGAGGTCGAAGTCGCGCAGCTCGATGGCCACCCGGTGCGAGCCGAGCTCGAAGTCCTCGATAAACGCACCGCTCTCGCGAGTGATATCGCCGAAGGCGCCGTCTTTTTTGCGCGCGATCACAAAATAATCGTTGGGCTGGATCGGCTCTTCGACCCGCGGGATGCGCCAGCTGCGGTTGACGTCTCCCTCGACGGTCACATGCCATCCGCTGGGGTTGATCGGCCGGGGATGCTTGTTTTGCAGCTCGATGAAGATGTCATCGGCGTCGCGGGTACCGTCATCGGTGACGCTGCCGGCAAAGTTGATCTCGGTGATCAACAGGTTGCCGCGCTCGCCGCTGGAGGGCTGATCCTCTTCGCCCCAGCGGTACAGCGGGGAGCGATCGCGATCGGGCCCCGCGTCTTCGCAGGCGGTGGTGCATGCCAATGCGGCGGCGGCTATTAAACCGAGTGCTGTCCATGAAACTCTATTCATCATCTACCTTAGACCTTTCCTAAAACCTGAGCGTCGTACCGCCGGCGACCATCCAGAAGTCCTCGAGTTTGTCGGGGTCGCTATCGGGTGCGCCCAGGGCGGTGCCGGCGGTGCGATCGATGCGAGTCTCGTAAAATTCACCGGGCAAGAAGATGCCGCTGAGCGCGTAAAAAGACAGCGCATCATTGGCGACATAGGTCAGCGCGGCGTTGAGCTCGGTGCCCAGCGTCTTGCCCAGGCGCTCCTGGGCTTTGAGCTCAGACGCGTTCTGGCCCCAGCCACCATCGCTGGCGACTTCCTCGGCGTCGGCGACGTCGAAATTCGTCTCGCTGGTGTCTTGATAATACCAGCCGTCCAGGTCGATGCGCAGCGTGTCAGCCAACAACACGCCGAGGCCGGCGTGAACGCTCATCGTGCCCGCCTTGCGGTCGGTGTCCTGCGGGTTGTCCGAGATGCCCTCGAATCCGCTGACATACGCGCTGGGGTGCCAGCCGGCGTAGCGGTCCATCGCGACACCGCCGACCTGGCTGCCCTTCATGGAGACGAAGCCGTGATTGTACAAAAGCCCCTCTTCGCCGGTGTTGTTATTTCCGTCGGCGTGGAAGAAGCGAAGTCGGCCGTCGACGTCGACGGTGCGCCCGTCGGTTCCGGCGTAGGCCGCGGCGCCGAAGGCGTTTCCATCGGTCTCCGCGTCATAAAGGCCCAGATACTCCGGCTTGTGGTCGATGCCGCCCGAGCGGGCATATTCGGCCATCAGCCCGAAGTTGAACGACGGCCCCTCGAAGCTGTAATTGGCGCGCGCGCCGGCCATCCAGGTGGTGTCGTTGTCGGCGAAGTTAGCGAGGGCGCCGTCGTGCGATATCTCGGCGCTATTGCTGGTCTCCTCGTCGAGCTGCGATGCGCGGGCCGCGCCGATATGCGAGCCGAAGGCGAACGCGCGCACGTCGAACATATCCATCAGGTCGAGCAACTCGTAGACGCCACCGTAGCGATACACGTTGGTGTCGCCGCGGAAGTTGTTGGTCGTCTGCTTATTGGAGTTGATAAACCGGGCAAAGTCGACGTCGGCGGGCCGGCCGCTGTCGCCGAAGATGTCGACCACCAAGATCCGAACGCGCCCGGCCGCGCCGAGGTCGGCGTTGACGGTGACGCCGTCGATGATGTCTTTGAAGAAGAAGTCCTCCTCGGCGCCGCCGATCGAGAAGCTCTGGCGGCCCACCGAGGTGCCGATGCTCAGATCACCGACTTCGACCGCCGTCCAGTCGACCGAGAGGTCGTAGATATAGGCGAAGGCGCCGAAATCGGTGGTCGTGCCGAGCTGGTCGTTGCCCCACAGGCCGCTGAGCGCCGTCCCGAAATTAAAGGTGGTATCCTCGAGCACGTCATAAGAGGCGCCGGCCGACACGCTCGTATACCCGAAGCTGTGCCGGTCGTCGGTGTCCTCGATGTCCTGGTTGGTGGACTCGTCGAGGGGCAGAAAGTCGAGGTTGTTGAAGGTGTGCACCTCGTTGGTCAGCCGAAAGTCCCACCGAAGCGGCTCGTCGTCGGCTTCCTCTTCCTCGTCGACCTCGTGGACCATCCGGATCGAGGTGGCGTCGTCGGGGCCGTACTCCTGAGCGAGCGCGCCGTCGGGCAGAATCACGGCACCCGCGAGCACCGCCACAAAACACATCTTGAACTTCATATCTGTACGTCCGAGAATTCAGCTACGTAAATGACGAAAAAAGACGGCGGCCAGGGTATCGGCGGCTCGTCCGGGTTCGGGACATTATTCAGAAACGGGACAATCTTCTGCATCTCCGAGCCACTCGATCTGGCCGAGGCTGGCGATGATGACGCGGTAGGCGCCAAAGGATTGCTCCACCGGGCCGGTGACCTGGATGCGCTGGCATTCGAATAGATCCAAGCCTCGATTGCCGAGCTGGCCGTCGTCGCCGAGCATCCTGAGTTCGTTGAAGTTGTTGTTGTTCGGCTCGCCGGTGATCACGCCGGTCACACGGCGCACCTTGCCGACATCGTCGTCGTCGAGCGGGCCGTCGGCAGCTTCGTAATAGATGGGATGCTTGGTATCCGGGTCGATGACCTCCTGCTCGTCGTAGGTGAGCACGGTCAGCGAATCGAAGGATTTAGCGAGCGCGCGAACGCGCAGTCGCACCCGGTCTCCGAAGGTGAAGTCGGCGACGCGAGAGTCCTTCAACACCAGGATGCCGCCGGTTTCGTCCTGCAGATAAAACGCCCCGTAAAAGCGGTGATCTTGGCCACAGACGGTGACCTTTTGGAAGTAGCGCGGATGCAGGGTGACGATGCCCTCGATATATTCGGGCAGCTCGTCGACCTCGACCAGCGGACTTCCGTAGCGCTGTTCTTTGGGATCACAGTCGACGTCGACGACCCGCTCGTCGCCGTGGGCGTACGGGTCGATGGGGGAGACGCCGTACCAGACCGTCTCACCGGTGTCGAAGAGGTCGAGCAGATCGGCGATCGGCATCTCACCGGTGAAATCGTAATTTTCCTCGGTGAAGTCCCGGTCGTCTTCGACCTGGGTGTCGGAGGCCTCGCCGTAGAAATCGACGGGGTCCATGGGATCGGCCTCGGGTTCTTCGACACCGCAGCCGAAGGTCAGCGCCGCGGCGCAGGCGAGCAGGATGGGGCTGAGCTGGCGGTACTGCATGGAGCGGCCGATCCGTTGAGACACAAACTAATGAAGCAAACGAGCACCGGCCCTCGATGAGCGCAGAGCCGGTGCCCTCTCCAGGGCCGAATGGGGCGATTACTCGCCGCGCACCCAGCTCCAGTTGACCGAGTCGAGCTGCGGCTCGGGGTTGACGTCGTCGCCCGGGGTCAGCGGGGCGGGGTAGGCGCCCATCGGGCCGAAGTAGGTCAGGCAATCGCCCTCTTCGATGAAGCTCGACGAGCTGCGCAGCGTGGCGGTTTGATCGAGGTCCTCGCCGTGAGACATCTCGTAGCAGACCTTCGGGAACTCCTCGGAGCCGCCGCACTCGGGGTTTTCGATGGCGCTGATGCCGCCGCTGACGCGCACCAACTGGCCGTAATAGTCGGCGCTGAGTTCCTCGCCGCTCAGATCCGTAAACGGCACGTCATTGCCGCGACTGGCGATCTCGAAGTCGGTCACGCCGGTGATCTCGGGGTGGCCGTTGAAGTTGGTCACCTCGGTGACCGTGAAGTTGACCTTGTCGCCGACTCGCAGCGCCTCTTGGGGCTCGTCGCCCTCGGCGAAGCCGCGGTAGAAGATCACCTCGGCGTTGGCGTCTTGCAGCCAGAAGTGGTCGTTGCCCTCGATGACGTCCTCGGTATCCGGGTTGTCGCCGCGGTTGGTGGCGATGAGCAACGCGTTGGTGACCTCGATGGGCGTCTCGAGGGTGGCCGCGCCTTCGTTGACGTCTTCGGTGTCGCGGTCGTCGACGGTGTCGGGCATGGCGTCGACGACGGCCTGCAGGCTGGCGTCGTCGAGGGTGACCTCGTCGGCGGGCACGGGATTGCCGCCGTTATGAGCGTCGACGCTGCTGCGGTCGGGGTCGCCCTGGTCGTCCTCGGGGACGTAGACCTGACCGGTCCACCAGTCGTTGAGCTGGCAGTCGAGGGTTACGGTGCCTCCGTCGGCGTCGGGCTCGTCACCACCATCGGGCTCATCACCACCGTCGGGCTCGCCGCCATCGGGCTCATCACCACCGTCGGGCTGGCTATTGTTGCCGTTATTGCCCGCGTCGAGTTCGTTGTTATTCCCACTGCTATTATTCGAGCTGGGATCGTCGGTATCACCGCATCCAACCAGAGGAGCTGCAGTCAGCGCCAAGCAACTCGCCAGCATGATAAGCCATTGCCGTGTCTTCATTTTTTACACCTTGATAATGTCATGGAATCGTCGTGCCAAAAAAGACACCTGTCTAGTACCATTTCGGTCAATACCGTTCAACTGTACAAGGTTATAAAACAAGCGCGCTCGCGCCGCCGGCGGGCCAGATGCTCGGATTGTCACCTCGTCGACACATCCGGCCTGCGTCCCGTCTTGCACTCTGGTGCAGAGGCGATAAACTCCTCGCCACAAGCGCCTCTGGATTGGAAGATCACCGTCAATTCATGGAGGGACAGGTCGCTCGGCGACTTGATTTTGAACATCGCGGCGACTGCTGCGTCAAATATTAGTGGAACCATTACCGACAGTTGCGCACGGCGCGGCTCCTATGCCAATGTCTGCATTCTAATGGACATTGGAGCCACGCTACGGGCGCTCGAGCCACCCTATCTTTGGAGAATACGCCATGACCCTGCCGAACACCCCGACAAAATGGACCTTGATGGTCTTCGCTCTGCTGCTCTCCGTACATATCGGCTGCGCGAAGCCGCAATATGTTCGGGATACCGAAAAAGAAGATATGGACGAGTACGCCATGAGCCTGCGGTTTGACCGCAAGGACCTCGACCGGCTGTACAAGGACAATATCGACAAGCTGCTCAGCTCGCGCATCACCAAGCAGTGGGATCGCGAGTACCAGAGCGGCGACGCCCCGGTGGTCGCCGTGTTCCCGATGCGGAATGAGACCAGCGAGCATATCGGCCCGCAGCTCGACACGCTGCTATCGAAGTTCGAGACCGACCTGGTCAACGGCTCGGGCGCCGACGTGGTCAGCCACGAGAACCAACCGGAGTTGATCGCCGAGATCAAGCGCCAGCAATCCGACGCCTACGATCCCCAGCGGCTGGCCGGCTACGGCAAGCAGCTCGGCGCGCAGTATTTTGTCACCGGCAAGGTCTACGACGTCGCCGAGCGCGTCGACGGCGAGAAGCGCGTCCAATACTTCATGTTCGTGCAGGTGCTCGATGTGGAGACCGGCGCCATCAAATTCCAGAACGAGTCGGCGCTGAGCAAAGGCCTGATGAAATAAGGCCCTGCAGGCCCGCTGCTCGATTGTTTGGACAATCAAACCTGCAAGGCCCGGGCGTATCCATAGGTCCGGGTCTTGTGGGTTCAGAACCCCATTGCCGCCTTTATTTGCTATGCCCAAACGCCTCCAACATTGTGTGCTGGCTCTTATCGCGCTGCTGTGGTTTAGCGGCTGCGCCACCTACTCGGACAATGTCAAAAGCGCACACTCGGCGGTCGCTTCGAACAAACCCGAAAAAGCCGTCCAATTGCTCAACAAGCAGCTCGAGACCCAGAGCTCGGCGCAGTTGCCCGACAGCCTCCAGGACGACAATTCGCTGTTATTGCTCGAGCGGGCGACCGTTTTGCAGGCGATGGGCGAGTATAAATTGGCCGCCCGCGACATGATCGCCGCCGACGACACGCTCGAGTGGCTCGACTTGACCAACGCCGAGTCCATGGAGATCGCCAAGTATATGTATAGCGAGGCCTCCGAGGACTACCGCGCGCCGGCCTACGAACGGCTGCTGTTGAACACGTTGAATATGATCAATTTCATGGCCATGGACGATGTCCAGAGCGCCAAGGTCGAGGCGCGTCGATTTACGCTGCTCGAGCAATTCTTTTTGGACGAAGACCAACAAAACGTCCTTCACGGCGTGCTCGGCCTGGGCAATTACGTAGGCGCGGCTGCCTTCGAGGCCGCCAACGACTACGAGATGGCCGCGCGCTACTACAGCCGGGCCTGGTACTATGGGGTCCGCGGCCAGGGCTTTCGCCAACGCTTGGTCGACCTGATGACGCTGACCGGCTACAAGCCGCGCGAGCTGCAGGCCGACGACCAAGAGGCGCTGTCGGACATCCTCGAGCAAGTCCAGCTCAACCAATTGATCACCTTCGACGAATACCGCGAGCGTCACAGAAACGGCGACACCCTGCTCCTCGTCCAGACCGGCCTGGCTCCTTGGCTGGAGCCCAAGCGCATCCCCATCTCCCAGGCGGTCGGTTATACGGAGCGGGCCCACCGCCACAGCTTCGACAACGACCAGCAGGGCCGGCTCAATATGATGGTCGCCAACGGAGTCATCGAGTCGGTCAACTTCCCGATGCTCACCAGACGCTCGAACCCCTCGCCCAAGCCGGTCAAGGTCAGCGTGGGCGACTATACCATGGAGCCCAACGCCGACGTGGACATCGCCTCTCAGGTCGAGACCGCCTACGCCGAGGTCATGCCCTCGATGATGGTCGCCGCGATCACCCGTCTGATCACGCGCGCGGCCGCCGGCTCGATTACGGAGGCGGCCGTCAACCATGGCGGCGGGGGATCGGGGCTCGGCTCCTTGGCTAATCTGGCCGTCCAAGCGGGGATGAACGCCGCCGACAAACCGGATACGCGCAGCTGGATGACGCTGCCGGCCCGCATCCAACTGATCCGCGTACAGCTCGGCGACGGCACCCATCCGATCAGCGTCAAAGTGGGCAAGAAAACCGACCGACGAAACGTGGTCATCGACCAAAATTCTGTGAACGTGGTGAATTTTTCACGCCTGCGGTGAGTCCAAACAAATGGACTGACTGATTTCGAACTGGAGGAATCTCAATGCATCACTCAAAAGCGACCAAACAGCCTACTCATCATCTACCTCGCGCGATCGCGGCCCTATTAGTGGCCGGTCTGATCCTGACGGCCGCCTCGAGCGCATTTGCGCTGGATGGATATGCCGATCGCAAGGGGATGTTCTTCGGTCTCGGCTTCGGCGGAGGCATCGGCGGGGTCGACCTCCAAGAAGGCGACGGCACCGCCGGCTTCGAAGAGGGGCGCCTGCCCGGCCTGGAGTTCTCGGCAGCGCTCGGCGGCGGGGTCTCCGACAATATCGTGCTCGGCGCCAAGGGCAACCTGTGGGTGCGCAACGTCGAGAAGGGCTCACAGACCCTGGCTCACCGCCACTCGAGCTTCATGGCGATGGGCAACTTCTTCCTCATCGAGGGTCTCTTCGTCGAAGGAGCCGCCGGCCTGGCCTACGCGGCCTTCGACGGCCAGCGTGGCGATAACGATTTCCGGGAGTACCGTGAGTTGGGCTTCGCCGCGCGCGCGGCCGTGGGCTACGAATACTTCGTCAACGGCACCCACGCCCTGGGCGGATCCGTCGGTTATACCCGTCATTTTTACGGAAACGCGGATTTCGACACACTCAGCGGCACCATCGGGCTTCGCTGGTACTGATCGCCAAAAGCGATCAGCTCCCCAGCTGCACGAAGCGATCAGCCAGCAGCACCAGGTGATCGGCGCACAGTGCGCTCATCCCCGTCTAGCAACACGCATTGCTGGCTTTTCGCCTTTGCAACAGACCGCAGCCCAAGTTGGGATGCGGTCTTTTTTTGCGTCATAACAGAATTTTTCTACACCGAGCAAAAAATTTTCACGCTCACTGGATCAAGTAGATCGCGAAAAAAAAGTTGGAGATCGGCCCCCAGGACCCTACAATCGAGGTCGAAGGGCAAATTGGTGTCGCCCAGTGAGCGACCGGGTGAAACTTTCTTTCCGGTCTGACTAAAAAATTGAATTTGGAACGTAAAGCGCGCGTTGTTATAATCGAAAGCGCCCAAGGATATGGGCTTCGTACTTCCGAACCACTTACCGGGCCGCTAGGTCCACAGCACGAGGGAAGTCCGATGTTGCCGGATTACATCATATACGACGAACTCAAGAAGGAACGAGAAAAGCGAGAGCGTCAGCGCGAGCGACCGCGGCTCGAAGTTCCACGCCACCAGCCCCACCTCCCCGAAGCTGAGCAGGAAGACGACGAGGGAGATGACAAGGCCGAGCGCGGCGTGGAGATCTTTCAACTGTGAGTCTCTAGCACCTAATCACGGGCCTTTCTGCTTGCGCCCGTGATGCATCGAACACCACGGGCCTTTTCTGCTTGCGCCCGTGATGTATAGAGCACCACGGGCCTTTTCTGCTTGCGCCCGTGACCAACCAGGCGCCGGCTTATCTGCTTGCGCGGCGCCACAATCTGCTTGCGGCAAAACCCGAGCTCAACAGCTCGGGTTTTGTCCTTTCTTGACCCCCTCTTGACTTCCCCCCTCAGTTCCGTACCCTCCTGCTTAACAACCGTTAGCTTAACTAACGTTAAACGCCGGGCCCGTGCCCCTGAGAGAGTTCGCTGCAATGCAAGAGCCGCCCGATACCGAACAACCCGAGATCCTCCCCAAGTTTCAGGACGAGGACATCCCCGAGATGGCCGCGCGTATCATGACCGTAGCGGTCTATCTGTTCGCCGAAAAAGGCTATTCGGCCACCAGCGTGCGCGAGATCGTCCAGCAAGCCGACGTCACCAACCCCATGCTCTACTATTATTTTCAGAGCAAGGCGGGCCTGTTCTCGGAGCTTGTGCGGTACCTCTTCGAGTCCATGGAAGAGGACGTCGCCAAGGCGATCAGCGAGGGTGATACGCTCACAGAAAAGCTCGACGCGCTCATCTGGGCGCACTTGGACGCCTGCCGGCGCGCGCCGGTGGTGTTGAGCTTCGTGTATTCGGTGCTCTTCGGGCCGCAGACCAACCGCCCCGAATTCGACATCTTCAACCGGCATGTGCGCATGCTCGGCTCGATCGTCAACATCTTCGAAGACGCCATCGAGCGCGGCGAGTTGACACCCGCAGCCGACTTTAGCGCGCTGTATCTGACCCACCAATTCTTCGCACTACTCAACGGCCATCTGATGCGCTCCCTCAAGATGGTCGAAGTCATCGAGCCCCGCGAAAAACGCATCGAATACCTCGGTGAATTGCTCAGCCCCGAAGAGGGCCGCCGACTCACCCAATTCTTTTTGTCGGGCGCCGGCACGATCAGCGAGAAAGAGAACTAAATCATGA
Organism: uncultured Bradymonadales bacterium; assembly: GCA_964386725.1. Lineage (GTDB taxonomy): Bacteria > Myxococcota_A > Bradymonadia > Bradymonadales > Bradymonadaceae > CAYLTX01. The sequence continues at coordinate 98,771 of CAYLTX010000002.1, read as the reverse complement.
AGTATATGGGCCATCCATCGAGCATCATCGCCATCATGACGGTCGCGGCGCTGGGCATCTATGCCAGCGGCTGTGACACCTCGGACTCGGACGCCTCACCGGCGGAGGGCCAAGACGCGGCCAGCACGACGGAGTCTGCGCCCATTCCCGTGGAGACCCTGGGGGTGAGCGCGGTCGACTTCACCGAGACCTTCGAGGTGCGCGCGACCGCCGAGCCCGTCGATCAGGTGACCGTATCCGCCGAGACCGGCGGGCGCATCCTGCGGGCTTCCTTCGAGGAGGGAGACGAGATCAAGGCGGGCAGCCGGCTGGTCCAGATCGACACCGAGGCCGACTCGGCGCGCATCGACGTGCTCGACAACCAGCTCGACTCGGCCCGCCGGGAGTACGAGCGCACCCAACGGCTGGCCGACGACGGCCTCGCCACGCCTCAACAACTCGACCAGGCCGAGACGGCCCTGGAGAACGCGCGACTGAGCCTCGAGCAGGCCAAAGTCGGGTTGAGCAAGGGCGGCATCAACAGCCCGATGAGCGGCGTGGTGAGCACCAAGCACGTCGACCAGGGCGGGTTCGCCTCACCGGGCGCGCCGATCGCAACGATCATCGACTACGACGAGATCTTGCTCAAAGGACAGGTCCCCGAGCGCCGTGTGCGCTATGTGCGCCTGGGCGACAGCGTCGACGTCTACCTACCGGCGCTGGACAAAACGGTCGCCGGCGAGATCACCCACCGCTCGCTGCACACCTCGCCGCGAACGGGCACCTACACGGTCGAAGTCCAGGTGGATAACCCCGATCGCTCCATCCTGCCGGGGATGAGCGCGCAGATGACCCTGCTGCGCAAGCAATGGGAGCAGGTTGTCATGGTCCCCAGAGAGGCCCTCTTGCAGGGCTTCAAGCGCTCCGAGGCGATGGTCGTCGACAGCATCGATGAGCCCGGCCCCGCCCATCTGCGCGTCGTCGAACTCGGCCCGAGTGCCGGGCCCGACGTGGTGATCACCGACGGTCTCGAGCCGGGCGACCGGCTGATCGTGCGCGGCCACCGCGGGCTGGTCAACAGCGCCCGGGTCGACAGCGTGCGCCACTTCGAGTCCATCGAGCAGATGCGCTCGAGCGGCGCCGGCGTCGATCTGGGCCAGGCCTCCAAAGACGACAAGCCCGAATAAAGGCGTTGGGTGCTATCACGCCTATCATGCGGCCAATCGTTCGGCAGTGCTGGTCCGGGCTTGTGGCGTGGGGCTTGGGGAAAGGCAACCTCGAGCCCACGCCCCAAGCCTCGAGCCGACTGGCAACCATTATTCGCTTGGGCGCAAACGACACGAACAGCAAAAGACATCCGGAATTGTACGCGAGAACCGAGCGCGATCCGCATGCGGTAACCAGGATCTGAGACCATGAAAGTCACAAATTTTGCCATCCATCACTCGACGGCCGTCTTCGTGCTGATCGCGTGTATCATCATCGGCGGGATCGGCGCTTATAAGACCATCCCCAAAGAGGCCGCCCCCGACGTCCAGATTCCGGTGGTGATCGTGAGCACCGCCTACTTCGGGGTCTCGCCGGCCGACATCGAGACCCTGGTCACCCAGCCGCTCGAAAAGGAGTTCAAAGGGCTCAGGGACCTCGACAAGATGACCAGCACCTCGGCGGAGAGCGTCTCGCTGGTCACCCTCGAATTCGACCCGGAGGTCGACATCGACGAGGCGCTCCAGAAAGTGCGCGACCGCGTCGACAAGGCCAAGCCCGACCTGCCCGGCGACGCCGAAGACCCCGAGATCATCGAGATCAACGCCAGCGACTGGCCGGTGCTCATCGCCAACGTCAGCGGGGATATGGACCTGGTGCGCCTCAAGGAGCTCGGCGAGGAGCTCCAGGACGATATCGAGGGGGTCAGCGGCGTGCTGCGCGTCGACCTGACCGGCGGGGTCGAGCGCGAGATCCAGATCAACGTCGACCCCGACAAGCTCGAGCACCACAAGGTCTCGCTCAATCAGGTCATCGGCGCCATCCAGCGCGAGAACGTCAATCTGCCCGGCGGAAGCCTCGAGATGGGCGCCATGCAATACACCGTGCGGGTTCCCGGCGAATTCGAAGAAGTGCCCCCGATGGCCGATATCGTGGTCAAATCGCCCGAAGGCGAGCCGGTCTTCTTGGATGATGTGGCCACCGTCAAAGACGGCTTCAAGGAGCCCAAGACCCGCAGCCGGCTGACCACCTGGCGAGAGGACGAAAACGGCGTGCGCCAGGCCGTCACTCAGCCCAATATCTCGCTGGCCGTGGTCAAGCGCGCCGGCGAGAACATCATCGACATCGCCCAGGAAACCAAGAGCATCATCGACGACTACGAGCAGCGCTATGCTTCCGACGGCCTCGAGGTGGTCGTGCTCAACGATATGTCCACCGAGATCGAAGCCAGCGTGCGAGAGCTGGAGAATAATATCATCTCCGGGCTCGTGCTGGTGCTGCTGGTGCTGTTCTTCTTTATGGGCGGGGCCCGAAACGCGCTATTCGTGGCGATCAGCATCCCGATGTCGATGCTGCTGAGCTTTTTGGTGCTGATGATGCTCGGCATCACCATGAATATGGTGGTCCTCTTCGCCCTGATCTTGGCGCTGGGCATGCTCGTCGATAACGCGCTGGTGGTCGTCGAGAATATCTACCGACACGCCAGCGAGGGCAAAACCCGGGTGCAGGCGGCCATCGACGGCACCCAGGAGGTGGGCTGGGCGATCATCGCCTCGACGGCGACGACCGTCGCCGCCTTCTTCCCGATGTTGTTCTGGCCGGGCATCATGGGTGAGTTCATGGGCTATCTGCCCACCACGCTGATCATCGTGCTGCTCAGCAGCCTCTTTGTGGCGCTGGTCATCAACCCGACTGTCTGCGCGGCCTTCTTGAAGGTCAAAGACGGCGTGAGCTTCTCCGAAAACGAAGTGCCCGACCTCTTCATCTACCGGCTATACCGCCGCCAGCTCGAGTGGGCGCTCAAACACCGGCTGGTCGTGGTGCTCATCGCGATCATCGCTCTGGGGGGCACGATAGCTCTCTTTGGCCAGACCTCGCGCGGTGTGGAGTTCTTCCCCGAGACGACCCCCGAGAAGTTTACGGTCAACGTCGAGAACCCCGACGGCACCCGCCTCGATCAGACTGACAGCCTCTTGCAGACGCTCGCCGGGCCACTGGCCGACCACGAAGACCTGGTCGATGCCTATATCGTCGACGCGGGCGTGAAGGCCTCTTCGGGGGGCATGGGCGGAGGCGCCGGCGGCAACAACACCCCGCACCAGGGCAAGATCTCGGTCGACTTGGTCGACATCGAAGATCAGCCCCGCCCGCCCTCCGATCTCATGGACGAGCTGCGCGAGATCTACGCCGATGTCGCCGGCGCCAGCGTCGTGCTCGCCAAGCAGAGTAAGGGCCCGCCGACCGGTGCGCCGGTAAGCATCGAGATTCGCGGTGACGACCTGCAGGTGCTGGGCGCCATCGCCCAAAAGGTCCGCCACGAGGTACGCGCCATCCCCGGTATTATCGACCTGAAGGATGACCTCGAGCTGAGCCGACCCGAAATCCAAGTTCTCGTCGACCGCCGCCAGGCGGCGCTGCTGGGCGTCAACACCCAGTCGATCGCCCAGACGGTGCGTACGGCCATCAACGGCACCGAAGCCAGCGTCTTCCGCGAGGGCGAGGACGAATACGACGTCACCGTCCGGCTCCGAGAGTCTGATCGCAACAGCGTCGAAGATCTCGAAAAGCTCACCGTCGCCGACAAGGATAATATGCGCGTCCCGCTGGTCGACGTCGCCCATATCGAGGTGCGCGGCGGCAGCGGCTCGATCCGCCACAAAGATCGCGAGCGCGTCGTCTCGGTGACCGCAAACGCCGCCGAGGGCTACCTCGCCGACAACCTGCTCAAGGAGGCTCAGAAGCGCCTGGCCGACCTGGAGATGCCCCCGGGCTACGAGATCGCCTATACCGGCGAGCAAGAAGATCAGAAGGAAGCGGGCGCGTTTTTGGCCAAGGCGCTGCTGGCCGCCGTCTTCTTGATCCTGTTGATCTTGGTCACCGAGTTCAACTCCATCGTCCAGCCGTTCATCATCCTGTGCAGCGTGCTGCTCAGCCTCATCGGCGTGTTCTGGAGCCTGATCATCACCGGGATGCCTTTTGGCATCATCATGACCGGCATCGGGATCATCAGTCTGGCCGGGGTCGTGGTCAATAACGCCATCGTCATGATCGACTACATCAACAAGCTGCGAGACCGCGGCCTCGACCGCCATGAGGCGGTGGTCACCGGCGGGCTGGTGCGCTTCCGGCCGGTCATGCTCACCGCCATTACGACCATCGGCGGCATGGTACCGCTGGTGATCGGGGTGAGCATCGACTTCGTGAACACCCAGATCGTCGTCGGCGGCAACTCCGTGGAGATGTGGGGCCCGATGGCCAAGGTCGTCTCCGGCGGCCTGCTGGTGGCGACCATCCTGACCCTGGTGGTCGTGCCGGTGCTGTACTCACTCTTCGACGATATCGGCCGCTTCGGGATGCGCCTGGTCAAAGGCGTCTCTGCGGCCGGCCTGGTCGTGTTGGCGATCAGCATCGCGCCGATCGCCGGCGCCCAGCAGCCCCCGGCTGACGGAGAGCAAGTCGGCCCGGACGCAGGTGAGGCCGCCCAGGCGCAGCAAGAAGAGGGCGATCGGCAAGACCAGCAAGAAACTCAACAAGAAAGCGGCCTGCGCCCGGCCGAAGACGAGCTCGGCGAGGAGATCAGCGCCGAGCGCGTCCTGCCGCTCGAGGAGGTCCGCGAGATGGCCCGCGAGCAGAACCTCGACGTCCAGCTGACCCAGCAGCAGGTCGCCGTCGCCGAGTCGCAGATCCGAAACGCCTATAGCCGCGTATTGCCGCAGGTCTCGGCCAGCGGAAATTATATCATCAACCAGGACGAGGTTGGCGGAGAGTTCCCCTCGCCGGTACCCGGTGAGGAGCCGCTGAGCTTCGTGACCCAGCCCAAAAACACCTGGTCCTGGGAGGTTGGCGTCACCCTGCCGCTGAGCGCACGCGCCTATCCGGGCATCAAGATCGCCTACGGCCGCCACGAGCAGGCCGAGGCGCGCCTGGAGGCCGCCCGCGAGCAGGTCGATTTTTCGGCCGTCCAGCTGTACTACAACCTTCTGTTGGGCCGCCAATTCGTGGCCATCTCCCGGCGGCAGCTCGCCTCGGCCAAGACTTTGCTTCGGGCCGCCGAGCGGCGCATCGAAGCCGGCCAGGCCACCGAATTCGACCGTGACCGCGCCCGCGGCCGCGTCGTCGAGGCCGAAAAGGACCTCGAGCAGGCGCGTCTGTCCTACGTCAAAGCGCGCCAGTCGCTGGCCAACCTCCTGCAGATCGACGCCGACTTCGAGGTCACCGAGCCCGCCGAACCCGCCGAGCCGGCGAGCCTGGCGCAGCTCAAATCGACCGCCCAAAGGGAGCGCTATAGCGTGGAGGTCGAGCGAATCAATCAACAGCTGGCCGACCTTGCCGTCGACGAGATCTACTACCGCTACCTGCCCACCCTATCGACCACCTTCAAATACTCCGACTCCAAAGACACCGCCCTGAGCGAGCAAGATCCGCAGTGGCAGCTCATCTTCGGGGCCAATTGGACGCTGTGGGACGGCGGCCAGCGCGAGGCCCTGCTCGACGAGCGGCGCGCCCAACTCATCGCCGCCGAGCTGCAACAACGCCAGACCCTCGACAATATCGACACCGAGCTGGAGCAAGCCTGGGCCGATTACCAATCCGCCCAGAGCCAGCTGCGCTCCTCGCGCCTGCAGGTCGAGCTGGCCCAGAAGACGCTGCGTCGCGCCCAGCTCGGCTACGAAAACGACGTCACCACTCAACTCGACTTGATTGATGCTCAGGACCGGCTCACAATGGCCGAGATCAATTTCGCACAAGACAGACTGCAAGTGGAGCTGAGCGTGCGCAGGCTGCAGTACCTGGCCGGCCAACAATAGCTCGACGGTGACGACTTAACGGTGACAGCTTAGCGACAATGCCTCTTTGACGACTGTCGCACATTGTCCTACATTGTAGGCAGAGGCTTCTCGATATCAGACTGATCTGGATGTTGATTGGGAGTTACCCGGTCATGACAGGACTTGTGTACCCGTCCAGAAGGAGGCATCCATGGGCCGGCGCGTCCACTCAGACGCGCCCGCAGCTGATCTCGCTTCGCCGAGCAGACGAGGCGAGGTCGACATAGTTGGTGGGTTCGAGGTTGGGGAAGAATCGTTTGTGCCTCATCTCCTCTCCTTTCAATCACGTGGGACCCCACGCCTGTGAAAGGCTTGTCAAGCTATCAGCCTCGAGATTTCGCGTCTTCGGACGTCGTGCTCGAGGTGTCCTGCCGAAGTAAGTAGTTGTTGCATTCCACTCATACTTCGCCAGACTTTGTGCGACCTGGTGTCATACCCCCTAATCCTTCATTTCCGATACGATCTCTTCCCCGACTTCGAACCCACCAACTGAGCGCCCTGACAACCGGAGCGACGGCGTGCCTGCCGTCGTCTAACCCCATCGAACTCGACTCGAGATGACAGAAACCCACACCACCGAGCTCAGCACGCTGGCCGAGGCCGAACGCGCCCAACTCGAGGCCCGGCTCGGCCGGCTCGACCGGCTCGCCCGGCTGATGGACGATCAGTTCCGGCTGCCGGTCATCGGCTACCGCGTCGGCCTCGACCCGATCATCGGGCTGATCCCCGGCGGCGGCGACTGGGCGACCTGGGTGGTGGGCGTGTATATCTTCTGGGAATCGCTGCGACTCGACGCCCCGCGCCAGCTGCTGGGAAGAATGACCGTCAACCTGATGGTCGACCTCATCGTCGGCTACGTGCCCGGCCTGGGCGACGCCTTCGACGCCGTCTTCAAAGCCAACCGCAAGAACGTCGACCTGCTGCTGGACTTCTACGGCGCCAAGGCCACCGGCCGCCGCGGCGAAGACCGACGCCTGCGGCTGCCCGACGACCTGCCCGAACACCTCGAAAAACAACGCAAAAAGTCCAAACTCGTGCGCTACCTCGCCGGCTCCCTGGTCGTGCTGATGCTGCTCGGCCTGGCGGCGGTGCCGATCGTGGTGTTGTGGTGGTTGTTTAGTTGAGTGGAGTTACGCGAACGTTCTCTCAAAACCCGTATCCCACCATCACATTCGCCACGTGGTACATATCCGTGGTCGACGCAGCCTTGCCTTCGAGCGCGGCCAGCTCCGGGCTGGGGAAGTCGATCTTATAATAGCGGAAGTCGTAGCCGATGGACGCGTCGATGGGCTCGAAGAGGGTCAGATGCAGCCGGCCGGCGGCGTTGACGCCCACGCCGAAGTCGGCGGGGCCCAGCGCGTTGCCCGACATCTCGGCGTGGACCGTCGGAAGCGCGGCGCCGTCCAGGTGCAACGCGGCCAGCTCGCCGATCCCGTAGACCAGTCCGACGCCGGCGCGCAGGTTGGTATAGCTGTGACCCGTATAGTCATTATTGGCGGCGATGCCGATGGTCACCATCTCGGCGCCGGCCTTTCCGTACAGGCGCACGTCCGGGCTCAACCCGGCGATATACTTCACGTCCGCTCCGAAGTTGCTATACGAACTCGCATAACTGACTGCCTCGCCGTCTTCGCCGGGAAAATTCGTGCTAAATGGTGCGAAGGCGCCAAAGGCGGTCCCACCGATGGCGGCGCGACCGTTGTCGAGCAGGGTAAAGATACCGTCGACCTCGCCGCCCACGCCCACAAAGGGGCTGGCGTGCTCCCGGACATAGTCGGCCTCGGTGTCCAGAACCATGCTGCGCCGGCCGAAGATCATGCCGACGGTGGGGGTCGCGCCCACCGTTAGATTGGAGTGATTTTCCCGATATCGCTGGACCGCGCGCTGCTTGGCGGTCAGCTCCCGGTCGTCGTCCTCGCCGAGCAGATCGACCTGGGTGCTGGGCTGTTGCTTTTGCTCCATCTCCTCGCGGTACTCGCGCACCACGGGCACCAGCTTTTTGAAGGCTTTGCGCAGCGCCTCGATCGCCTCTGATTGGCTGGGTTGGCCGCCCGAGATCGTATAGCGCACGTCCTGCAGCTCGTCGCCGCGAGGGCCGATGATGACGAATTGCATGGTGCGCCCGCCCCCGAAGATATCGATCAACAAGATCGCCTCGGCCTCGACCTGCTCGATCATCCGGCGGAAGTCGGCTTCGTGCTCGATGCGCCGGTCGCCGTCGCGAAAGTCGTCGAGCGACACCCCGTGGTCGGCGGCGGCGTCGAGCAGGTCCTCGGGCTGCTTCAGCGCCATATCGTCGCTGGCCTCGAGGATCTCTTCGACCACCTCGTAGGCGCTCTCTCCATCGGTGGGATCGCTGTTGACGAAGATCAGCCGAAGCGGTTCATCGTCGGCGGCAAACGCAGACTGCGGGGCCACAGACAAGCCGACTGCGATCAGCAACGCGAGGGTGAGGCCGTACACATAACGCCGGCAACTATCGATCGTTCGAAAGGACATATACACTCGGGACGCGAGTACAGGTCGTCGGAAACACGCTCCATTTTTGCCACGGCCCGCAGCCGGGGGCAAGCAATCGGCTCTCCAAACTCGATCCCCTCGGCGAAATGCCCACAGATTTGAGGGTCGGTGTTGACCGAAACGAAAGTTGCGCGTTAAAGCAATAGTGCTTCGTACACAGGTCTCCTCGCCACCTCTCGGCCAAGCAGTTGACATGCCCGATTTAAGTACTGATTTCCCGCGCTATATCGTCATCGAGGGCCCCATCGGCGTCGGTAAAACCACCCTGGTCAACCTGCTCGCCGAGCGCCACGGCGCCAACACGGTCCTCGAGATCTTCGAGGAGAACCCGTTCCTCGCCAAGTTCTACGACGACCGCGACGCCTACGCCTTCCAGACGGAGATGTTCTTTTTGCTCAGCCGCTACAAGCAGCAGGAGCATTTCTCCCAGCGCGATCTCTTCTCGCGGCTGTCGGTCAGCGACTATCTCTTCGTCAAATGCCGGCTGTTCGCCAGCCTGACGCTGTCCGACCACGAGCTCGCCCTGTACGACCGAATGTACAATATCCTGCGCGAGCAAGTCCCCCAGCCCGACGTCGTCGTCCACCTGCACGCCCCGCTGGAGGTCCTCAACGAGCGCATCAAAAAGCGCGGCCGCTCCTACGAAAAGGATATGGACCTCGAATACCTCGAGCGCCTGCGCTCGCTGTACCACAACTTCTTCGCCCACTACGACGAAGCCCCCCTGGTCGAAGTCGACACCTCCGAGATCAACTTCACCGAAGAGCCCGCCGCCGTCGACGACCTCATGGACCGCGTCCAGCGCGCCTACCAGGCGAGCATTGCGTCGCCGAAGGCGATCGAGTTTTGAGGGTCCATTATTTGTCTTTACGTAGGCCTTTGGGCCCATGCGTTGCGTGATGCAAATTCAGGCTCGAGGCTTGGGCCTCGGGGACAGGCAACCTCAAGCCCCACGCCACAAGCCTCGAGCCCGTTAGCCACTTTCGTCCGCACGGACCCAAACTACCCAACAGCCCTAGTTTGATGTGAAGCGCCTCAATCTCGCCACTCGATCGTCTCGCCATCTCGGCGCAGCGCGGCGAGTTCTTCGCCCGTTTTGGGGTCGAGCAGCAGGATGGCGGAGTCGAGGCAGACGGCCAGCTGTGAGGCGTCGGGCGAGAGCGCCAGGCCGCAGACTTGGCCGTCGGGGAGCTCGGCTTGCCAACGGTAGGTGCCGTCTTGGAATTTGCGCAGGCCGATGGTGGAGGCGTCGGCGACGGCGAAGCCGGCGCGCAGCTTCGGCGAGGCGGCGACCCAGTCGCCTTTTTCTTTCATGCTCCAGGGGACAAAGGTGTCGTCGTCGAGGTCGACCACGCGCAGGTCGCCTGCGGCGGTGGTCGCGGCGAGGTGGCTGCGGGCGTAGCCGAAGGTGTGAGGCTCGGCGGGCAGTTGGACCAGCGCGTCGACCCGGGCGGGTTCGCGAGGGTCCCAGCGCAGCACCTTGCCGCCATGGGTGCCCACGAAGAGCCGATTGCCCTCGTCGAGCAACGCGGTGCCGCGAAGCGGAGAGAGCTTGGCGGTGAACTCAGAGCTCTGGCGGCCCATGAAGTCTTTGAGGTTCTTGGTGGAGACCTCGTCGAGGTCGGTCTCGCTGCTATTCCAGATGTGCAGGTCGCCGTTGGACGCAACCACATAGATCCCGCCGCCGCCGGGGAAGAACCCGAGTGACTCGACCTGTGCGATATCACGCATGCGCAAGACGGCCTGGCCGTCGCGAAGGCGCACGACCACGGGGTGGTCATCGACGACCAGCGCCAGCTTCGCCGACGGCGAGAGCGCGCGCACCGCGGCCTTGTCGGCCAGCACTCGCTCGACGCTGCCCTGGCGGGCCTTTGGATCGATGTGCGCCCAGGTACCGTCGGCGTAGCCTACGTGCAACTCGCCGCCCTCGGCCCAGGCGAAGCTGGCCAGGTTCGGCTCGGATGCCTGCGGCGCAAAGGCGGCTAGCTGCGGCCGCCCCTCGTCGGCCTGCCGGGCCTCCTCGGCCTCGGCGCTGGCCTTGTCGCCGGCCTCCCGGGCGGCTCGAGACGAGTCTGTCGAACTACAACCCGCGGCCAGAAGTGTCGCCGCGACCAACAAATGCAAATACTTCGAATGCAAATACTTCATTCTCCAGCCCATTCGATATAGCGAGTTTCATTAAAGAAGCCCATCAATGCCAGGTCGATGTCCTCGTCGGCGCCCTGCCACAGGCCCAAGGCGCATTGCCAGACGGGCTGGTCGTCGGCCAAGCCGGGGCACTCCCCGCGCTCGACGACCTCGGCCATCGCATAATTTGGCGGCTCGTCCTGATCGCCGCTCCAGACGGCTAGCGCCGCGGCCGGCTCGCCCTTGGGCTCATCGGCCTCGGCCTTCTCGCCGTCGGTTTTGTCGCCGTCGGCTTGCTCGCTCTCGGCACTCTCGCCGTCAGCACGCTCGCCGTCGGGAACCACTCGAAAAGCCAATTGGCACGCCTGGCGCCACCGGGTCAGGACGTTTTCGTCGGCCGCGCGCGCGCCGATATGGGCGGCCGAGGCCAGCTGTTGTGCGGCGAGCCGGGCGATCTGCTCATCGGGCGAATTGACGACCCGACAGAGCTGGAAGATCGCCCCCACGCGAAGCTTGGCGTCGTAGGCCGCCGCGCCGTCTTGGCCCTCGACACGCCACGTCTGGGGCTGGCCCCTCTCAGCGAGCGCGCCGACGCCGGGGACCCAGACCTTCAGGTCGTCGGCGAGTTGGTCGGCCGTGCGCTCTTCCAAATGGCGTACGGCGGCGGCGAGGATATCGGCCCCTTGCTCGGGCGAGATTTGATAGAGGATCTGTCGGCAGGCCTCGGCTGCGCCGTACTCGGGATGCAGGGCACAGAGCCGCAGCCAGCTATAGAAATCGGCGTGCTCGGGGCGGTCGCGCGTGCGACGAAACTCCTCGAGCACCGTGCCCATAATACCGGCCGGGGCGTCGAAGGCCTCGGCCTCGGCCCAAAACGCGTCCATCTCGTCGGCGAGCTCCAGATCGTCGTCGATCTGCTGGGCGAAGTGCCGGCGCACGAGGCAATTCCACGGGGCGTGGGGGGCATGTTGTTCGACGGCGCCGACCAATTCGAGCTGCACCGTATTCGATAAGGTGCCGGTCTCGAGCGGCTCGGCGAGCCTCTCGCAGGCAGTCTCGGCGGCTTCGCGCGGCCCGTGTCGGAATACGGCCACCGCATCGTCGATCTGCCAATCGATGCCCTCGAAGCTTCGGCGAGAGCGCTCGGCACGCTCGACGATTTCTTGTTGGTGGGCGACGACCGGGTCGTCGGGCTCGGGCGGCATCTCGGGCGGGCGCCGGTCGCGAAAGAAGATGAACAGCGCGATGGCGATCAACATGCACACCGCCCAAGCGTACACGATCCCCTCGTTGAGCTCGGTGAAGTCTTCATGCTCGTCGGGGCCCGGAATGTGCAGCTTTTCGGCCATGACTGAGCGCTTCTTAGCAGGTGTGGTTTAGAGCGACAGCGTGATCAGCAGGATAACGGTCAACAACCCGAGCGTCGCCAGGGCGATGATCGCCCAGATGGGGCGCGTCGACGCCGAGGGCTCACCGCGCTCCTGGATAGACATATTACGCTCGAAGCGCTTCTGGGGATAGTCCAGTTCCGGAAAAGTATAGCTGAGGGTCTCGGTGTCCTCGTCGTAGTGCAGCTCGATGTGGCCTTCGGCGCCGAAGTCGTTGAGCAGGCTCTGCACTTTGGCGCTGGGCATTTCGAGGCGGCTGTTGAAATAGGACAGCTCGATGGTCTGGCGCTTGGCGCCGGCGGCGACCTTCAAGATCTCGTGCTGCTCGCGGGTCTTTCGCTCCCATTCTTCGTCGGTCTTCAGGGCGTTGATGGTCCGCATCAACGCGTGCAGCTCCTCGAGGTGTTCGCCTTTGTCGAGGTCGAATTCACGCAGGCTGTACAGGTCCGGATCTTCGAATTCGAAAAATGAAAGGCCGTCTCGCTGAATACGACGCACGCCACCGCCCTCTTGTTCTTCGACGCTCTCCAGAATACGCGCCACGCTCTGCACGTCGAGCGGCAGATACGTGGTCACATAGAGCACGTGGGTGATGTTGTCGCCGCTTCGCCGGGCCAGCATCGCCGCGACTTCGGAGACCAGGCGCACACAATTGGGCCCGATTCGAAATCTGTTGGTGTCGACCATTTCAACTCCTCGGTTCGTTCGCCGGCGCAATACTGCATGGAGCGCGCCCACGCAAACGACGTTCGGGCATGCTACTGTATACGTCGAAGTTATCAAGCCGACAACGCGACCAGTCCCTTTTGGACCCCGCGAAAATCCTCTATGGTGACGAGGTATCAACTTCTTGCCGCCGATCGCGGAGTCTCCTTGGACCTCATGCGCATTCTCATTGCCGAAGACAGCTCGCTATTTGCGACGGTGCTCGGCGACATGATTGAACCCGAGCCGGACATGAAGATCGTCGGGCTCGCCACCAACGGGAAGCAGGCCGTCGAGCTCTGTGCCGAGCTCGAGCCCGACCTGATCCTTATGGATATCCATATGCCCGTCATGGACGGCCTCAAGGCCACCGGGCAGATCATGGCGCGGTGTCCCACGCCGATCCTGGTGGTCACCGCCGACCCGTATCGAGGCGGCGTGGACCTGTCGTTCAAGGCGTTGTCGGCCGGGGCGCTAGACCTGGTGGCCAAGCCCGACGAGCTGCCGATGCGCGAGGCCGAGCGGCTCGAATTGCTCCGCAAAATGCGCATCCTCTCCGAGGTCCCGGTGGTCCGCCACGTGCGCGAGAACCTCAGCCCCGGCGGGCGCTCGACCTCGACGAGCTCGTCGGCCAAGGCCGATAAAAAGTTAGCGACGCCCCCTTCGAGCACCAACAAGTCGAGCACCAACAAGTCGAGCGACGAAAAACAGGGCGACGTCGCCGGCGAGTCGACCCCGGTGGTGGGCATCGTCGCGTCGACCGGCGGCCCCAAGGCGCTCGCCCAGCTGTTCGGCGAGCTCCCCGCGGACTTCCCCGCACCGATCCTGGTCGTACAACATATAACCCGCGGGTTTTCTGCCCATCTGACCCGCTGGCTCGACGGCAACTCCGCGCTGCGGGTGGTCGAGGCAACCCACGGCCAGCCGGTGCGCTCCGGCCACGTCTACGTCGCCCCCACCGAGATGCAGATGGAGCTGGCCGCCTCCGGCCTCTTGAAGGTCTATGACGGGCCGGCGGTCGCCGGCCATCGGCCCAGCGGCGACGTGCTGCTGCGCAGCCTGGCCCGACACGTCGCCCCGCGCGCGGTCGGCCTGGTGCTCAGCGGCATGGGCCAAGACGGCGCCTTCGGCATGGCCGCCTTGTACCGAAGCGGCAGCGTCACGCTCGTCCAGGACGAGACCAGCTCGATCGTGTACAGCATGCCGCGCTCGGCGCTCGACCGCGGCGTGGTCAGCGAAGTCGTCGAGCTCGACTCCATGGCCGATCGCCTCGCCCAAATCGTCGCCCAATTGGTCGAGGAGCACGCATGAGCCGTCCCTATCAAGCCTCGCGCCTGCCGGTGGCGCAAGCCTGCGCGCTGCTCTCCGAATGGACCGGACTGGAACTTCGCGGCACCGCCCCGCGGCGAGTCGACGAGTTCCTTCGCACCCGCGCCACCCAGCTCGGCTACGTGTCCAAAGACGCCTACGTCCAACACCTGCACGGCCTCGACCCGCGCGACGAGGAGTCCCAGCGCCTCATCAACCTGGTCACCAACGGCCTGACCGCGTTCTGGCGCGATCTGCCCCAACTCGACGCGCTGAAGACCGTCTTCACCAAACTCGCCGATTCGCGCTCCCAGACGCGCCCCATCAATGTGTGGTGCGCCGGATGCTCGAGCGGCGAGGAAGCCTATACGGTCGCCATGATCGCCGCCGAGCAAGACGTGCCCGTCCACGTGCTCGGCTCGGACCTGAACACCGAATCGCTGGGCCACGCCCGTGAGGGCGTCTACGGCGAGTGGAGCCTGCGGCGCACCGATCCCGCCCGGCGCGAGCGCTTCTTCACGGCCACCGACGACGGGCGCCTGCGCATCGCCGAGGAGCTCAAAGCGTCGGTCGATTTCGCCCACCATAACATCCTCGAGGAGCCTCCCGAGCCGCCAAATGGCGAGCAGTGGGATGTGATCATGTGCCGCAACGTGCTCATCTATTTCTCGACCGAGGCGATCAAGCGGGTGCTTCGCCACTTCAGCGAGAGCATGCACAACGACGGCTACCTGCTGCTCGGCTCGAGCGAGCAGCTGCACACCGGCAATATCCCCGAGGCGCTGGTGCCTTTCCGCGCCGCGCGTCAGGGCGGCGGCTTCGTCTACCGGTTGCGCAAGACGCCGCCGGGCAAGACAGTGGCCTTCCCTTCCCGAGAAGAGCCCGAGCCAGACCCCGAGGAGGACTTCCCGACCCTCGACCTGGCGTACCAACCGTCCCTGGAGGAAGAGACCAGCGACATCAGCTCGGAGGTCACCGACCACAAGGCCGCCCACAACCTGCTCGATCGCGCCGTCGCGCACCTCAAAGAAGGACGCACCGAAGCGGCGCTGGCCTGCTGCGAGGCGACCGCCTCCTACGACCCGTTCGTCCCCGAGACCTATTGTCTGATGGCTTATATGCTCGCCCGCCAAGGCGCGCGCGCTCAGGCGCTGGATACCTACCGAAAGGTGCTCTTCCTCGACCCGTTCAACTGGATCGCGGCGGTGGAGAGCGCCCGCTTGTATATGCGCCAAAAGGACGCCGTCCGCGCAAGGCGCGCGCTGCGCCAGGCCATCGAGGGCCTGCACTCCGGGCGCTCGCCCTCGCGGGGCATGAAGCAGGTCTGCGGGGCGATGGAACGGGCGATCACCGACCGCGAGGCGGCTGAGAAGTTCTG
>CAYLTX010000002.1:74985-83231 GCA_964386725.1 uncultured Bradymonadales bacterium | reverse complement strand
ATTAGCGTTCCCGCCTTTCGCGACCTCTAAAACTCCGAGACTCCGAGACTCCGAGACTCCGAGGCACACGAAAGCCTCTAAAGATCCAGCGGCAAGCCGCTCGGCACGCTCTCCGGCACGACGTCCTCACAATCGTCGGCCCCTTCGCTGGTCAACGCCTCCATAAATGCAATTAGATCGTCGATCTCGGCGTCGCTGAGCTCGGGCGGATCTTGAGCGCTCGGGTCGAGCGTCTCGAGGATGCGCGCGTGGGCGTCGGGGTCGTCGAGGAGCTGCTCGCGGACCTCGTCGGGCAGGTGGCTGGCGTCGTAATTGCGTAGGCCTTTGGCCGGGGCGAGGTGGTGGCGGATGGTCTGCTCGAGGGTCTCGAAGGCGCCGTTATGCATATAGGGCGGGGTCAGCGCGACGTTGCGCAGCGTGGGCGTGCGGAAGGCAAAATCGTAGGCGGGGTTGTTGCTCACTCGGCCGAAGCCGCGATCATAGGGCTCGTCGGGGTAGGCTCCGGGGCCGAATTGCGGCACGGCTAGATTATGGGCTTCTTGGTCGGTGAAGAGCGTGCCGCTGTGGCAACCGGCGCAGCCCGCCTCGCCAAAAAACAGCGCGCCGCCACGCTTTTGCTGCTCGTCGAGGGCGTCCTCGTCGCCGGACACATAGCGGTCCCAGGGGCTGTCGGTGAAGCTGAACTCGGCGATCTGGAAGGCGGCGAGCGCGTTGGCCGCGTGCACGAAGGTGAGCTCGTCGATGGCGACGTCCGGGTAGGCCTCGGCGAAGAGCTCCTCGTAGCCCTCGAAGGCCAATAGCCTGTCCATGAGCTTCGCCCAGATGGTGTTGAAGAGCCCGTCGACGACCTGGCCGAGCTCGTTGGGCTCGCCGAAGATGTCCTGGTCCCACGGCTCACCGCGCATCTCGTCGCGCTCGGCGACCGGAAACATCGCCTGGGCGGCGAGCAGGCTGTCGAGTCCGTCGGGCAGCCGGGAGCCGGCCGGCGTGATCATCTGGCCGTCGCGGCCCAGCCGAATGCGCTTGTCCCAGAACATCGTGGTCCAATCGCTGACGCCTCGGTTGAAGACGTCCGAGGAATTTCGGGCGGTAAATTCGCGTCCCTCTCCCAGATGGCGCACTTCGCCGTCGATCTGCGCGCCGGTGCCCACGCTCAGCGGGATATCATCGCCGGTCATCTCGCGCGGGTGATGACACGAGGCACACGAGGTGTCGCGGTTGCCGCTGAGCTCGCGATCGAAGAAGAGCGCGCGGCCCAGCTCGACCTGGGCCGAATCCTGGGCCGGCGGCTCGGCGATCGGCTCGATATCGTGGGCGTCGATAGCCCGCTCGAGCTGCTCGTCGGCGCTGAGGTTGGGCTCCGGCTCGGGCTCGGGCTCGGGCCCGCAGCCCTGCCAGACAAGCACGGCGAGCAACAAAAACGCTATATGGTATGACGATCGCGCCATCTTGGCTCGAACTCGACGAAGACGAAGAGGTTTTTCCTGTTCATTCAAGAGTAAGTTCAATATACATGCCAGCCGCACGATTGGGGAGCAGACCGGCGCCCGAGCGTACCCAGCCGGCTTTGACGAGCCCCTGAGCACCTCACCGCACCGGCGGAGCCTGACATTGGTGCCAGAGCCGGCCCCGCTCCCCTCAGAAATTCATCGTCGAATACCAAATATACCACACCGGCCATCTCATCGGCTGGCGAAAGGCAAGTATCATGGCAAAGAGCGAGAATCTGGTCTGGATGGATCTGGAGATGTCGGGCCTCGACCCCGAGTTGGACGTCATCCTCGAGATCGCCACCATCATCACCGACGCGCACCTGGAGGTCATCGAGGAGGGCCCCAGCCTGGTAATCAGCCAGCCGGAGTCGGTCATCGAGTCGATGGACGAGTGGAACACCACCCACCACGGCGACTCCGGGCTGATCGACCGCGTCCTCGAATCGGAGCTGACGCTGCGCGAGGCCGAAGAGCAGACCCTCGCCTTCATCCAGCGCCACACCGAAGAAGCCAAGGCCCCGCTATGCGGCAACACCATCGGCCAGGACCGCCGGTTTTTATACAAATATATGCCGGAGCTCAGCTCCTGGCTGCACTACCGAAACGTCGACGTCTCCTCGATCAAGGAGCTCGTCGCGCGCTGGTATCCCGAGGAGATGCACGCCACCGTCAAGCAGTCCAACCACCGCGCCCTCGACGATATCCGCGGCTCCATCGAGGAACTCCGCTGGTATCGCGACTACGTATTCGTGAGCCAATATTAGGCCGGCCGCCCCCCTACAGCCCAAACGCCTCCACATGCTCCATGAGCAGCGCGTCGAACTCCGCCGGCTCCTCGCCGGGGTTGGTGTTGCGGGGCACGTAGACCTGCCAATCGCCGTTGTCGTCGGCGACGATCTCGCCGGCCAGGGCGTGTTTGGGGTCGCCGGCGTTGGGCGGGTCGATGAACCAGAAGGTCTCGCCGGTGTCGTAGGTGATGATGCGGGCGGCGCCGTCGGAGTACTCGATATAGGCGCCGTTATAGACGCCGTAGCCGACGTAGCCCGGCTGCATACGCAGGGCCATGCGGTAGGGGTTGTCGTTTTCGTCGGTCAAGCTCTGCTCGGACTGCCAACGGCCCTGGACCTGGGAGATGGCCACGTCCGGGGTGGCGAGCTGTTCGAGGCGCAGCACGTAGCCCGCGCCGCCCGGGCCTTCGGGCAGGTATAGCTCGAGTCCGCGGGCGCTGTCGTCTTCGGTGTCCACGTCGAAGGCAAAGCTCGGCGGCTGGTTGGGCTGGCCGTCGCGCTCGAGATCGTAGAGGCGCACGCGGTCGTCGCCGAAGATCTCCCATTTGCCGGTGACCTCCTCATAAAAACCGATCGCGACGGTCATATCTTCGCGAAAGTCGATCTTGTAGACCGCCCCGGTGATCGCCGGGTCTACCGTAAATCGGCTGATCCCATACCAGGGCGCCGAGGACATCCCCTCGACGGTAAACGGGACGTCTTCGCCGGGGTCCCCGGAATCGGGCAGGGGCTGGGCATCGGAGGGATCGGCATCCACCAAATCCGCGTCTGCGGGATCGGCGTCCTCGCGATCCGCATCGCCATCGGCGCCATTGTTGGCATTATTGCCATGATCGGCATCGTCGCCATCGTCGGGCCCGGCATCGGCGTCCGCAAACGCTGCATCCTCACCGACGCCCCAGTCGTTATTCGAGTCGGCTCCATCCTCCGAGCCACACGCGGCCAGCGCAAACGCCATCGCCGCCAAAAATGCCGTCATCTGGATTCGCCAACGAATCATCATCTTCTCCTGGCAATGCAGTATTCTCATATTTACGAGGCGTCACGCTCAAGGTGTCGCTGGCTTGCCCAGCGGCGTTCATGTATTCTCAATGAAACCATGATGTAGATCAACAATGGCTCAATAACTGGAGCAGCCATGTCTGTCGCTCGACTTTTTTCCTCCGTCGCCCACCCGTTCTCGTCGACGGCTCGAGGCCGGTCGCCGGCCGGCGTTGCGCTGGTCGCTTTGGTCTTGGTGGGCCTGGTGTCGCTGGGGGCGGCGTGCTCCGAGACCACAAATACCGGGCGCACGGGCACGAGCAGTTCGAATGATAATAACGGAGATGGGCTCGACGCCGGCGACAGCGACGATCACGACGACAATAACGGCCACAATAACGGCGGCGCCGATACAGGAGACGATGGCGACGAGGCCGACTCCGGCGAGGAGCGTGGTGAATTGCCCCCGCCAGAGGAAGATCCGCGCTGCGAAGACAACGACGGCGACGGCTATTTCGCCAACTGTCCCGGCGGCACCGACTGCCACGACGCCGACCCCAACGTCCATCCGGGCGCCGAGGAGATCTGCGGCGACAACCTGGATAACGACTGCAGCGGCGGCCCGGATAACGGCTGCGACTGCGCCGAGGACGATCGCCCCTGCTATACCGGGCCTGCGGGCACCGTCGGCCGCGGCTCGTGCAGCGCGGGGATCCAGCACTGCGAGAACGGCGTTTGGGGCGAGTGTGAGGAGCAGGTCTTGCCCCAAGGCGAGCTGTGCAACGGCGAAGACGACAGCTGCGACGGCGAGATCGACGAGGGCGTCAGCAACGCCTGCGGCGGCTGCGGCGAGGTCGACGCCGAGGAAGTCTGTGGTGACGGCATCGACAACGACTGCGACGGGCGCGTCGACGAGGGCTGCACCTGCGGGATCTCCTCGGACTGCTACGCCGGGCCGCCCGACACCCGCGGGGTGGGCGCCTGCAGCGACGGCACGCGCGAATGTGACGGGGAGGTTTGGGGCGAGTGCGTCAACTCGGTGACCCCTGTCGCCGAGACCTGCGGTGACGGCATCGACAACGACTGCGACGGCGAGGTCGACGAGGGCTGCGGCTGTCTGCCGGTCGACGAGATCTGCGACGGCGTCGACAACGATTGCGACGGCGAGGTCGACGAGGGCTGCACGCCCTGCCTGGGCGGCACCGACCAGGTCACCCCCTGGCAGATGCATCACGGCCTCGGCCCGCAATGCTTCGACGAGACCTTCGACGAGCATGGACAGCCCGAAGAATACGAGTACGCGAGCATCCCGCCCAAGGACGACGCCGATTGGGAGCCCGAGCCCGACAACTTCATCAGCTTCGATGAGCGCTCGACGATGTGCGGCGAAGACGGCGAGCCCGATCTATGCGCCTGCCGAGCCGGCGGGGACTTTACCTACTTCCAGACCTTCTTCAACATCCCGTCGACCCTGCAGATCGACTCGCTGCAGGTCGAGATCACCAACGTCGACGACGGCGCCCGGGTCACCATCTTCAACTC
This sequence comes from uncultured Bradymonadales bacterium, assembly GCA_964386725.1. Taxonomy (GTDB): domain Bacteria; phylum Myxococcota_A; class Bradymonadia; order Bradymonadales; family Bradymonadaceae; genus CAYLTX01. The sequence continues at coordinate 78,427 of CAYLTX010000002.1, read as the reverse complement.
CGACCATCCCCAGGGCATCGTCGATCCGAACTCCTATGCCTACTTCCCGGGCAACTCCACCGCCGAGCTCGCCCAATATATCACCACCGGGCTCAACCGGGTGGTGATCACCCACGTCGACGATTGCTGCAGCGAGCGACGCATCGAAGGCGTGCACGTGAGCGTCAACGGCGAGGAGATCACGCAATGTGAGGAGGAGTAATGGAGCCGGCGGTGAGGCGGGTCAGGCCGGCGAGTACATCACCCAGGCGATCGCCGCCAGGATCGCGGCCAGCGCAATCCAGGTGACGATCTGGGCCACCCGCGACTTGCCCTGCTCGTCGCCGAGACCCAGCGCCTCGCGCGAGTGTACCACGGTGGGCTCGTCGACCCGATCGGGCCGCTTTTCGACGGCCCGCCGATCGGGGAGCGCCGAGGTCGAGATCTCGGCGGTCCGGTCCGAGCGCTGCGGCCGCGTCTTTTTGGGCTTGTTGTTTTGTTGGGCGCGCTGTTTTTTTCGTCGGCGTGCGCGGGTGACGCTGAACTTCTCGAAGTCTTCGGCGGGGGCGTCGTCGTCCAGGTAAAATTGCGGGTCGGATAATTCTTGGAGGCCGATGCCCTCTTCGCGACGCTTTCGATCACGGGCGAGATCGTCGCGGCGAGGCTTATTGCCTCTGGACTGGTTGCCTCGAGATCGGCCGCCTCCAGCTCCACCACGAGCAGGGCGGCCGTCGGTATGTTTGGTCACCGACCGCTCGTCGACGTTCGGGTCGGTCTCCACGGTCGTATTCGAGCGCGACGGCGTCAGATCTTGGCTGTCGAAGACATCTTCAAAATCGGGATCCGAGATGCCCGGCAACTCCTCGGCCACACTCGTATGGTCGACCCAGCGGCGCAGCACCTGAGCCATCTCTTCGGCGCTCTGAAAGCGATCGGCGGGATTTTTGGCCAGCGCCGTATAGACGATCTCGGCAAATTCCGGATCGATCGACGACGGCATCGCCGGCACCGGATCGTTTTGGTGGGCGGCGATGACCGAATAGGAGGTGTCCCCGGTAAATGGCAGACTGCCGGTGGCCGCCTCGTAGAGCATCACGCCGACGCTGTAGATGTCCGCGCGCGGGTCGACGTCGGGGTTGATCGCCTGCTCGGGGGCCAAATACTCCGGCGTGCCGTAGATCTGACCGGCGACGCTGAGCAGCGGGTCGGAGCGCTCGTCGCGGCGTTTGGCGATGCCGAAATCCAAGACCTTGGCGATCTCGGTGCCGTCAGGTCGACGCGCCAAGAAGATATTCTCCGGCTTGATATCCCGGTGGATAAACCCGCTGCGGTGGACGTCGTAGAGCCCGTCGAGCACCTGCAGCACGATATCGCTGAGCTGGTCGAGGGGCAGAGTGCGCACCCGACAGAGTCGCTCGAAGAGCTCTTCGCCGGAGAGCAACTCCATCGATAAAAACGCCTCCTCACCGTCGGTCTCGCCGTATTCGTAGACCCGGATGACGTTGTCGGAGCGGATCGCCTTGGAGATGCTCGCCTCGCGCTTGAAGCGCTCGACGATGCGCCAGTCGTGGGCGTGCTCGGGGCTGATGACTTTGAGCGCCACGGGTCGGCGAGGGGTGTCGTCGGGGCCGGCGCGCTCGGCGGCGTAAATCTCGCCCATGCCGCCCGAGGCGATAAATCCCAGGATCCGGTAGGGGCCAAATTCGCGGCCGGGTAGCAGGACGCGGCTGAGGACCTGCTCGTCGGAGATATGCGTGCGCTCGGCGAACTCCTCGACGCTATTGGCCTCTACATACTCGACCGTCGATGACTCGCCCGAGTCGGACAGCTCCGGAGGAAGTTCGATTAGCGTGCTGCTCATCGGTCGACACTCGTAGAAGATTGCACCGCCTATCCAAATGGCGAAGCCGGGAGATCGCGCGTCGCAGCTCCTACCAGCGGGCGGGCCGCGCGCCTGTGCGCTTCATAGTATACTGGTAGAGGCCCTCATTCCAAACAAAGCGTGTATTTTCTGCTATTTCACCCGCTGGTTGTTGGCCCTTCTTGCTGCTATGCAATAAAATATTGCTCGAACTTGTGTTATTTGAAAAGCCATGCCCGAGCCGATGAGACCAGCACGAAACCAGCGACGACCGATTTTCGCGCGCCGCGGCCGCCTGCGTCAGCTCCTGCTGGCGCTGGCCGTCTTGGCGCTGGTCGCCTCGGGTGGCTGCGAAAAGCTGTCGTGCCAGGGCGAGCAAAAAAGCGTCCAGCCCGATAACGCCGCCCGCTGGGCCGAGAAGACACGCCTGGCCGATTTTGTCCCCAAAACCGCGCGCACCGTCGTGTTCGCCCGAGATCTGACCACGATGGCCGAGGCCCTGCAATTTGGGGCCAACCGGCTGCCCCACGAAGATCTCGAGCAGGTCCAGAGCGCAGCGCGCTCGGTCACCGAGCTCGACCCGTTCGCCGCCCAAACGCTCGCCGAGCTCGGCCTCGACGATCGGGCCCCGGCGGTGCTCTTCTACGATCGCGGCTATTGGACCGTGGGGGCGGGCATCGAGCAGCCCGAGCGGCTCGAGGCGGCGCTCAAGCGGGTCGAGGAGCGCACCGAGCTCACCCATGGCAGCCTCGATTATGGCTCGTTGGACACCGATTTTTTGGCGTCGGCCGACGACGAGGGACCTCGCGTCTATGTGGCCCGCGACGACCAACTCGCGCTATTTTCGGTGCGCGTCGACGAGGATTATCTGGGCGCCGACGACAAACCCGGCCTCCCCGCCGCGTGGCTGGAGTCGAGCAACAGACCGCGCTTTCTCGACGAGCCACAACACCGCGAGCTATTCGCCGAGCTGACCACCGTCGGCGAGCTGGTCGGCGTGATCCGCCCGGCGGCGTGGCTGGCCGGCAGCCAAGACCCCGACAACGACAAACAAGCTCACGCGCAAGTGCTCCGCAAGCGCCTGCTCGGCCAGGTCGGGCCGGTCGGCTTCGCGGCGAGTTCGGTCTCGCTGGACGAATCCGCGAGCCTGCGCGTGCTCACCCCCGGCAATCCCGGCTCGCCGGTGATGATCTCCAATCTGGGCAAAGCCGAGGGCGATATCCCGCCGCTCGGAGGGCTCATCGAGCCCGGTGTGCTCGGCGTGGCGCGGCTGTCGGTCAGCCCCCAGAGCCTCTACGACTTGCTGCGCAGCTCCCTGCCGGCTCAGCGTCGCCGGGAGCTCGGCACCTTCTGGGACGATCTCGACCGCGAGCTGCGCGTCAACTTCCAACGCGATATCCTCGATAATATCCGCGGCCACGCGGTCGTGGTCGCCTACGGGCTCGACCGCCGCTCGCTCGAGTCGAGCCAGTCGCATTGGTTCCTCGAGGTGCTCATGCTCGAGTCGACCCGCGAAGCGCTGCTCATCCCCATCAAGGAGCGCGAGCCGCTCGAGCAGGTGCTCAACGGCCTGACCACGGTCAGCAAGGGCAAACTCACCCG
>CAYLTX010000002.1:52012-74975 GCA_964386725.1 uncultured Bradymonadales bacterium | reverse complement strand
GGCCGTCGGCCACACCCTCCAATATGCTTGGCTCGACGACGGCGAGCTGCGCTGGGCGCTGATCTTGAGCGACGAGCACGTCATCTTCGTCGACAGCGCCGTCGCCTTCGAACACGCCGGCACCTTCGAGGAGCGCGCCCGCCCCCTGGGCGCCAGATTCGAGGAGATGGGCATCACCCGCCTCTTCGAAGAAGACCACGAGGCCGGGCTGTACCTGGACACCGCCAGCCTCAAAGACATCCTCGACGAGACCGACCACGCCGGCGCCGCCCGCTGGCTGGAGCCGTTTCATTCGGTGGTCATCACGACGCGGACCGAAGAGCGTGAGGGGACGACCGATATCGAGTTGAAGATGGAGGGGGGAGGGTAGTTGATCCAAGAGCGACCGAAGGGAGCTCCGCAACGCGTAGTTTAGCGTTGCATGCGTAGCCCGGGCCGACTGGAGCGCTAGCGGAAGGAGCCCCGGGGGGAGCCTCTTGCCTCGCAAAAAGCGCTCGGCGGAGCTTCGCCTTCGGCTACGCTCTTGGGGTTAAGGCACGTCGAGCGTCGATGCGGCGCTTCCGTGATTCCCATATACATCGACCACATCGATCTCCGCGTCATAACTCCCCGGGTCGAGCTCCGGCACGTCGGCCTCATAACGTGTCACCGGCACGCCGTCGCGGCCGTCGACGGTCTCGTCGGCGGTGGTCACGGTGACGTCGGCGCCGCTTAGCGTGGCGACCTCGGTCGTGCCGTCGAGGATGCGTATGGTGATGTCGGCGGCGTCGATGTCTGCGCCGGCGACCAGCGGTGCCGAGGTGCCCAGGGGCACCTTGGGGTGGCGCATGCGGAAGTTGCCACCCACGCGCCCCTTGTCTTCGGCGGTCGACCGGAAGGCGAGGGGCTCGCCGGGCGGGTAGCCGAGCACGCCGGAGATGGTCGTCTCGTCGGCGGCGACGTCGACGCTCAGCTCCTCGTTGGGCGCGAGCTCGAAGGTGCGGCTGAGCGCCTCGTAGGCCTGGCGCTCGTCGCCGTCGTCGAGGTAGTGGCCCTCGACGCGGAAGCGATATTGGCCGGCGGCGACGTCCTTGGGCGCCTCCCAGCGCACCACCCACTGCCAGTCCTCACTGTCTTCGCTGCTTCGGACTCGGGTGAGCATGACCGGCTCGCGGTTGTCGTGGGGGCGTCGGCTCTTGGTCTGGACCTCCTCGAAGCTCGCTCCGTCCTGTCGCTCGAGCACCACGCGCGGCGCCTGAGGCATCTCGGCGCCCGGATCGCCGCCGACCCACGCAAATTCAATGGGCGTCAGCCGTGCGACGGTCTCCGGGACGTCCTCGACGATCGTGGCGACGCGACCGGCGTCGGTGGCGTCGACGGGAAACGGGTTGTCGTCGGCGCGGGAGAACTCGGTGGGCAGCGCCGGAGGAAGCTCGTCGTCGACCTCCTCGCCGGCCAAGCGCCCCACGGTCTCCATGGCGCGCTCGACCAGAAAGTCGCCGAATTTCCAGCCCCACACGCTCATCTTGGCTTCGTAGCCACCCTGGAACCAGCTAAACGCAAAGTCCGGGTAATCGTCGGGGGCCTGCGGAGTAGAGATGCCCGGAAACGGCGGCAACTCCCCGCGCAGGTTGGTCGGGGTCAGGTAGAATTGGTGGTCCTGGGCGTAGCCGAAGATCCAACTCGACAGCGGGTCGACGCCGTATCGGTCGCGGGCCTCCCTGAGCACCTGCCAGCCCAGCTCCATCGAGGCCTCGCCGGGCATCGTCACCACGGTCAACTCGCCCACGGTCAGCGCGGTCATCTGACTCTTGGCGAAGAGCGTCGCCGAGCGGTGGTGGTTGGCGAAGTGAATCGGCATGGCGCAATTGTTCACCGGCGGGGTGGAGTGGGTCGAATAATCGTCGTCGCCGTCGCTGCCGCATTGCAGCGCCCCGAAGCTATATTGGTCATTGGGGCTTCCCTCTCCGAGCAAGCTGGTCTGCCACTCGCCATCCTCGTAGCCGAGCCCCTCATAGGTGATCGGGAAACGGTGGGTCACCCCGTCCAGGGCGAGGTCGTCGGTGGTCTGGATATCGTCCATGGCCGCCAGGACGCGCTCGGCGACGGTGTGGCCGAGCGCCTCGTAGCGATCGGTGTCCTTGTGACCCCAGTGGTCGCCGCGCGGCGACATCGTGCCGCCGTTTTGGCTGAAGTACAGCACCGGCACGAAGCGGTCGTGGTCCTCGCCAAGGCGCGCCTCGAGGGCGCGCTCGGCGCCGGCGAGCACGTCGCCGGTGAAGTAGCTGTCCCCGTGGACGGTACCGTGGGTGCCGTAGCTCATCATCACCGCGCGCGGGTTGCCCTCGCCGTCGTCGATGCGAAATACCAGCAAGCGGTTGTCATCAAAGGGCGGCGTCTGGCCCCAGCGGTCGCTCGAGACGCGGTCGTCGGTGTCGAAGCCCTCGACGATCTCCCAGCCAAAGCGGGCCTCGGAGAGGTCGTCCAGGGCGGCCTGAGCCGCCTCGAAGGTCGAGTCGACCGTCCAGTCGAAGACCTGCTGGTGGAACTCGTCGGTGCCGAAGCTTCCCAGCGGAAGCGCCGCATCGCCGGGGAGTTGCCAATAACGCGTCGGCCCGGAGTGGGTATGCGTGCCCGAGATCACCAGGCTATCTCGCCAATCGCGGCCGGTCTCGGCCTGCAGCTTGCGGGCGACGGCCTCGTGCAGCGGCATCGACGGGAAGATCACCGGCAGCCGAACGAACATCAGCTGGCGCTCACCATTGTCGAGCACGAAGGCGCGCGCATACAGCCCGTGCATCTGCCCGCTGGTCTTGTCGAGCGACTCGACATAGCGCCCCGCGTTGGTCGACGCCCGCGAGCCATAGCCACCCTGCGACAGCCCGATCGGAAAGGTCATCAGCGTATTGGCCACCCCCGCCTGGAGCGCCTCGCGGGTGTCGCCGCCGGGATGCTCGCCGGTGATCTCACCGCCGAAGTCGACGCATTGGCCGTTGTCGGTGCAAACCTGCCCGTCGTGGCAATCTTGATCGACGATGCATCCAACTTTGCAATGAGAGCCGTCGCAATAGGCCCTGCGGGCCAGCGCGGCGTCGATCTCCTCGAAGGCGGCCACACACTGCTCCCATTGCTGCAACCCGGGGCACTCGGGCGCCTCGACACAGATCGTGTCTTCGCAATACGTGCCGTCGGGGCAGTCGACCTGGTACTCGCAAGTCGTCGGGCCCGTATCGACGTCGCCGCCGTCGGCCGCGTCCGCGTCGTCCGTGCCATCCGCAGCGTCGGCGCCCACGTCGGGCTCGAGGTTGTTATTTTCTTGGGAGGTATCGGGATCGGAGCAGGCTGCCGCGAGAAATAGGCAGGCTGCAATCAGCACAAAGAGACGGCGCACGGTGGATCCTCGGCGGCTAAATGAACGTTCGCTCAGTATGCGCCGAGTCTAGCTAAAATAAGGGGCTCGCGTCCACCATCGGGGTGGCGTTGCCGTTGTTGTGCCTTTCAGGCGCCGCTGTCCGGCGCCTGAACGGCAACGACAACAACAACGGCAACGACTCTTAGTCACGTCGCTCGCCAATAAAATAAGCGATCGCGCCTTTGCCCAGCGCGTAGGTCGCGCTCGAGGCGATGCCCGCCGAGATGACCGAGCCGGCGACTGGCAGCAGGCGCGCGGCGGTGCGGGCGATCTGGCGGAAGGCGAAGCCCAGACCGACGTTGGCGCCCATGGCGAGCACGAACTCGACGGCGTGGCGAAGCTTGAGCTCGCGGCCGCTGATGTGGGCGACCGAGGCGATCATGGCCATCTGCAGGCCGGTCAGCGGCAGGATATCGGCCACCGGGACCGGCACCGAGGCGACCACGCCGGCGATGCCGCTGGCCGCGCGGACCACCGACTCGGCGACCTCGCGCTTGATCTCGCGCACCCAGGTCAGATGGGCCAGCCGCACGCGCACCTCCATGGGGGCGCGGCGCACCAGCAACTCGACGGTGCGCGCCTCGTCGCGGCGAAGCACCACGTCGAAGGATTCGTTGGGCACCGACGAGGCGACCAAGAGCCGGCGCAGCTGGCTCTCGGCTTTGCCCGGATCGAATTCAGCGCCGCCGTCGGCGCCCGCCGGCTCGATGGCCGCCACCGTCGCCGGCGTGGCGCCCCAGGCGCGTTTTGACTGCTCGACGACTTTCTCCAGAGCGCTGACCAAGCGTTCGTCGCCTTGCTCATCGCCATGAGGCCACACAAAGAGGATCAGATCTGGCTGCTCACGCTCGACGGCCTGCGTGGGGATATCCCCGCCGGCGGAGCTGCGAAGATCGAGCAGGCGCAGATCGCCGCGCTTGCTCGCGTATTCGTACCATCGGCCGCGCCCGAGATGCTCTTTGACGGTGGGATCGCCCTCGATGGACTCGCCGAGGATCGACTTGACCACCGACGGGACGGACAGGTCTTCGGGCCCGACAAGCGCGATGCGAGGCGTGCGCTGCTCGCCGAGCAGCCGGCGGGCGACCTGGATATCGTCTTTGAACTCCTCGCGCTCCTCCTCAGAGAGGTTCTGGAGGACGCGCTTGGCTAAGAGCTTGTCGACGAAATTGGAGACGCCGGATGAAAAGAGGTTTTTGTCGTTATTCATCGTTTACTCCACTTCTTCGCGTCTCATTCAACAACGCGGGCAGACCAGGGGATGCGGCTTTTGAGTTCGGCGGCGCGGCTTCGTGACAGCGGCACGCCGAGGTCGTCGTCGCGCGACAGGACCAGCCGATAGGTGCCCGCGCCCCAGGGGGCGATGGACTCGATGGCGTCCAGACGCACGATATAGCTTCGGTGACAGCGAAAAAACGTCTCCTCGCAGAGATTCTCCTCCAGGAATTTCAGGCTGAAGTCGGTGATGAAGCGCTCCTCCCCCGTGGCAGCGACGACGATGCCGTCTTCGGCCTCGAAGTAGAGGATATCGCCTACGGGGACGACGCGATAGACCCCGCGATCCTCGACCGAGATGCGCTCGAGGGCCCGAGGCGCCTCCGCGGGCGCCTTGGAGCGGGCCTTCAGCCGGCTCTGGGCGCGCGCGATCGCCTTCTGGAGGCGCTCCAGACGCACCGGCTTGAGCAGGTAGTCGACCGCGTCGACCTCGAAGGCGTCGACGGCGTGCTCGTCGTAGGCGGTCACGAAGATGACCATCGGACGCTGATCTTCGGGACGGTCGCGCAATAGCTCCGCCAGGCGCATTCCGTCGACACCGGGCATGTCGATGTCCAAAAAGACCACGTCGAGCCGGTCCTCCGCGTCCTGCTCGGCGGCCCCGGACTCGATGAGCTCGCGGGCCTTCTCGGCGCTGGGCGCCTGGCCGGCAAGCTCCACGCCGGGGCATTGCTCGAGCAACCAGGACAGCTCCTCGCGGGCCGGCTTTTCGTCGTCGACGATGAGTGCTTTCACGTGATCACCTGCTTGAGCTTCTCGCGTGCTTGTTCTCTCAAAGTGCCGTCTCCCTTGCCGCCCGAGCTCAGACGCGTGGCCACGGCCAGCGGAATGCGACACTGGGCGATGGCGCCCGGGGCGTCGTCGCGGTCGGCCAGACTGAGCTGGGCGTGGCCTCGATAAAAGCGCTCCAGGCGCTCGCGCACGTTGCGCAAGCCCACCCCGATACGCTCCGACGACGAGCCGTCATTGGTGCGAAATGTCCCGCCGGGGCCGGGGCCGTCGTCGAGCACGCGCACCTCCAGCCAACCGTCATCCTCCAGAACCTCGACGCTCACGCATACCTTCCCGTCTCGCGAGCCGTGGCGGATGGCGTTCTCGACCACCGGCTGCAAAATCAACGGCGGGACGACCACCCGATCGAGCAGATCTTCATCCTCGGCGATGATCTCGAATTGGAGCCCGTCGCCGAAGCGGGCGCGCTCCAGATCGACGTAGCGATCGATCTGCTCGAGTTCCTCGCTCAACGTGGTGCGCTGGTCCTCTCGGGAGAGCGTATAGCGCAGGAATTCACTCAAATCGAGAGTCAGCTCGCGCGCCTTGGGCGGATCGGTTCGAATAAGATAAGCCAAGGTATTCAACAGGTTAAACAAGAAGTGCGGGCGCACCTGATATTGCAGCGCCTCGAGTTTGGCCGATCGCACCAGATCGCGGGAGGTCTGCGCGTCGCGGCGAGTCACCTCGAGCTCGCGGATCAGGCTGAGCAGCCCCATGAACACGCTCACCCCGAAGACGTTGGCGGCGACCTTGGCCGCGTGCAGCTCGAGGTTGCCGGCGATGGCGATCGCCTGGTCGAAGTTGACCACCGCCATGATGGCGCCGAGGCCGGCGTGGTGGACAGCCTGGATGACCACCGCGCCGACGATCACCGAGACCACCCCCGTGCCCCACTTGCGGCTCCACACCCCGGCCAGCCAGCCATCGACCAGGCTCGCCGCGAAAACATACCAGGACATCTGGTCGCTCAGATCGAGCGCGTAGACCAGCCCCGAGGCTGCGCCGACCAACAGCCCCACCCAACTGCCGCCCAAATAACCGGCCACGATGATCCCGATGGTGCGCACGTTAAAGCGCGTCCCGCCGATCTCGAAGCCCAAAAACACGCCCCAGATCGCCAGCCCACCGAGCACCGCCACCAAGAACGCCCGCCGCCTCAACGAGGCCTTCGAGCCGGTCTCGCCGAGCCACACCTCCGCCGGGCGCAACAACAGCAGCACCAGCGCGGCCGCCAAAAGCACCGACGCCTTCTCCAGCAGGTTTAAGATGAGCTCGAAAAACTCCATGCGACTCCGGCAGACCACAACTTCCGCACGCCATACGAACGCCTTTCCAACCTACAGAACTTCCGGCTTGGGCGCGAGACACCCAAGAAATACCAAAAGCAGCGCTCTCGCGCTGCTTTTGGTCTTTGGTCGCCGCATGTGCCGTATGTTGAGAAAGACTCTCGAAACCCGGTTTTTACCAGGTGGTGGACAGTAAGTAGTGGGCGTTGACCTTCGCTCTTGGAACGCAAGAGGCATGACCGCTTCCCACCAGAGACCGTCCCCTTATATATGAGTACGGGGCTCCTTACGCGTCTATCTCGCACGAACACCGCAGCAAAACCAATCTGTGAATATGTTAGGCACCGATGGCCCAGCATGCAAGCGGGCTTCGTCGCCTTGTGCAAACGTATAACGTGCGTGGGGGCGAGCTATTCCGAGACCTGGAAGGTCTGGCACCGATTACTTCCCCACACAGAATTCGGCGAAGATCTTGTTGAGGATGTCGTCGGTCGAAACATGCCCGACGATGTCGCCCAGAGCGTCGAGGCCCTCGCGCAGGTCGAGGGCGACGAATTCGTGCTCCATGCCGGCTTCGACGGCCTCTTTGGCGCGGGTGAGCGATTCGAGGGCGCGCTGGACGCATTCGAGGTGGCGAGCGCGGCTGAGCAGGACGCCTTCACCGCTGGTGAGTTGTTCTGCGATGCGGGTCAGGGTGGTGATGAGGGTGTCGAGGCCCTCAGGTGATCCTTGTCCGGCAGAAGCCTGGTCGGGGAAGGCGGTGCTGACGACGTGGTCGAAGCGGGCGAGCAGGGCCTCGTCGGCCTCGGTGAGGTTGGAGGGCAGGTCGATCTTATTGCGCACGACCACCGAGACGGCCCCGGCTTCGAGAGCGTCGTCGAAGGCGTCGGTCAGATCGCGGCGCTGGTCTTCGTCGATGCCCTCGTGTTGGTCGACGACCCACACGACCAGGTCGGCCTTCTTTTGCAGCTCGCGGCTTCGCTCGATGCCGATCGTCTCGACGCGGTCGTCGGTGTCCCGCAGGCCGGCGGTGTCGACCACGCGCAGGGCGACGCCCTCGAGGTGGATCTCCTCTTCGAGGAAGTCGCGGGTGGTCCCGGCGACCTCGGTGACGATCGCACGCTCGCTGCCGTGCAGCGCGTTGAAGAGGGTCGATTTGCCGGCGTTGGGCGGCCCGAGGATCACCACGCGCACGCCCTCGCGCTGGCGGCGGCCGCGGTCGAAGCGGCGCTCGAGCTCGGCGAGGTCGCTCAGGGTGACGTTGAGGCGGCTGAGCACCTCGGCGTGCTCGATCTGGTAGACGTGCTCTTCGTGGGAGAAGTCGATGGCCGACTCGACCAAGGTGAGCGCCTCGGCGACCAGCTCGCGGTGGCGGCGGATCTCGCTGCCAAGATTGCCCTGCAGATGCTCCATGGCCAGCCGGTGCGCCGAGCGGCTGGTCGCGTTGACCAGGTCGGCGACGGCTTCTGCCTGGGTCAGATCGAGCCGGCCGTTCAAGAAGGCGCGCTCGGTAAACTCACCCGGGCCGGCGGTGCGCGCGCCGCTTGCCAGCGCGGCGTCGAGCACGCGACGCAAGATGATCGGCCCGCCGTGGCATTGGAACTCGACGACGTCCTCGCCGGTATAAGTGCTCGGGCCCTCCATGAAGACGCATAGCGCCTCGTCGACGAGCTTGCCATGCTCGTCGTGGATGCGGCTGAGTCGTAATTTGTGGGAGGGCTGGTCGTCGGGCCAGTCGGGCACCAGCGCTCGCAAGATCCCCAACGCCTCATCGCCGCTCAGACGCACAATCCCCACTCCGCCGCGTCCGGCGGGTGTGGCGATGGCGGCGATGGTCTTTCGGGAAGTCATCTATGCTGCTCAACCAGCCGGGGAGATCTTCAGCTTGCGGAAGGTGCCGTCGCCCTCGCTCTCGGTGCTGACCTGCCGGTCGTCTTCGAGCGCCTGGTGGACGATGGCGCGCTCGAAGCTGTTGAGGCCGGCGACGGTCAGCGAGCGGCCGAGCTTGGCGGCGGTGTCTCCGAGATCACGGGCGACCTCCTCGAGGTGCTCGCCTCGCTCGTCTCGCTCTTCGAGCCTACCGCCGACGTCGATGAAGACCTGGCGATCTTCACCGCGGCCGGTCAACGCGGCTCCCAGAAGCGTCTGGATCGCCTCGATGGACTTGGGGGCCGAGGTGCCGACGCCCAGCAGGGCCTGGGCGTCCTTGCCGCTGGCGTCGAAGGTCAGCCGGTCGTCGGCGCTCTCACCCTCGACGTCGATGTCGAAGTTCATGCGCTCGAAGACATCGGTGAGCCACTGCTCGCCGTAAGCGACCGGGTCGAAATTGTCGTCCGTTTCTGCCTGCTCGTTCATGATCAGGGGTCCAGGGGTCCAGGGGTCCAGGGGTTCAGGAACAGCGTTATGAGGCCTCGGCTGTGATTTCGTCTTCTTCGCTGAAGCGCTTGCGGACGTAGAATTGCTGGAGCACGCCGATGAGCAGGCTCAGGGCGTAGTAGAGCACCAGGCCCGAGGGCAAAAAGACCATGAACGCGGTGAACATCACGGGCATGATTTTCATCATCATGGCCGCCTGCTTGTTGGTCTGATCGACGGTGCTCATGCGCTGCTGGGCGAACATCACGATGCCCATCAATGCCGGTAACACGTAGAAGGGGTCGGGCTCGGCGAGGTTGGTATACCACAGCATGAAATCAGCGTGGTACAGGTCGACCGAGTTATAGATCATCACGTACAGCCCGTACAAAATGGGCATCTGCATGATCATGGGGAGACAACCGCCGGCCGGGCTGACGTTGTGCTCCTTGAAGATCTTCATGGTCTCTTCGGTCATGCGCTGGCGGTCGTCGTCGTACTTCTCTTTGACCTCTTTGAGGATCGGCTGGACCTTCTTCATGCGTTCCATGCTCGAGTAGGCCTTCATATTGACCGGCCACAGCGCGCCGCGAATCAGAAAGGTCAGCAAGATGATCGCCAGGCCCCAGTTGCCCACGAAGCCGTGTAGCTGGTTCAATCCCCAGCGCATCGGTCGGGCGATGAAGGCGAAGAAGCCGTAGTCGACGCTCTCCTCGAGGCGGTGGCCGATTTCGTGGAGGACGTCGACGTCTTTAGGTCCCAAGAAGAGCTGGTGGGACATCGTCTTGGAGCTGCCTGCGGGCACCGACATGCTCTGGTTGACCAGACGGGCGCGCACGTAATTATCGTCGACGGTGTCGAGCTCGCAGCGTTGGGCGGGCTCTTCGGGGATGGCGGCCATCAGAAAATACCGCGTGTCCACGCCCGCCCACTGGGTCTCGCCGGCGGCGAAGCGCTGGGCGCCGTCCTCGGCGAGCGTGTCGAAGGATTCCCGCTCGAGATCTTCGGTGTTGCGGCATACGCCGGACAGCTCGTTGGGCTGGAAGTCGAGAAAGCTCGACTCCTTGTCCGGATCCTTCCAGTCGAGGATGTCGACCGCCAAGGTGTCCACGAGCGTGCCCTCACTCAGCTTATTGGTGAGCACGACATCCATATTGACGACGAAGGCGAGGTCGGGGTCGACCTCGAAGATCTTGTCGACCGTAAAGCGCCCCTGCGGGTCCTCGTAGCGATAGACCAGCTTCGAGAAACCGCCGTCGGTCTCCACGCTCTCGTCTTCGACGACCTCATAGACCGGGTTGTCGGGGAAATCGAGGTTTCCGTCGATGAAAGCGGTGCGGAACGGATATTTGGTAGCGTCGTCGGGAAAACCGACCAGGTCGCCGGCTTCGACATATTGCTCCGGCTCGGTCAGATGCGCGTTGGTGACGCTGCCGTGGGCGTTGGTCATGTCGAGGGTGAACCAGCGCGTCTTGATCACGTCCTCGCGCCGGTCGACCTGGGGCCGCTGGGCGTCGGCCTCGCCGTCAGCCTCAGCCATCGGCTCGGCCTGGGCGGCCGGCTCCTGAGGCTGGGCGGTGTCCTGATCGGCGCCTTGGGCGCCATCAGCACGCTCAGCTCCATCGTCCTGGTCCTCGTCGGCCGCCTGATCTTCGGGAGCTTCGACGGCCTGCTCGGCCGGCGGCTGCTCTTCGGGCGGTGGAGGGGCAAGAAAGACCTGCCAGATCACGAGCACAGCCCCGCTTAGGACCATCGCCAGCAAGAAGCGCTTTTGTTCCATGATATGAGTCTTGGGTTGGATTACTTCAGGTATAGACGGCCGCCCTCGAAGGCGGTGGCCCGACACTCTGTTTGATTGATCGGAGACCGGGTCATTACGGGACCGGGTCGTGGCCCCCGGGATGGAAGGGGTGACACCGCAAAATGCGGCGCAGCCCCAGCCAGATGCCACGCAAAAAACCGTGGCGCTTGATGGCGATCAGGGTGTACTGCGAACAGGTGGGCCTGAATCGACACGATGGCGGCAGTAGCGGAGAGATGGCGCGCTGATAAAAGCGAACCATCGCCATGGCTACGGTGGCCAACACACCGGCTCGTACCACCTGTCCGACCTCTTCGGTCGGTACCAACTGGTCTTCGCTGGGCTCTGGGTTATCGACAGTCGAACCCACTGGTGTGACCCTCGGTTCGGGAATGCACCTCGCAATTCAACGAGGACGGGCGGCCTTGGCGCCGCTTCGAAACAGCTTCAACAGCTCTTTGCGAAGCGTCGGGTAATCGTCGCGCTCACCGGAGGCCTTGATGATCACTACAAAATCAAAGCCGGGCGGAATCTGCTGCTTATTGCGCCGGAAAATATCGCGCACGCGCCGCTTCCACCAATTTCGCACGTTCGCCTTGCCCACCTTGCGACTGGCGGTGACACCCAGGCGCGACCACTGATGATCGTTGGGGCGGGCGTAAACAATAAAGTGCGCCCCCGCGCGGCGTTTTCCACCTCGCTGGGTGCGCAGAAACTCGGGGCGCTTGCGCAACCGCTCGAGCTTTCGCAGCTTTTCGTCGTCCTGAAAGCGCGCGTCTTGGTTAGGCGATATCACCGGATTTGAGCCCACAAAGGGAATCCAGTCGCCGGCAGGCCGCCCGGACTCATCGACTGAGCCGAGGCGGCCGGCGCCGGCGCCAGGTTATTTGCGGCGACTGCGCTTGTGGAACTTGCGCGGCGAAAGGCGCTTGCGGCCCTTCTTGCGCCGACGCTTGAGCGTTTTGCGTCCGCCCTTGGTCCGCATCCGTGCGCGGAAGCCGTGGGACTTGCGACGCTTCTTACGACTTGGCTGATAAGTTCTCTTCGGCATGGCTAATCTCCTTAAGCAATTTTCGCTATGCAATTCACGGGCGAGCTGGGCACCTGTTAGTGACGAGCCCACTCGCCTCTTTATGAGACGAATTGGAAACAACGACCCACCGGCGGCTATTTCGAGACCGTTCAGATCTCAGCGCGCTGCGGGCGTGGGTCGAAAAGCGTGGCAAATAAACATGAAGGGACCTACTTCGTCAACCCTCGGGACGTCGGGCGCAATGATCAGCGTACCAGAACCGGAGCGACGCCGTCCCCCGCGTCGACGCCAGGGACGGCGTCGCTCCTGTTGAAGGACGTCGGGCGGGCGTTTCAGCGCAGAAGCTTGTTTTCGAGCCGGTCGATGATCGCGCACATATCGTCGTCGCCGTCGTCGACCAGGCCGCCGATCTTTTTGGCCGCGGCGAGCACGGTGGTGTGGTCTTTGCCACCAAATAACTCGCCCAGGCGCGGGTAGGAGTTGTCGGTATGCTTGCGGGCCAGGTACATCGCGTATTGGCGAGGCTTGCTGATCGCGCGGGTGCGTCGTTTTCCCTTGATATCGCGCGGGGTGATATCGAAGTCGTTGGCGACGATCTCGATGATCCGCTCGGTGTCGATGCGCCGGCCCTGATCGATATTCATCCGATCGAGCATCTCGCGGGCCAGCTCCATGGTGATCGGCTGGCCCATCAGCGAGGCCTGCGCCCCGACGCGGATCAGCGTGCCCTCGAGCTCGCGCACATTGCTGCGGATGCTGCTGGCCAATAACATCGCCACGTCTTTGCCCAGTTCGATACCGTCGGACTCGGCCTTCTTCTCCAAGATCGCCAGACGAGTCTCCATCTCCGGGGGCTGGATATCGGCGCACAACCCCCAGCTAAACCGGCTGCGCAGCCGCTCCTCGACGCCCGGCAGATCCTTGGGCAACTGATCGGAGGTGATCACGATCTGCTTGCCGCTGTGGTAGAGCGCGTTGAAGGTGTGGAAAAACTCCTCCTGGGTGGAGTCCTTGCCCGCGATAAATTGGATGTCGTCGATCAGAAGCACGTCGCACGTATTTCGAAATTGGGTGCGAAAGCTGTTCATATCCTTCTGGCGAAGCGAGGTGATCAGCTGGTTCATGAAGTCTTCGCTGGACAGATTGACCACGCGCGCCTGCGGGTTGCGCTTGAGCGTCTCGATGCCCACCGCGTGCAAGAGGTGGGTCTTGCCCAGCCCCACTCCACCGAAGATAAATAGCGGGTTGTAGGAGCTGGCCGGATTCTCGGCCACCGCCGTACAGGCCGCGTGCACAAATTGGTTCGACGAGCCGACGACGAATTCGTCGAAGTCGTGGCGCGGGTTCAAGCCGGCGGCGACGATCCGCTCGCGCAGCTCCTCGTCCGAGCAACCCCGAGAGGGCGCGGCCGTCGGCCGGGGTGCGGGAATCTGAGCGGCGTTGGTGGTTGGCGAGCCCTGGAATTGGGCGCCTGAGGTCGCCTGAGAGTCCAAGCGCCCGATGCGTGCGGCCTTGGCTTCCTCGGGCGCGTCGATGGCGTGGATTTGTTCATCCGCGCCGGCCGAACCGGCTCGTTCATAGGCGCTGGCGACGTCCAGCTCGACGTCGACCGCCGAGCCCGACACAGCCTCGAGCGAATCCTCGATCAGATCGAGGTAATTGTCCTCGATCCACGCTTTGAGGAACTCGTCGCCGACTTCCAGAAAAAACGTCTGTTCATCGCGGTGATGAAACTTAATGTTCCGAAACCACGACTTGTAATTATGCGAACTCACTTTCTCTTGGAGGTCGCACAGCGCGGCTTGCCAAATATCGGTCATGGGTCGATGCCGGGGGGTCTGGATACGGGTTACAGCTCTCAAAAACCGGGCAAATAGATCTAGCCTCTGCGTACCTTTTCATCAACCGCGCAACAGCGTTCTCAAGACCAAAATGGGCTTTTTTGGAACGGCCGCCCGCCCCCAAAACCGAGCTAAGTCCAAGCGTAACTTGGCTTTTAAAAGGACAGAAAAATGTCGCTGGTGTGACGAGATTTTTTCAGGCGAGAGAAGATCGCGACGGCCGAAAATTTTTGCTTGCATCGGCCCCCGACGGGGTCATCCAACCGTGGCATGACGCTCGCCGAGATCAACCGTGATCTCGAGGGGGAGATCGCACCCGATCTGATCGGTTGGTTTGGTGATCGGGATCTTTTTTGGCGATCGAGTTCGTGGAGAGAAGATCGCTGGCTTCAAGCCGAGCCGGCTTTTCCCATCATCAGAAACGCGGTCGGATCGACGCCGATGATCTTCAACGCCCGATCCCAGCAGTCGCAAGCGGGAGTCTCGCGCACGAGTGCCTCGTCGAAGTCGGCCAGCAGCCAGGAGCCGTCCTCGAGCTCGTCTTCGAGCTGGCCGGCGCCCCAGCCCGCGTAGCCGAGCATGGGCATAAAGAAGCGGTCGGTAGGCTCCAGCGCAAAGCGCTCGATGATCCGACCGGCGGCCGACAGGGTCCAGCGCTCGCCGAAGTGGAGATTCGCCGGATGCACCTCCGACCCACCCTCGAAGGCCAGCGGGCGCGCGGGCGGTCCGGGCGAAGATCGGCGAAAAAGCACCCAGAGCTGCTCCATGCGCACCGGCCCGCCGAAGAAGACCGTCTGCTCGAAACGCTCGGCCAAGATCTGATCTTCGATCGACTCGTTGACGCTGGCGATCAGCGTGCCGAAATCTACCTGGACGGGCTTGTTGACGATATAGCCCATCGCGCCCTGCTCATCGTGGTGGACCAGCAAGATGACCGCTCGCTCGAAGGGGCTGTCGTCGAGCTTGGGCGAGGCGACCAAAAAGCAGGGGGCTATCGAGCGTTCGTCTGGGTCGAGATCGGCCATAATGGGCGAGCCTCGGTCGGGAGTGTCGTGGACTTAACCTGCTCATAAATGTAGCGAGCTGGGCGACCGACGGCAACGCCGACCTCGTTGTTCGAAACAGGCACTGCGTGAAGCTTGCGCGATCTACGCCTTTGCGGTGCAATGCGGGCGCCTCGAAAAAACTTTTCAAAAAAGGAGCCTCTTATGAAGCGCATGGACTACGACGATATCGCCGACGCACGCAACGACCAAGATCTGCGCATCATCGACGTGCGCGAGACCGACGAGTACGAGGAGGTCCATGTGCGCGACGTCGAGCTGTTTCCGCTCTCGAAGCTCCAGGAAGGCGAGCTGCCCGAAAAAGACGACCGCCCGGTGGCGGTCATCTGCCGGTCGGGCGGTCGCAGCCAGGTGGCTTGTCAGATTCTAGAAGACGCCGGCTGGGAAGAGTGCATCAACGTCGAAGGCGGCACCCTCGCGGCCATTCAGGCCGGTGAGGAGCATGTCATTCGCGGCGAATGAGAAAGTAAGAGAGTGAGAAAGTAAGAGAGTGAGAAAGTGAGAAAGTAAGAAAGGCGGCCGATCGAGCTATCACGCTCGATCGGCCGCCTTTGCTGTATCTAACTCTCTAACTTTCTGACTCTCTAACTCTCTGCTGTTACGAGACGTGCGTCGGAGTCGCCGATGCGAATCGGGCCATCGTTGCGCTCCTGGGGAATCACCACTCCCGCCAGATCGTAGTCGGTGGCCTGTTGGATCTCGACCTCGACGATGTCGCCCGGGGTGGGCATGTCGCCACCGTAGTCGAAGGATAGATAGACCACGCCGTCGATGTCGGGGGCCTGGCCGTAGTGGCGGCCTTCGAGGACCGCCTCGTGGGCCTCGCTGACGCCGTCGACGATGACGTCGGTGTTGTAGCCGACCCACTGCTCGTTTTTGCGCAGGCTGATCTCGCGCTGCAGCGACATCAGAGCGTCGCGGCGCTCCTCTTTGACCTCTTCGGGGAGTTGGCCGTCCATCTCGGCGGCGGTCGTGCCCTCTTCGGGGCTATAGGTAAAGACGCCGACCCGATCGAATTCCACCTCTTCGACCCAATCGTAGAGTTCCTGGAACTCTTCGTCGGTCTCGCCGGGATAACCGACGATGAAGGTCGTGCGCAGCACCAGGTCGTCGACCGCGCGTAGCCGTGCGATCAGATCCATCTGGCGCTCGCGCTGGATATTGCGCTTCATCGACTTGAGGATGCGCTGGTTGATGTGCTGCAGCGGCATGTCGACGTACGGCAGGATGCGGTTGTCTTCCTGCAAGATCTCGAGCAATTCATCGCTGAAGTTCCACGGGTACATATAAAGCATGCGCACCCAGTCGATATTGGTCGCCTCCTCGTCGAGGCGGCGAAGCAATCGGACCAGATAATCGCGGTTCTCGCGCGGATCGAGGTCGATGCCGTAGCTGGTCATGTCCTGGGCGACCAAGATAATCTCTTTGACGCCGCTGGCGCCCAGCCGCTTGGCCTCGGCGACCACGTCGTCGATGGTGCGGCTTTCCTGGGTGCCGCGGATCTTCGGGATGATGCAATAGCTGCAGCTCCTCGAGCAGCCCTCGGCGATCTTCAGGTAGGCGGTGCCGCCTCGCACCGTATTGGTGCGGGCGACCTCGTGATCCATAATGAAGCTGCCCGGCTGAATATAGGTCTTCTCGGCCAACTCACCTTTGAGGGCCTCGTTGATCGCGGTGAAGGTCTTGGTGCCCAAGATCGCGTCGACCTCGGGGATCTCGACCTCGAGATCGCCCGAGTAGCGCTGCGACAAACACCCGGTGACCACGACCTTGTCGAGCAGGCCGACCTTCTTGCGCTCGACCATCTCCAGGATCGTATCGACCGACTCCTCTTTGGCGTCGTCGATGAACCCGCAGGTGTTGACGACCACGATGTCCGCGCCGTCGGCGTCGGAGACCATATCGAACTCGCCATCACCCTGGATGAGCCCAACCATCACCTCGGAGTCGACCCGGTTTTTGGGGCAGCCGAGGGAGACCATATGGACTTTTTTGCGCGGTGTTTCGGTCATGATGCCTTCTTGAAAATCTACAGAAATACGGGCGTTTATGAGCGTTGGCCATCCCCCGAGGGTGCGCTCGGCGAACAACGCCTCGCTTACCCCCGGCTACGGTTTGGGTATAAGCTCAACCGATCTCTAATGCGGATTCTTCCGGGATTCAACCGTAAGGTGCGATCGGGCCTTATTGAATGCCGCGCATCTGGGTGGCCGATTGGACCCGCTCGACGGCGCCGACGAAGGCGGCCGTGCGCATGGTGACGTCGTATTTATTCATGAGCTTGCGCAGGTGCTGGTGGGCGTCAACCATATGCTTTTCGAGCTCGGAGTTGATCCGGTCTTTGCTCCAAGAGAAGTGCTGGATATTTTGGGCCCACTCGAAGTAGCTGACGGTGACGCCACCGGCGTTGCAGAAGATATCGGGCACCACCGTGACGCCGCGCTCGTTGAGGATCTGGTCGGCCTCGAAGGTCACCGGCGCGTTGGCCGCCTCGAGCACGTAATCCGCCTTGATGTCGCCGGCATTCTCCTGGGTGATGACGTGGCCGAGCGCGGCGGGCACCAACACATCGCAGTCGAGCTCGAGTAGCTCCTCGTTGCTGATATTGTCGGCGTGCTTGTAGTCGACCACCGAGCTCGACTCGTAGACATGCTCCAAAAGCGGTAGCGGGTCGAGGCCCTCGGGGTTGTAGATGCCGCCTTTGATATCGCTGACGCCCAAGATCTTGGCGCCGGCCTCGTGCAGCAAGCGCGCGGCCCAGCTTCCCACGTTGCCGAAGCCCTGGATGACGAACGACGTGCCCTCGAGCGAGCGGCCGTCGAAATCGAGGACCTCGCGAATGGCGAACATGCAGCCGCGGCCGGTGGCGGACTCGCGCCCTTTGGAGCCATGCAAGGAGACCGGCTTTCCGGTGACCACCGCCGGATTGAACCCGTGCAGGCTGGAGTACTCGTCGAAGATCCAGGCCATCACTGACGCATCGGTGTTCATATCCGGCGCCGGGATGTCGGTCGTCGGCCCCACAAACTCGTGAATTCGCTGGGTAAATCGGCGAGTGAGCCGCTCGAGTTCGGCCATCGACAGCTGCATCGGGTCGACCTGGATGCCGCCCTTGGCGCCGCCGTAGGGCACGTCGATCAGCGCAGTCTTCCAGGTCATCAAACTCGCCAGCGAACGCACGTGGTCGAGGTCGGCCTTCGGGTGGTAGCGAAGCCCGCCCTTGAACGGCCCACGCGAGTCGTCGTGCTGGACTCGATACCCGATAAAGTTGCCGATCGATCCGTCATCCATGCGGATGATCAACTCGACTTTGAGCTCACGGCTCGGGGTCTCGAGGAAGACGACCTGCTCTCTGCCGAGATCGAGGACGTCGAACGCCTGTTGCAAGAATCGATTGGTCGTCTCGAATGCCTTTTCGCTCATCGTCTGCTCCACTAAATAATATTGTCCCCAGCCACCCGAGCTGGGACTTATTTGGTTGTGCGGGCTTCTCTGACTTGCTGTGCGTCCAATGTCGTGTCTGGAAAGGCGGTGTGTCAAGCTGTAGGGTTCCCCTACGCCCGCAACAACGTGTTTGTGTAGAGGACCCAGGATGCTTTGGAAACGTCGGCTCTGCCTCGTATTGTTCGCCATCGCCGTCTCGCTGGCTGCATGTAGCGACGACTCGTCTGAAGATCGACGGCAGCGCTCCGATGCCGGCGACGCCAGCTCCGAAGATACCGGCTCCGAAGATGCCGGCTCCGAGGACTCCGGCTCCGAAGATGCCGGCTCCGAAGATTCAGGTGGGCAAGATGCGCAAATCGACGGCGACGCCTCGGGGCCGGCGCCCGGCTGTGAACTCCCGGCTCCTTTCGACCATGAGCCGGCGTTTCCAGTCGAGCTATACGTCTCGCCAGATGGCGACGACAACAACACAGGCCGCGAAGACGACCCCTTTGCCACCTTGTCGCACGCGGCGTCGAACGCGGTGCAGGGAACGCGTATCCACTTGATGGCGGGCACCCACGCCGGCGGCACTCATCTCGACCAGTTACAGGGCTCGGAGCAGGCGCCCATCTCGATCATCGCCGAGGACGGCGCGATCATCGAAGGCGGCAACACCGGCCTGCAGTTGAGCGAGCCGCAATACGTCGTGCTGGAAAACCTGGTCATTCGCAACACCGCCCAGAACGGTCTCAATATCGACGACGGCGGCAGCTTCGACACGCCAGCTCACCACCTCGTGCTGCGAAATATCACCGTCGAGGGGGTCGGCGACGGCGGCAACCAGGACTGCATCAAGATGTCGGGCGTCGACAACTTCTGGGTGCTCGACAGCGACGTCTCGGAATGTACCGGCCAGGGCATCGATATGGTCGGCTGTCACGACGGGGTGATCGCAGGCAATCACATCCACGACAAACCCGGCGCCGGCGTCCAGGCTAAGGGCGGCACGGCGGACATCCTCATTCACGGCAACCGCATCGCCGACGTCAGCGGCCGCGGGGTCAACGCCGGGGGCAGCACCGGCCTGGAGTACTTCCGCCCACAAGACGCCCCGCACGAGGGAGCGCGCATCCAGGTCGTCGCCAACCTCTTCGAGCGCGTCGGGGTGGAGTCCGGAGCTCCGATCGCCTTTGTGGGCTGCGACGCCTGCCTATTCGCCCACAACACCGTCGTCGAGCCCAAGACCTGGGTGGCGCGCATCCTCCAAGAGACGGTCGGCGATCGCTTTGTCCCGTCGAGAGACGGCCGGTTCGTCAACAATATCGTCGCGTTCAACGTCGCCGACCTGCGAAGCGGCGTCTTCGTTAACGTCGGCCCGGACACCGCGCCCGAGACGTTCACCTTCGCCAACAATCTCTGGTACGCCCTGGATGATCCGAGCTTCGACGGGCCCACCTTCAGCGGCGGCATCCCGCCGGCCGAGGACAGCGTCGTCCAGCAAGATCCCGGCTTCGCCGACCGCGCCGGCGGCGACTACCGCATCGGCCCGAGCAGCCCGGCTGTGGGCGCGGCCCGGCCGCTCGACGACGCGGACTTTCCCGGCTCCGATCTTCCCGACTACGACGGCCACTGCTACGACGACCCCGCGGCGGTCGGGAGCTACGAGGGACGTTAGGTTAAGTGCATTCATGGAGGTCTTTCGGCTCTCGGTCGCATCAGCCTTCGATAAGCACTCACGATTAAGAGAGTGAGAAAGTGAGAAAGAGAGAGAACAACGCTCCAACCAACCCGGATCGCCTCAAGCAGGCCGCCGTATCCAACTTCCTTACTTTCTCACTTTCTTACTCTCTCGCTGCCGATCAGCAATTGTAGCCGGCGCTGCGAAAACCGCCCGTCAGCCAAATAATCTGCGTGTTTCTACTTAGATAGTGAGCGTGCAGGGAGGCCCTTAACAAAACCCGCCTTGATGGCCTTCACGGGCCGATCCGTAAAAAAGTACGCAACGATCCGCCCGTTTTTGTCGATAACTATTATGAGAGGGGCGAGCGATCCTAGGCACTCGCTCAATGTCCCTCTCAGGGCGGGTGAGTCGGCGTGATGCGAATGTACCGATTCACTACCTTGGTGGCCGAGCCGGTGGGCGAGGTCTGCGGCGGAACCGGTTCCCGGTCCGCAAAAGTGGGTGGTCAGGCGAAGACGTATTTATATCCGTGCCCGAGGTCTTCGCCGGGCGCCCCAACATGCCCGGTGTGTGTGGTGAGGGCTGCGCTGCGGTGGAGATTTAGCGCAAAATACAAGCGCACACCGATGACAATTTGCCGCAGCGGCGCCCCCGAGATGGGGTGTCGGGTCAGCCGCTCGCTCGTACAGGAGGGAGCTGGCCGGGTGGCTTACAAAACCGGGATTTTCTATTTATTGCTGCGGGTCGACAAACGACCGGTGGAGCGCCGCGGTACGCCCAGGCCAAGATGGCCTGGCACCGGAACGACCAGCTCGAACTTCAGGCCAAGATGGCCTGGCACCGGAACGACCGGCTCGAACTTCAGGCCCAGATGGCCTGGCACCGTAGGATGAATCAGGCCACGTCGACGCCCAGAAGCCGGCTCTCGTATTTGCGGACCTTGTCGCGCAGATCGGCGGCGTCCTCGAAGCGCAGATCGGCGGCGGCGGCCTTCATCTTCTCGCGCGTCTCCTCGATGAGCGACTCGAGGCGCTCCTTGGAGTTGATATCCTCGACGTTGTCGTATTCGGTGGCCTCGTCGGCGGTGTCGGTGCCGGCGGCCACGCCGCCTTGCTCGCCGGGGACGTGCTGCTCGAGGTCGCTGATCTTTTTGCGGATCGTCTGCGGGGTGATGCCGTGCTCTTCGTTGTAGGCGAGCTGCTTGGCGCGGCGGCGCTCGGTCTCGTCGATGGCCTCTTCCATACTGTTGGTCATCTTGTCGGCGTACATGATCACTTTTCCGTTCACATTGCGAGCCGCGCGTCCGCTGGTCTGGATGAGGCTGCGGGTGCTGCGCAAAAAGCCCTCTTTGTCAGCGTCCAAGATCGCCACCAGGCTGACCTCGGGGATATCCAGACCCTCGCGCAGCAGGTTGATGCCCACGAGCACGTCAAATTCGCCTTTGCGCAGGTCGCGGATGATATTCATACGCTCGATGGTGTCGATGTCGCTGTGCAGGTAGCGCACCTTGATGCCCAGCTCGCGCAGGTATTCGGTCAGGTCCTCGGACATGCGCTTAGTGAGCGTGGTCACCAGTACGCGCTCGTTGGCGTCGACGCGCTCGCGAATCTCGCCGTAGACGTCGTCGACCTGCTCGAGCGCCGGGCGCACCTCGACGACCGGGTCGACCAGGCCTGTGGGTCGAATGATCTGCTCGGTGACCACGCCTTGGACCTTTTCGATCTCGTAGTCGCCCGGGGTCGCCGAGACGTAGATCGCCTGGTTGATCTTGTCCTCCCACTCCTCGAATTTGAGCGGACGGTTGTCCAGTGCGCTGGGCAGTCGGAAGCCGTGCTCGATGAGGTTTACCTTTCGAGAGCGGTCGCCCCGGTACATGCCACCGATCTGCGGGATGGTCACGTGCGACTCGTCGGCGACGAGCAGGAAGTTCTCCGGGAAGTAGTCGATCAGTGTCGGCGGCGGCTGGCCGGCGCGCCTGCCGGACATATGCCTGGAGTAGTTTTCAATGCCGTTGCAAAAGCCCATCGTGATGAGCATCTCGATGTCGAATTGGGTGCGCTGTTCGATGCGCTGCGCCTCCAGGAGCTTTCCCTGGCCGATGAGCGTCTCGAGGTGGTCTTTGAGTTCGTCTTTGATCGAGTCGATGGCCGTCTTTTTGCGATCGGGTGGGATCACGTAGTGGCTATTGGGATAGACGGCGATCTTGTCGAGGCGCTCGAGGCGCTTGCCGCGAAAAGGGTCGATCCTGTAGATCGCCTCGATCTCGTCGCCGAAAAACTCGATGCGGATCGCCTCTTCTTCCTCGTAGGGAGGAAAGATCTCGACGACGTCGCCGCGCACCCGAAACTTGCCGCGGAAAAAGTCGTAGTCGTTGCGCTCGTATTGGATCTCGATGAGCTTGGCGAGCACGTCTTTTCTGCGCGCCTCCTGGCCCTCTTCGAGGAAGAGGAGCATCCCATAATAGGCCTCGCTCGAGCCTAGACCGTAGATGCACGAGACCGAGGCCACGATGATCACGTCATTGCGATCGAAGAGGCTCCTGGTGGCCGAGTGGCGCATACGATCGATGGCGTCGTTGATGGACGAGTCCTTCTCGATGAAGGTGTCCGTCGAGGCGATATAAGCCTCCGGCTGATAATAGTCATAGTAGGAGACGAAATACTCGACGGCGTTATACGGAAAGAGCTCCTTGAACTCGTTGTAGAGCTGGGCGGCGAGGGTCTTGTTGGGCGCCATGACCAGCGTGGGCCGTTGGACCTTCTCGATGACGTTGGCCACCGTGAACGTTTTACCGGTGCCGGTCGCGCCCAGCAGCGTCTGATGCTTTTGGCCCTCGATCAAGCCCTCGGTCAACTCGGCGATCGCGTTCGGCTGGTCGCCTTTGGGCTCGTATTCGGATACTAACTGAAACTCATCTGGCATGGGGGATCAGGGGTTCAGGGGTCCGGGGGTCCAGGGGTCCAGGTGGCGCTGAGCTGAGGCGCTGAGTCGCTGAGGCGCTGAGGCGCTGAGTCGCTGAGGCGCTGAGGCGCTGAG
>CAYLTX010000002.1:464-51912 GCA_964386725.1 uncultured Bradymonadales bacterium | reverse complement strand
CGCTGAGTCGCTGAGGCGCTGAGGCGCTGAGTCGCTGAGGCGCTGAGGCGCTGAGGCGCTGAGGCGCTGAAAGCCAGCCAGACTGAACAGGCGTTTAGTTCGGGGTAGAGCGTAGCGTAAATCTCGCGGTAGGCAAACCCTCGGCGGGCGGCGGCCATTCCATCGGCCACCCACGTCCGTAGGGGGCTTTCGGAAGGAATAAGAAAGTATAGGCGTTGATTAAGATGAGCGGCACCCCCAAGTATGTTATCGTCTGCCCTCAAAGAGTATCGATGAATTGCGGGGATACTGTCGTATTCGCTCGCTTTTCTTGGGCCGGAGCACCATGAGTTCGTCACCGACAATACCGAAGCGGCTTCAGCCAGCGCTCGAAAAAGCTCGAGAAGTGGTCAGCCGCTACTTCGCTGATCCGCAATTCGACCCGGAGGCAGGCCGTCTCGAGGTCGGAGGTGAGCGCTACCTGCTGGTGCGAGCGGCGTCCCTATCGGTCGAGTTCTTCGACGTGGTGCGCCGGCTATACCGGGACGAGGGCGACGAGCAGGCCTTCGCCATCGCTCACGGGCTCCTCTTCGATGTGGCGCATTCATTGGGTCGCGCCGACGCGCGCTCCTTCCACGAGCGCTTCGAGTTCGACGACCCCTTCGAGAAGCTATCGACCGGACCGCCCTACTTCGCACGCATCGGCTGGGCCTCGGTCCACCTGCTCGAAGAACAGCTCGAGGTCGGCGACGCCCAAAGCTTTCTAGTCTATGACCATGAGCACTCCTTCGAGGCTGACGCTTGGCTCGAGGCCAAGGATGATGCCGAGCTGCCGGTGTGCACGATGAGCGCAGGGTATTCGTCCGGCTGGGTCTCCGAGAGCGTCGACGTCCACCTGGTCTCCTCCGAGATCATGTGTCGCGCCCGCGGCGACGACAGCTGCCGATTCGTGATGGCTCATCCCGACCACATCGACGAGCGCATCCAGAGCTATCTGACCCAGAAGCCGAAGATCGCCGAGCATGTCAGCGACTTTCGCATGCCGGGATTTTTCACGCGAAAGCGCATCGAAGAAGCGCTGCACGAGCGTGACGAACAGTACCGAGGGGTGTTTGAAGCCTCCACCGACGCTCTGCTGGTCGTGGCCACCGATGGCAGCATCAACGGTGCTAATCGGGCCGCCGAAGAGCTATTCCGACTCGATCGCAGCACCCTATCGACGTGTAACGTTGCCGACATCTTGCCGCTGCGCACCGATTTCGACGTGATCGTCGAGGTCATTTCAGCGGGCGATACCTACCATGGTGAGCTCGAACTCGAGCGCGACGACGACGAGCAGACCTATCATGTGGAGGTGCGCGCCTCGGCCTATCGGGTCGACAACAGCCAACACCTCTTGCTGACGATTCGCGATATCACCCGCCAAAAACAGATGCAGGAGCAGCTATACCGTGCCGACCGCCTGGCCAGCCTGGGCACGATGGCCGCCGGCGTGGCACACGAGATCAACAACCCCTTGTCGTTTATCATCAGCAATCTCGAAGTGACGCTATGGGAGCTCGACCAACCCGAACAAACCGATCTCGACGAGGTCCGTGAGGCGATACGGCGGGCCAAGCGTGGCGCCGAGCGCGTCGAGCGCACCGTGCGTGATCTGACCAATTTCTCGCACGGGGGCCTCGATGACAGCGTCGAGCCGGTCAACGTGCACCGCATGCTCGATCTGGCCGCCCAGATGGTCGAAAAAACCATCGAGCACAAGGGCGGCCAGCTGGTCAAAAACTACGCCGACACGCCGCGTGTTTTGGCCAATGAGGCTCGCCTCAATCAGGTCTTCGTCAACCTGCTTCTCAATGCTGCGCAGGCGCTCCCCGAGGATCGTTGTGATGAGAATTTGGTCGAGATCACGACCAGCGTGGACGCCGACAAACACGTCATCGTCGAGATCCGCGACACCGGCTCGGGCATCCCCGAGCCCATCCGAAAGCGCGTCTTCGATCCCTTCTTTACCACCAAGCCCGTCGACCAGGGCACGGGGATCGGCCTGGCTATCTGCCACGAGATTATCCAGGCCATCGGGGGCCAGATCTCGCTGGACACCAAGACCGGCGAAGGGACGACCTTTTGTGTGACGCTGCCCACCCAGGCCCAGTTCTCCCAAGAGACCGTATCGATTTAGCGGTTGGGCGTGCTCGCGGCGCCCCAGAAGGTCATCCCCGAGAATTCGTGGATCAAACTAGCCTCGCCGGTCTGCTGGTTGATGAAGATGAGCTCTCCGTCGGAGGTCAGCCCGTAGAGCTTACCCCAGGCGGCGGTCAGCGCGAAGATATTGCTAAAGCCGGTCGCTCCCACTGCCTGACCCGCGCCGGTTTGCCGGGAGATCCGGACGAGCTCGTCGGGCTGGCCGTCCTCCTTGGAGGTCATGAAGAGGGTGTCTCGCTTATTCACCACACAATCACCACTCGAATAGAAACTGCCGGTCGGGCCGACGGTCTGTGCGGCGCCGCTGTGAAGATCGGCGCTATAGATCGTGTCGCCGGCGGTGATGAAGGCGGTGCCGTCGGAGTCGATGGCCAAGCCGTTGGGATCGTTGATTGAAATCCCGAAGTCGCCCTGGTGGACCCAGTCGTCGGCCCACCCGTCGAAGCGGTACAGTCCGTCGCGGCTGATACCAAAGAGCGTGCCGTCGGGGTGGGTGTCGATGTCCTGCAGGCTGGGGAGGCCGGTCTGGACTTCGGTGGCCGTCTTGGCGAACGGGTCGACTTCGTAGAGCGTGTCGTAAGAGTGCGCGTAAAAGGAGCAATTGATGTTGTCGTTGACCTCGCCCGAGCAGTTATTGTCTATCTCGTCGCAGATCTCGCTATGGTACGGCGAGCGCAACGGGTCGTTATCGTCGCAGTCGTAACCGCCGCACGACTCGGCCAGCGCCCCGTCGTCATCCTTGTCACATTCTTCGAGATCGACGTCCGCTTCGGCGTCGGCGGCGTCTTCGGCGTCTTCGGCGTCGGCGGCGTCGTCAAGCGAGCCATCGTTCCCATCGAAGCCGCCATCGGAGCCGCCATCAGCGTCGCCCCCGTCGGGCATTTGCGCGTCGCCGTCATCACCATCCGACTGCCCGTCGGCGCCCGCGTCCTCGGGCTCGGTGGCCGGACGCGCCACGCATGTCTTGGCGACATGATCGTAGAGTTCGTCGGCGTCGCAGGATATCTGGTCGCCGTCATCGGACGAGCAGGCGGGCCCGAGAAGGACGGCGGTAAGGGCGATAAGCGCGGTGAGCAGCGTACGAAAACGAGCCATGCGACGGTCCATATATGAGCAGGAAAGTCATCACTACCACATAGTGGCGAACGCAGTACCGCTCGCTCGCCTCGAGACATCAGTACCCTATTGATAGTGGGCGCGCAGCAGGAGTGCAAATGACAAGTATAAGACTTTCTTGTGGAAGTGCCTGCGTGGAGATGCTCTGGGGAGAGGAGCTAGTTAACCGCTGAGCATCATGAAGACGCTCATCGCCGCGGCGGATACGAAGAGAGCCGCCAGCAAGAAGACGAGCCGCGGAGGAACGCGCTCCTCGGTGAAGCTCATTTGGGGGAGGAAGGACAACAGCCGCCAGCTGCCAGTGCCGGTCTCGGAGGCGTCGCGCTCGTGGCGTCGCCCTGCGGGGCCGGAAGCGGCGCGCGTGGCAAAGGAGATATCGCCGCCGTCGTCTTGTCGCTCGCTTGCAGATCGCCGGCTGCTGGGGCGCGGAAACGCCGGGCTGGCCGAGGAGCCCTCCACGCTCGAAGGACCGGTGCCCGAATCGTCGATGCTCGAATAATGTTCGACGAGGCCGCGCCCTAGCTGACGCCTATTGCCCGAGCCGTTAGTCGAGCCTGGCACCGGCAGCGGCGGCGGGGTCAGCGGGAAGCTCCATTCGGACTCGTCGTGGCCGGGCACCTTAGCGGGCGGATCGGCCGGGGGATAATCGTCCGGCAGATGGTCGCTCGGAGGACTGGACTCGATCAGCCGTCTGACGGCCTGGGGCTCGGATTCATCAGAATCCTCATCGTCGTCGCGATCGGTGTCGCGCCGGCTGCGCTGATTGCGCATCATCCGCGCCAAGAGCTCGGGCGGCATCGGCTCGTCTTCGGGCTCGATATCCTGCGAATCGAGCCTGAAATACGACGCCGTCGACTCCGAGGCGTTTTCGATGGCCTCGTAGAAGGCGTCGGCGTCGTGGAAACGATTGTCGGGGTGCTTGCTAACCGACTTCAACAACACCTTGCCCAGGGAGGTCCAGGCCAATTTGGACGGCAGCCTCACGGCGGTGTGTATCTGCTTGTAGAGAATCTGGGCGAGCGAGTCGCCGGTGAAGACCTGTCGGCCGGTGAGCATCTCGATGAGGATGAGGCCGACCGCATAGACGTCGCTGGCCTTGCCGGACTGCTGCTTGACCAATGTCTCGGGCGATAGGTAGGCGGCTGTGCCGCAGATCTCCGCCTCGCGCTCGTCGTCGTCGCCGGGCAAGGAATCCAGGCTGCTGGCCAACCCATAGTCGAGGATCTTGACTTGCTGGCCGCCGCGGCGCCTGGGCAATAAGAAGATATTGGAGGGTTTGAGGTTGCGGTGGACGAAATTCTCGTCGTGCGCCTCGCCGAGCCCGTCGAGGATCTGCAGCCCGATGTCGACCACCCAGCCCACCGGATAGGGCGCGCCGCGGTCGATGATCGTCTCCAGGGTGGCCCCCTGAAGCAGCTCCATGACGATGTACAACGAGCCGGCCGACTGGCCGAAGTCGAAGAGCCGACAATTGTTGGGGTGGCTGAGTTGCTGGGCCTGGTGGACGCGCTGGATGAGCCGGTGGCGGATGGTGGTGTGCCCCGAGATATCCGGGCGCAGCAATTTCACCGCCACGTCCCGGCCCATCGTGATGTGCTGGGCGCGCATCACCGTGCCCAGGGCCCCGCGGCCGATGACCGATTCGAGGCGGTAGCGCCCTCCAATCAGATCACCCACCGCAGGCATGTTGTCGACGTGCTCGGTCGGGTTGTGCGGTATCATCATGCCAGCCGTGTGCAGCTGCCCGCCAGAAGGTCCTCGGTGCGGGCAAAGTCTGGTGAGCGCGAGAGCGTACTCCCGCGAAGTCCCCGTTTCCAGACGTCAAAAACACCGACGCCGAAGCACCTAGAAGCAACGAGCTTTCCCCATATTTTGCGAACACTTAGCCCCGATACATCTCGCCAGGCGTCCACCGAACTCGCTGCCTCGCTCCATTTTAGAAACTAAGCACGAATACGACAGAGAGTTAGATAGTAAGAGAGTGAGAAAGTAAGAACGGCGCGCTGAGCGATCGAGGTCATCCGTGAGCAGTTGCAGTATCTGACTGTCTTACTCTCTCACTTTCTCACTTTCTGCTGTTATTTAATTCGCCAGGTCGTGCCCTCGGCGCTGTCCATGATCTCGATGTCGAGTTCGGCGAGTTCGTCGCGGAGGGCATCGGCGCGCTCCCAATCCTTGTCGGCGCGGGCTTGTTCACGCTCGGCGACCTTGCGGTCGATCTGGTCGGCGTCGATGTCCAGCGCGCGTGCTTTCAGGTCGCGAATCTCGCGCAGTGCGTCGGCCGGGGGCCGCTGCAGCATGCCGAGCACCTCGCCGGCCTTACGAAGGTGGTTTTGCATCAGGAAGAGCGTGTAGGCGAGCTCCTCGGAGGGCTTCTTCTTGGACTCAGTCAACTCGTTGGCCGCTTTGGCGAGCTCGCCGATCTCGGCAAGCGCGCGCGGGGTGTTGAAGTCGTCGCAGAGCGCGTCCTCGAAGCGGGCGAGGAAGCCGCCGACGAGCTCCTCTTTTCCGTCCATCAGGTCGGCCTCGTCGACCTGGTCGCCGGGCGAGTAGCCGGCCAGCGCGAGCACCTCTTCGCTGCGCGCGAGCGTCGAATAGAGGTATTCGGTGCGCCCGGTGGCCGCGTGGAGGTTCTCCAGCGAGTAGGTGATCGGCTTTCGGTAGTGGGTGGTGTGGAAGAAGTAGCGGATCGCCTCGGGGTAAAAGCCCTGCAGCACGTCGCGGGTCGTCCAGAAATTACCGAGCGATTTGGACATCTTGCGCTCGACCTTCTCGCCCTCTTCGGTCTCCTCGGCGACGTTGACCATGCCCACGTGCATCCAATTGCGGGCGAATTCCTTGCCGGTGGCGCCTTCGGATTGGGCGATCTCGTTTTCGTGGTGCGGGAAGACCAGATCGCGGCCGCCGCCGTGGATGTCGAAGGTCGCGCCCAGATAATGGGTGCTCATCACCGAGCACTCGATATGCCAGCCCGGCCGGCCCTGGCCCCAGGGCGACTCCCAGCTGGGCTCGTCGGGCTTGGACTTTTTCCAAAGCGCAAAATCAAACGGATGCTCTTTTTTCTCGCTCTGCTCGACGCGCCCCGAGCGGCCCGCCTCCATATCCTCGAGCTTTCGGTGGGACAGCTTGCCGTAGTCGTCGAAGCTCTCGATCCGGTAGTACACATCACCGTCGGCCTCGTAGGCATGGCCGTTGTCGACCAGCGTCTGGACCATCTCGATGATCGGCTCGATATGGGTGGAGACCTTGGGTTCTTTGTCAGCGTGGTCGACGCCCAGCGCTCCCATATCGCGGTCGAGCTCGTCGATGAACCGCTGGGCCAGCGCCAGCGGGTCCTCGCCGACCTCGTTGGCCCGCTCGATGATCTTGTCGTCGACGTCGGTGTGGTTGCGCACGTAGTTGACGTCGTAGCCCAGGTAGCGCAAGAAGCGCTGGACGACGTCGAAGACCACGAAGACGCGCGCATGGCCGATATGGGTCAGGTCGTAGACGGTGACCCCGCAGACATACATGCCGATTTTGCCCGGCTCGATGGGCTCGAGCTCGTGCTTTTCACCCGAGAGGGTGTCGTGAATCTTAACTCTTCGAAGATCGATTGCGCTGTCTGCGGACATATTTTTTGGACCTGTGCTCGTGGTTCGATTTGTCAACAAGCCTTATCTAGCACCACTGCAGGCCATGGCGCAAATGATGAGATCGGCGCGCAGGATCTGCTGTGAGAACCGATATCGTAGGAATGTCACGCATTCGACTTATGTTTTTATATTGAAGCCCGGAGACGGTGGAGCGTTATTCCCCCCACACCGTAGTCCAGCTAACGCTCGCATGGACTCGCCAATGTCTCCGGGCTTCGCTTTTGGTTCGGATGTTTTCGCAGGGAGCGCCCCGGCGAGGCTTGTCCCGCCGGACGCAGAGCTTGAGCAGCTAGTCAAGGAGCCCCCCTCTCTTTCGTTCGCGGCGCGCCTAGCGCACCGCATTTTCAGCGGTTTCCACGCTTTGTCTCCGTCCTAGCGCGCTTCAGCACAATTCGTTAACGTAGATGGCGATTCTATTCGTCAATACGGGGCGTAACGAGATGGCAGAAGACCTTGAACCACTC
Source organism: uncultured Bradymonadales bacterium (assembly GCA_964386725.1). Classification (GTDB taxonomy): domain Bacteria; phylum Myxococcota_A; class Bradymonadia; order Bradymonadales; family Bradymonadaceae; genus CAYLTX01. Next base: position 44,516 of record CAYLTX010000002.1, on the reverse strand, counting down.
CCGCCACTATTCACCGACATTAACGCGCCAGTTCAGACATACGGTGCTTTGCTTGCCGATTGTGCCGAGGACGTTGCGGTTCAACAATCCTTCAGTGAGATACTGAGCGAAGCACGCCGACGTGTTGGTGAGGCTTTCGCACCACTCGCCGCCGAGCCATGCGAACAAGCAGATTTTCTGGAACGTACAATCAAGAAGATGTGGAATCAGGGGTGGTCGCCAGAGACGGCCGATTTGGAGCTGTTTACCCGCGACTTCGGCGCGGTGTTCGCCGGCGCAATTCACGAGGCTATGCGCGGCGAATGGGTGTTCAGGTCGGAGACCAATCTGATGCACACGTCACTCTTTTGGAGAGCGGCTAGAGTCGAAGTCTTTCCGTTCCACCGTGTTCACAACCGGTTGCTCAGCAAAGACGGTGATGACCTCGTGTACTTCTACAACTCTGTGGCGGACGTGGTGTCGTAAGTACGGCTCAAGACGTTCGATATGGACTTCAAGTCAACATCAGCGCGCTGCGCGCGCCGAAAAGGGGAGGGGGGAGGCTCGCGTGGCTAGCTTCTAGGCTTTGCGTCCGGCGGGACAAGCCTCGCCGGGGCGCTAACAACGAACAAATTTGTGGCCTCATACCGTTGATCGGACCCATGCTCTCGACACCCTCAGCGCTTCTTGTGTAAATATATTGAGGACTTGCAAATATTCTGGAGTGTTCAACCCATGCAACACCAAGAACCAAGAACCAAAAACCAAAAACCAACTGCCACCAACCTCGCCTTCTACACATTTACGCCCGTGGAAAACCCCGAGGAGTTGCGAGACCGGCTCGAGGCGCTGTGCGCCGAGCTGGGCCTCAAGGGGACGATCATCGTGGCCGAGGAGGGCGTCAACGCCATGCTGGCCGGTGGGGCCGAGGCGGCCGAGGGTTTTGTGCAGGCCGCCGCCGGGATCGACGAGCTGGCCGATGTGCCGATGAAGCGCTCGGCGTCCAGCGAGGTGCCGTTTGGGCGGCTGGACGTCAAGATCAAGCCCGAGATCGTGACCATGCGCGCGGGCTCGGTCGACGCCTGTGCGCTGACCGCCGAGCACCTCGCCCCGGAGACCTTCCGCGATTGGCTGCGAAGCGGCGAGCCGATGGTGGTGGTGGATACGCGCAATGACTACGAATATCGGCTGGGTACGTTTGCCGGGGCGATCAACCCCGACACGGACGCCTTTCACGAGTTCCCGGAGTTTGTCGAGCAGCACGAAGGGGAGCTTCGCGACCAAAAAGTGGTGATGTTTTGCACCGGAGGCATCCGGTGCGAGAAGGCGACCAGCTGGATGCTCGAGCGTGGGATCGACGAGCTGTACCAGCTCGACGGCGGGGTGCTCAACTACTTCGAGCGCATCGAAGACGCCGACGAGGACTGGGAAGGCGAGCTATTCGTCTTCGACAGACGCGTGGCCGTCGATACGCGGCTCGAAGAGACCGACACCACGCTGTGCACCGAGTGCGGCGCGCCGGTCAAGGGCGCCACCACGCCGCTATGCGGCTGTCTTGCCTGAACAAATTGGCTGCGATGAACGCGCAGGCGCTCACTCCAAGAGCGTCAGATCGTAGAGCATATCCTTCGAGGAGCTGACCTTATAGAAATACTGCCCATCCGAGCTCGGCTCGAAGGCGAATTCGAGCACGCCGTTGCTCTCGGTCCCGCTCTCCAGAAGGTTGCCGCCGTCGTCGTAGATCTCCAATTGCACATCACCGATCTGCGCTCCCTGCACCACCTCCAACTCACCGAGCACCAGCCCGCCGGCGGAGCCGGCGAGCTCGTACCAATCGGGGCTGTTGGCGCATAGCTTCAGGCCGGTGTAATCGGTGGCCGAGATCGGCGCCGCGCTGGCCTGGTCGTGGTTATTCGAGCCGAATTCGTCGTCGTCTCCGCATAGTGTTTCAATCACCAGATCGTAGGTATTCGGGGTGTCGGAGGTGACCACCAGCAGGTGATAGATCCCGGACTCTTCGGCGATATGGGTCAGCGACTCGTCGTCGTCGGTCGACCAGGCGTCCTCGACACCGAAGTTGTCCATCGAGGGCTCTTGCGACGGCGCGTACAGCGAGGCGTCGAGGTCGCCGTCGGCGTGCGTAAAGTACAGGTCGGCACTGACCAGATCGCCCTCGAGCAGCTCGAAGCCGTAGATGTCGACGTCGTCTTCGTCGCAGATCGACATGCCGTCGAATTGCTCGTAGTCCTCGTAGACGAGCACGGCGTCGTCGGCAGTGTCGTTGGGCTCGAGGTGCTCGTCGCCGCATTGGCCGCCCCCGCCCCCGCTACCAAAGGCGGTGAGCAAATAAGGGGTGTCGTCGCCGCTGACCTCCAGATACCAGGTCTCCTCGCCGGAGTCGGGGCCCTCGATGGCGGCGTACGCGATGCCGTAGCACGACGAGAGCGCGAGCGCGTCGGGTTGCTCCTCGTGGGCTTCGTTGTACAGCTTGATGTCGAGCGGCTGGCCCAGCGAGTACAGGGCGTACAGCTCGACGGTCTCGCCGGCGCCCACGCGCACCTGATGGAAGTCGTTGGCACCCTCACAGGTGCGAAACTCCTCCCAGCTCGTCTCCGAGATGCCCGCCGCGTTCGAGAAGCCGTCCCCGGCGCTCGAATCGTCGAAGCAGCTCGACTCGTCGGGCGAATAGGCCATAAAAGAATAATCGAAGTCCGAGGGCGCGCAGATAAAGCCCAGCTCGTCGTCATCGGCGGCGTCTTCGTCTGACGCACAGATGGCGTAGTAGACGACCTCGGACTGGCCGTCATCGAGCAGCAAATTGGGAATGACCGCTCGCAGCTCGGTGCCATCGATCTTCATCTCTGTGGACTCATACTCGACGTCCGGGTCGTTCATCACGTCACCGGTCGCCCAAAATAGATACGCGTTATCGTATTTGGCGGCCGCGCTCGCGCTGAACTCCGCATCGACGCGGTAATCGTCGAGGGTGCGCTGGGCGCCGATCGGGGTGTGGGTGATCGGCTCGTCCTCGCAGGTCTGGGTCGGGTCGGGGTCGCCGCCGCCTCCGCCGGTGTCGCGCTTGAAGATAATGCTGACTTTATGGGTGACCGGCTCGTTGTCTCCGTCGTCGGCGACGAAGGTGACCGCGTGCACGCGCTTGGTGCGCTGCTCGTCGTTCGGAGTCCAGCTAAACTCACCGATTTTCTCGCCAACTTGCGCAAAGCTCGCCCCGGACGGCGCGGTATCCTGCGGCATCGAAAGCTGGACCTGGCTGGTGTCGTCGTCGCGCACCTCGACGTCGAATTCGAGCGGTCTGTCGCTGCTGGGATCGTAGATCTTGCTGGTCGGCGTCGAAAACCGCGGCAGGCCGTTGCCGGGACGGATGGTCACCAGGACCTTGCTCTCGGCCTGCGCACCCTCGGAGTCCTCGACCACGAAGATCAGCTCGAGCGGAATCTCACCGGTGACGTCGCTGGAGATCGGGTCCCACAAAAACAGAGCCGACGACGCAAAAGTTTGCAGTTCGGCGCGCTCGGGCCTGTTGACCACCGAAAAAGACAGCGGGTCCCCGTCGGGATCATGGGCGGTCACCTGGATTCGCACCGAATCCTCTCCGACCACATAATCGGCCTCGGTGCCCACATCGACGGTGATCGTCGGCGGCTCGTTGGTCGGCGCATCGGTCCCGCAGGCGCCCATAAGGATAGCCAGACACACAATCCACAGCGGCCAAAGTCGTCGGATGCTCATTTTTGAAGTCCAGATCGGTGAAACACAAATTTCGGGTGATATGTTCAGAAAGTACCAGAATTGGCACTGCTGCGACAGGGGGGGATACTTTGGTGCCAGGGCATCCTGCCCCGTAATCCAGACCTTGAAGGTCTGGCGCCGGAAACCGCGAAATTGCCTAGCGCACCAGCACGACCTGGGCGGTGGCGTTGTCGCGGCCTACGCGCGACAGGGAGTGTTGGACCAGCGCGTTGGATAGCGCCTGGGGGTCGCCGCGGTGCAGGGCGACCATGCGTTGGAGGCGCTCGGCAGAGATCTCGTCGTGGACGCCGTCGGAGGTGAGCACGAAGAGATCGCCGGGTTGGACGCGGATGCCCCGGGTGTCGGGCGCCTCGTCGACGGCCAGCAGCTGGGCCGCCGAGTCGCTCAAGCCGTCGATGCGCTCGGCCTCCAGCTCGATGCCGGTGCTCAAAAACCGCGAGATGGTCCGATTGTTGGTCTCGGCCTGAGCGGCGTCGCCGACCGGCTCGCCGAGTCGCTCGAGGATGCTGGCCAGGGTGTGGTCGCGGGTGAGCTGGATGAGCCGGTCGCCGCGCACCAATACCGCCCGGGAATCCCCCACGTGGCCGACTCCGGCGCGCCCGCCGGCGATCACCAACCCCGTGAAAGTCGTGCCGCCGCGGTTGTGCGAGGCGTCGAACTCGCCCTCGAGGGCCAGCCGCTGGCTGGTCACCTTGGCGATGGCGCGGGCAAAAGCGCCCGGGCTCTGCTCGAGGCGATCGGCTCCGTAGTGGCTCCAAGCCCGCCCGAACGCCAGACACGCGGTCTCCACGGCCAGCTTGCTGGCGCGCTCTCCGTCGTCGATACCGCCGATGCCGTCGGCGACGCAGAAGAAGCCGACGGTTTTCTTGGCCGAGCCGGCGATCGAGCTCATCACCAGGTGGCCGCAGGAGTCCTGGTTGTTGCGCCGGAAGATATAGTTCCCGACCGTCGAGCTCGCGCCGACGTCGAAGATGCGCGGGGTGCTCAACTCCAGCTCGAGCTGGTCGAGCGCGTGGCGCAGATCGGCCATATTGCGCAGGGCGAGTTCGCCGTAGGGGGACACGCATACGGCGACGAGCTGGGTCAGCCCGGGTTGTAAGAGGCCGGTCTCGGCCATCGCCGAGCGCTCTTGGAGCAGGGCCGCCATCTGGTGGCCGCCGGGATAGTCCTCGTCCATGAAGTTCTCGTAGGCCAGCTCGCCGATGAGCCGCCCATCTCGCCACATACTCTCCGAGTCGAGCCGGGCGGCCGCCTGGATGCGCGGGATCTCGGCCAGGAAAAGCCGGCCGCGTTGGGCGTCGAGCTTCAAGTCGGTGCGGCGCACCCCGCCGAGCTCGAAGCCGGCCTCGTGAATCGAGGCGATCTTGTCGACGAGCTTCTGCAGCGCGCGCACCGCGAGCTTCGGGTCGAGCCGGCGCCAAGTCGCGTCTTCGAAGGGTCGGGCGGCCTCGGATGGCGCGTCGAGCAGCACCCGGTGCTCTGGGCGGATCTCATTCATCGTCGCCCCCGTTTGGTGCCGAGCCGACCGACTCATCCGGGGGATCGAGGATCGGCGTCGAGCCCTCCTGCCAGTCGATCACCACCGGCGGCTCGATCGGCCTGTGCTGCGAGCTGCTCGTGTCTTGGGGGTCGTGGACCACAAAGAGCACCGAACCCAGCGCCAGCTCGTCGCCGCTGGACACCGGCGTTTGGTCGATGATCTCGACGCGATTGACGAAGGTCTTTCGGCGCGCGGCGGTAGGCAGCACGTGCCACTGGCCGTCTCGCTGCTCGAGTTGGGCGTGTAAAAAAGCGACGAATTTACGCTCTGCCTCATAGAGGCCGGCCAGATCCCAGGAGGGCTGCTTTTTGCCGTGCCAGGCCTTCTTTGCGGCGAAGGCCTCGTCGGCCGGGAAGCTGCGGCCGACCACCAGCGGCTCATCGGCGTCGAGCCGGATATGCGGGCCGCAGGGCCCACCGCGCCGACACAAAAATAGGGACGGGGCGCCCGCCTCGCTCGACCCTGCCTCGCTAAATAGGGCCGCGCGCGCCTGTTTCCACTCCTGCACCGACACACCGGAGGTCTCGAAGCGATAGCGCACCCACCCGGTGGTGATGATATCACCGTCCTCGATCGGATGGGGCCGGTTGGGCAATTCGACGACACGATCGTCGATGAGCGTTCGCACCCCGGGCGAGACGGTGCGCAGCACCCAGCCGTCTTCTTCGAGGGTCAGGTGCAGGTGAGGGGCGCCCATGCGATAATTTTCGTGATCGCGCAGGTCTCGCGGGATAATATCGACCGGCCCGTATTGGGGATGGTACCGGCCCACGAGGACGTCCGGGCCGTGGATGGTCTCGACTCGGCCGGCGTCCACGCCGACCAATCGCGCCAGGGCCGGCAGCCGGTGCTCGCGGCGCAGCCCGGGGTCGAGCCGCTCGCTAAAGCCGCGAAGAATATTCAGATCGATGTCACCAAAGTCTCGTTGCATCTGCCTATCCGAAGCCCGTCGCTCGCGATGACGTCGCCAGTTGTGCTCAGCGATCGTTATAGCTCTACGTCGCGGTGGCGAACCGAAGCCTGCCAGCCGCGGGTATGCAGCTTGTCGGCGATCGTCTCGGCGACCGCCACCGAGCGGTGATGGCCGCCGGTGCAACCAATGCCGATGGTCAGGTAGCTCTTTCCCTCGCGCTCGTATAACGGCAGCATGAAGTCGGCCATCTCTTGGAATAACGCCAAAAACCGCGTGGTCTCCGAGAAGCCAAAGACATAGTCGCGCACTCGCTCCTGGCGGCCGTCGTGGTCGCGCAGGTCTTCGACAAAATAGGGGTTGGGCAAAAACCGCACGTCGAAGACCAGGTCACATTCGACGGGCACGCCGTGCTTGAACCCGAAGCTGAGCACGGTCAACTGCAGGGTCGGCTCGCGGTCGCCGCCGAAGCGCTCTTGGATGAGCGACTTCAAGGTGTGGACGGTGTGCGACGAGGTGTCGACGATCTCGTCGGCGCGGTGACGCAACTCCGAGAGTTGGTCGCGCTCGCGGCGGATTCCCTCGCGCAGGGTCACCCCGTCCTCGCCCAACGGGTGGCGCCGTCTGGTCTCGCTGAAGCGACGCACGAGCACGTCGTCTTCGGCCTCCAGAAAGACGAGGCGTGTGGGAACGCCCTCGTCTTCGAGGCGCTCGATCATGCGGCCTGCTTCGCTCAAAAATTGCAGCCCGCGAGTGTCGATCACAAAGGCCAGCGCCTGCAGCGACCCGCCGCCGGCGGCTAATTCAATGACTTTGGGGAGGAGGGGGACTGGGAGGTTGTCAATGCAGAAAAAGCCGAGGTCTTCGAGGGCTCGCACGGCGGTCGATTTGCCCGAGCCGCTCAGCCCGGTCAGTAAAACGACCCGCGGCGCGGGCCCGACATCTGTCAAGTCGACGACCGAAGACTCAGCACCCACCGATTCAGTTGATTCGTCGGCGCCGTCCTTCCCAGCCCTCACTTTGTGCTGGTCGTCACCCACGGTCAGACCGGCCCGGCTTAGAGTTAACCCTCGGCGACCTGCACCACCGAGACGGTTACGTTGTCGTTGCCGCCGTTTGCGTTGGCCGCTGCGATGAGCTTGTCACAGCACATCTCGAGGTTGTCTCGGTGCTCGATCATGATCTCACGGATGACCTCGTCCTTGATCATGCCGTTGAGGCCATCCGAGCACAGCATGAAGGTGTCGCCGGGCTCCCAAGGCTCGGCATCGACGTCGACCTGGACGGTCTCCTTCATGCCGAGGGCGCGCACGATGACGTTTTTATGGGGGAAGTTCTCGATCTCTTCTTCGGTGAGATCTTTCATCTTGATGTAATCGTTGAGCAGCGAGTGGTCTTCGGTGACCTGGTCGAGCTTGTCGCCTCTCAATCGATAGATGCGGCTGTCCCCGACATTGCCGAAGTAGGCGGTGTCCGGGGTGAGCAGCAACACCACGAGGGTGGTACCCATCCCGCGCTGTCCGGGGTTTTGCGCCGCCGTTTCGAAGATGCGCAGATTCGCCAGCTTCATGCTGGCCGTCAGCCGGTTGTTCTCGTATTCCTTGCCCTTTTCCATCTTATAGGGCCAGGTAATCTCGTCGTCGGCCGACGTCTCTTTGAAGAATTTCGCCACGGTCTTGACAGCCATCTCCGAAGCGACCTCACCGCTGGCATGGCCGCCCATACCATCGGCGACCATGTAGAGGTTCTCCTCTTCCACAGCGTGGATATTATCTTCGTTGTGAGAGCGCTTGCGCCCCACATCCGTTTTACCGAAGTATCGTATTTTCAGAGCCAATGTGACACCTGGATGCTAAATCTCTTGCGAGCATCAGGAAAGACTGGAAGCACGTTGCAACTTACTGTGAAAGATTTATCACACCGTTGTAACAGGCGCAACAAAGGCGCCTGTGTCGTGCCGCATTGAAGTCACCTGACATAGCTTAACTATGGTTGTGAGCCACCAGGTTATGATGCAAGTCCCAGCCGAAAATACGCCCGTCGATCTCGCAATAGCCAACCAACTGGTCATTTTCGCCAAAGCTCACTGAAAGCGGCTGCTCGATCATGGCATCGTTGCGCATGAGCAGCCCACCATTGAGCACATGATAGAGCGCAAGCTTCTTCTGCGCAAAGACAACCGCCAACAGATAGCCGTCATTGGAGAAAGCCATCGATTCGACACGCGATTCGGCGGTGAGACGATGGACGAGGGTGGTGGGGGAAGAGACGTCGAAGATGCCGATGGTCCCATCAGCGCGCGCCACGGCAAAGACGTTTTGCTGGTCGGTCAAAGCCACCGCGCGCACGGCTTTGCCGGAGTGGATGCGAAGCGGCTGGAACGAGCCGTCAGCGTCAGCCTCGGCCAGATAGACCCCGCCGGCCTCGGTGCCCGCGATCAACCAGCGGGATTTGCCGTCGCAGTCCAGGCCGGTGAGCGGCGAGGCCGACGCGTTCTGGTGGATGATCTCGCCGACTCGCTCGACGAGCGACCATTGCCAAAGTGTACCGTCACTATGACCGGTGAACAGCTTGGTTTCGGTGAGCGCCATGCAGGTCAGCGGCGGTGCGCTCTGCAAGTCGATGGCGATGGGCTCAGCTTGACCGGGCAGACCGACGTGGACGCGGCGGCTGGCATCGACCACGGCCAGTCGACCGCCGGGGCCGCTGGCGCATCTGTGGCTACCGTCGAGGTCGGCCACGAGCGCGGGCACGGCGTACAGGCCCGAGCCGCGCAGTCGCTTCTCGGAGGTGGCGAAGCCAGGCTCGCCTTCTGCTAGCTGGTCTGCATTGTCGGCGCGTCCGATCGGCTCGACCGACTGGCTGGGAGTGCGTCGGCGCAGGATCGCGGCCTTGGGCCCGGTGGTATCCCATTCGTCGGAGCGGAAAAACCCACTCGTCTCCAGGCTGGCCCTTCTCTTTTTGTCTTTTACGGCATTGTCTTTTTTGGCGCGCGCAGCCTCGGCGTCGGCCTCAGCCACCGAGGCCTCACTCTGGACGGTGCGGTTGAGCTCGGAGTCGTGTGAGGTTCCGTGGGCCGGCTCGGGCTGCATGTCGATCGACTCGGAGAGCGTATGATCGGAAGCCTCGCCCTCGCGACGCTCACCGAAATGATCGGTGATGTCGTCGAGCGCGGTGATCACCCCCGCCAGCGTCTGCGGCCGGTCCTTGGGGTTTTTGGCGAGCATGCGCGCGACAAGACCCTCGAGTTCGTCGGGGAAAGTACGCCCCGGGACGATCTCGGCCAGCCGCGGCGGCTGCGTGCTCACGTGCGCTTTGAGCACCCGGTAGACGTTATCGTCCAGAAACGGAGGCCGGCCGGTGAGCATAAAGAAGAAGACACCGCCCAGCGCGTAGATATCGGCGCGCCGGTCGAGTTGGCCGCCGACGGCCTGCTCGGGGCTGGCATAAAGGGGCGTGCCCAGAAAACCCTGGGTGACGCGCACATCGCCCTCGCGCCACACGATGCCGAAATCCAGGATGTGGACGAAGTCGTCGCCGGCGGGTAGCTGCTCGACCATGATGTTCTCGGGCTTGAGATCCCGATGAATCATCTCGGCTTCGTGGGCCTCGTGGACCCCATTGGCGATCTGGCGCAGCAACTTGCAGGCCCGCCTGGGCTCGAGGGGCCCGTTGGTAGTGACCGTCGCCTCCAGGGTACGGCCGTCGATGAGGTCCATCAGAAGCGCGACGGTGCGATCGTCGATGGTCACGACGTCGTAAAAGGAGACGATATGCGGGTTTCGCAGCGCGCCCAGCGCGCCGATCTCACGTTGGAGGCGCGCCTCGATATGCTCGGCGTTGATCGTGGCGTCGTGGCTCTCCAAGGAGATGATCTTGGCGGCGAATTGTCGGGAGATGGACAGCGATTCGGCGCGATAGACATCGCCCGAGGCGCCCTGGCCGAGCCTGCGGGTCAGCAGATAGCGATCGATCAGAGTGCGGCCTAGCCACGGATCGGTGGTTCGGCCCAACTCGGCCCAACCGCTCGAAGGACGCGGTGCCTCACACTCCAGACATTTCGTATCCTCGGGATAGAGTACCGAAGTACAGCGCTGGCAGTGATGAGTGGGCAGTCGCTGGCGAAACTCGTGCCTGCGACTGTCATATGAAAGGTGATCCCCCATCTCTCTATTTGCCTTAGGAACCTAGCCCGTTCGATTTAACTACTTTTTTATAAAACACGACAAGTAGCGCAAGCATCATAGCGACCGCCCTCGACTGTATCAAGCTGCATCGCTTTCACCCGAACGAGGATCGGGCTCATCGAGAACGCAGCGAACGATGCTCGCCGCTGGGCCTCCGGTGGAAAATGGCCGCCTTCGGGCCGGTGGCGTCGCGCTCGCGCGATTCGAAGAAACTATCTGGCTCGTCCAGTCCTCCGGGCTCATCATCAGTGGGCTGGGCAAACATGGGATCATGGCCGACATTGTCAATGGTTTGGGCGCAAACCCGCAGCGCCTCGCGCTCCCGGCTCGCATAAGCCTCGCTGACACTCTCGATGAGGCCCAGCCCGGGCGCAGTGCCCTGCAGGTCGGCCGAAGCAGCGGGCTCGGCGGGCGGCTGGTCGAGGACCGGATCGGTCGCCGGCCGAGCCGGCTCCGGCTCAGATGCACGCCGCCCGCGGCTCGAGCGAGCTGCGGCGAGGCCGGCTCTCTCCCGGCCCTCCAGGATCGCGTCGACGGCGTCGATGACCTCCTCGAGATCGGCCGGACGCGCCTCGCGGCTCTTGGAGAGCATCTGCTCGACCAGATATTGAACCCGCCTCGGAAAATCGCCTGCCTCGGAGGCCTCGGCCAGTGTCGGCGGGCTGTTTCGCACGTGCATGCGCAGCACCTCGATGACGTTGTCGCTGCGAAACGGCGGCCGGCCGGTGAGCATCTCGAAGAAGATCGCCCCCAGCGAGTAGATATCGCTTCGGCAGTCGACGTCGTCGCCCAGCGCCTGCTCGGGGCTGGCGTATAGCGGGGTTCCCACAAACCCACGGGTCATCTCGACGCCGTCGTCGATCCAGACGATCCCGAAGTCGAGCACGTGGACGAATTCATCGCCCGAAGAGGTCGGCTCGATCATCATATTGGCCGGTTTGAGATCCCGGTGAATCAGCCCGCATTGATGGGCGTCGTGCACGCCGATGGCCATCTGGCGCAGAAGCCCGCAGGCTCGCCGCCAATCCAACCGTCCCTCCTCGCTGAGCACCGACTCGAGGGTGCGTCCGTCGATGAAGTTCATCACTACCGCCACGCAGGACTCGGAGAGCTGGAAGACCTCGAATAGCGGCACTGAATGCGGGCTTCGAAGCCTGCTGATCGCCTCGACCTCGCGGCGCAGCCGGGCGCGCACCAGGTCGGGATCTTTGCTGGCCCCACAGGCGTTGAGGTCGACGATCTTGATGGCGAATTGGCGCGCGATCTTCAACGACTCGGCCTCATAGACCATCGCCGTGGCCCCTTTGCCGAGCCGGCGGGTGATCAGATACCGGTCGTGCATGATCCGGCCGAGCCATGGGTCTCCGCTATTTTTTAGCTTCGACCAGCCCCCGACCGGTCGGCGCCGCTGGCAGTGCACACAGCGGACGTCGCGGCCGTAGACCAGCGACATGCATCGGCCGCAGTAGCGCTCCGGCAGATAAGTCGAACCGCTCAGCTCCCCGGCAGACCCCGTCATCGACGGTTGTGCGTTGGTCATCGACATCCTCCCCGTCCTCTATGCGCTGCACGGCGCGCCTCCGGATCTCCCCAGACCCCGAGTGCACAGACGCCCCAATTCATACAATTAAGCCGCCGCATCGAGATGGGCGCAGCGGTCAGTCCCCGATTATCGACTTACCTTTGGCTACTTCTGAAATTAGGCACTTCCACAAGAAAAAGAAGCTGCCCCCCCCTCAACGCCGCGACAGCGATCCCCCGCTCATGACCACCTCGATCTCGAAGCCACGCACCTTCTCGAACCAACGCGGCTCGGTCCACTCGAGCACCACGCCCGGGTCGAGCGCATCGCAGGCCTCGAAGCCATACATCTGCCGGTCGACCACGCATCCGTCGGGGGTCATCAACGAGTCGACGCTCTCCGGGATACAATAGTCGTGGTCGCGCAGCTGCTCGAGCGGGCGCTCGTCGGCGAACAGGCGCACCTGCACCGCGCTGTTGCAATAGTATTGGTCGCTTTTCCCGAAGCGGGTGCATTGGCTCTGGCCCTCGCCGAAGCTAAAGCCCGGACAGCTCGTGTCCGAGGGCCCCTCGCACTCGATGGGCATCTCGGTGACGCACTCGCCCAGCGATCCGACGATGGTGTCGGCCACCCCGGACATATAGTCGTCGAAGCTCTTCGGGTTGCAGATGAGGCCCTCGAGATCCTCCCGATCCTCGTCAAGGGCCGGATAGATGCGGTGCGGCTCGAATTGCAATAAGAAGCGCTCGTAGCGATCGCCCGAAAACGCCGAGCCTAGCTCGTTACTGGCACACGAGACGCGCGGCTCGAAGCCTTCGATATCCGACTCGGTGCATTCGAGCGGTGAGGGCGGCTGGCCGTCGGGATAATCCCGGCCGTAGCGCAGATTTCTGCCGTGCAGCGAGGCGACGACGATCTCGTCGCCGGAGAGCTCCCGGCCCTTGGACGCCTGGAGGTTCTCCATGAATTGATCGGCGAGGGCGTCGGTGCCGATGAGCGGCGAGTCGTCGAGGTCCGGGTCGTTGGCCAGCTCGCAGACGTCGCTCAGGCATGAGGAGTCGTCGGGCAGGCTCCCGTCGTGGGTGCAGTCGTTCTCGTCGGTCAAAAAGATCAGCGCGAAGCCGGCGTCCCGTCGCAACAGCCCGTGGTTGGGCGCCGCCGTATCGGAGGGCTCCTCGACTGTCCCGCCGGTCATCTCCGGGGAGACCGCCTCGACGGCCGCCTGCAGGCCACGCTCCATGGGGTGGCCGAGGGTGCCCACAAAGCTCATGCAGGCAAAGTCGCGCTCGAGCGCCGCCAGATCGACGAGGCCGTCTGCGTCCAGGTAGCGCTCGTCGGCGGAGCTGAGCACCCGGGGCAGCTCGCGGTAGGGCGACTCGCCGTCGTCGGCCGACGGGAAGAGATCCGTAATCTGGACGTCCGCACAGCTCGAGTCGGCGGCGCAGGCGATCTCGTCGTCGGGGACCTCGTCGGGGTCGGGCCAACGCGCCGGCTCCTTGGCGCAGGCCAGCGCCCCACGCATCGCCGCGCGGACCGGCTCGAAGCCGTCGTGGGTGTTGTCCGAATCGCCCTCATCACCCATGCAGCCTTCAAAGGAGGATGGCACCGGCTGCGGAGTCGCCTGGAGTCGTCCGGAGCGGGCGACCGGCTCGACGGTATAACCGGGTGTGTCGATGTGGGTGGTGGTGATGCCGATATTCAGGTCGACGTTTTTATCCCCGAAGACGCTGATGAACTCGCCGAAGCGATCGCGCAACAGCTGCTGCTCCTGGCACATCGTGCCCGAATTATCGATGACCCAAAGCACGTCGACCGACAGCGGCTCGGTGGGCGGCGCCGGCGGGTAATACGAGTAGATCCCGTCGGCATTGCTCAGGTCGACAGGATGCTCGTTACACGCAGTCCAAAGGCCTGCACAAGCGATCAGCAAGCCCAAAGCAGCAGGCATCCAGCGGCGCGACAGCACTCCGGTGTCCATGGCGTCCCCTCTTCGCAAATTCGGTTCGGTTGTTGATGAGCGTTGAACACAATGTAGCGACAGCCCCCCCGGATCGACAAGAGGAAGTCTTAGATCCGGGCCAAGAACTGAAAAACCCCGGTCGATTCGACCGGGGCTTTTCAGCGTCTCTATGGTGCTGGTCGCACGAGTTTAGGTCGGCCTCTTATTCGGCGTTATTGGCCGCCTCTTCTTCCTCGGGAGAGCGAATCGTGTAGATCAGCTCCACGTTGAAGCCGTTCAGATCGCGTCTGGCGGTTTCCTCGACCCACTCGAGGGACATCTCGTCGTCCTTGCCCGAGCAGGAGACCATGTCGTACTTCTCGGGCTTGACCACACAACCACCCGGGGTTGCCACCGAGTCGATGCTCTCCTGGATGCAATATTCGTTGCCGTCGAGATCTTCGAAGGTCTTGTCGCTGTCGGGGTCCGGATACATGCGCACCTGCAGGCCGCTGGTGCAATACTTCCGGGAGGTCTCTGCGAATTGCACGCATTCGGGTGTGCCCTCGCCGAACATATAACCGAAGCAATCGTCGGCGGTCTCACACTCGTAGGGAGGATCGCTGAAGCAGGCCGTAGCGGAACCGGCGACCTTCTCGCCAAGGTCCTGCAGCGTCTGCGCGAAGTTTCCGGCGCAAATCAACCCCGGTAGATTCTCGGAAGGATCGTCGTCGGACGGCGCCGGGAAAATATTATCATCGGGAAATGCGCGAAGAAATCGCTGGTAGCGATCGCCGCTGGTAGCCCCACCCAAATCGGGATCAAAGCAAGATTCTCGCTCTTCCAGTTCATCGGGCGGCCTTTGGTTGTCTTTGCAAGACTCGATCGTATAGGGCTGGCCGTCCTCTTCCGGGTCCGGATAGCTCTCGCCATAGCGCGACCAGCGGCCGTGAATGGAGGCGACGACCATCGAGTCGCGCAGCGCCGTCTTGCCCTCTATATCCTCGGGGTCATGGCCCTTGGACTCCCAGAGGTTATCGACGAAGTCGTCGGCGAGCTGGGCCGGCTCGATAAGCGGCGTATCGCTGAGATTCGGATTATTGGCAAACGCACAGATATTTCCGATGCAGGGAGTGTTCTCGGGCAGTGTGCCATCGTGAGTACAATCATTTTCGTCGGTCACGAAGATCAGTGCCGTATTGGAGTCCTCGCGCAAGAATCCATGATTGGGCGCGTCGGGGTTGGTCGGATTGTCGGTTGTCCCGCCGGTCTTCTCCGGGGAGACCACCTCGATCGCCGAAGCGAGTCCCTTCTCAACGGCATATCCCGTGGTGCCCACAAAGCTCATGCACGCAAAATCGCGCTCGAGCTCCGCCACGTTCAGTGGACCATCGTTGTTCTCGCCGCTGCGGTAGTCTTTGGCCCGGAGAACCTTGGGGATCTCTCGATACGGCGACTCCTCGGCGCTCATCGACGAATTAGGCCGGACTCCGCCATCCGCGGTGGGAAATAGCTTCCAGTAGTCACCAAAATTATCACCGCAGTCGCTGCTTGCCTGGCTGAGATGGCACTCAATTTCCTCGTCCGTGACCTCTTTGAGATGCTGCCATTTTGACGGCGTCTTGCTGCATCTATCGACAGCTACCTCGATATTGTCCCGAATAGCCGCGTAGCCATCGTCCTCGGTTCCCCAACACCCGGGATTGGTCACCACCGGCTGGGGCATCGACTGTAACTCGCCGGGACGTGCGACCGTCTCCTGAGAAGCTTCATCCATGTGAGTAGTGGTCACGCCGATATGAAAGTCGATGTTGCGCTTCGAGATGTCCTCGATAAACCGCTGGAAGTTCTCGCGCAGCGCAGCCTGCTCCTCACACATCGATCCGGAGTTGTCGATCACCCACAGGATATCGGTCTTAGCGGCGGCGCCGGGGCTGTAGTCCACATGCTCGGAGACCTCGCCGGAGGCCCGGACAAGCTCCACCGGATGCGAGTTGCACGCCACCAGCAGCCCTCCGGCCGCCAGACACGACAACAGCATCCCCACTGCCCACCGAAATTTCTTCTTTTTTTGCTTCATCCAAAGCTCCCCGGATTCAATCCAGCGTTGCGTCATCTATACCCGTTGTTGACTGACCCAACGGTATAAGAATTGAAGGTGTGTGTCTACTTGCGGGAGGGTTGGTGGCTCGGGGCGGGCTTGGCAGCTCGACCGAAACTGTCTCGAGCTGTTGAACACTCTGCAGGTTTAACTACGGTTCACGTTCACGAGCACGTTCACGTTCACGGGGGATTGCCGGGTAGAGGTCGACATAGATCGAGGGCGCACGGGATGAGCCGTGCGCCCTCGAAATGATGCTCCTGATGAAGTGCGGACGAGCTGTCCGCGCTCCAGATCAGGTTTTATGGGTCGTATAAGGCAGCAGCGCGATCTGACGAGAGCGCAGGATGGCCTTACGGAGCTTGCGCTGGTTCTTCGCGCTCACGCCGGTGATCCGACCGGGCAACATTTTGCCGGTGGTGGTCAAAAAGAGCTTGAGCAGCTCCGGGTTCTTATAATCGATGCGCCAGGAGGGGTTCTCCTCGAACGGATCGAGCTTTCGTCGCCGCCGCCAGTTGATGCGGCCATACTTGCTGCGAGCCATGGTTTCTCCTCAATGCTTGATGATTCGGAGCTACGAGCCGCCACATCCGTCGAGCGGCTCATATCCCTGGAATCACTTGATTTTTTCTTCGACAAATTCGACGTGCTTGCGGGCAACCGGGTCGTACTTCTTCAGGCGAATCTTGTCCGGATTCTTCCGCCTGTTCTTGGTGGTTGTATAGAAGTAACCGGTACCAGCCGTCGACACGAGTTTAATTTTTTCACGCATATCTTTCTCCTGAGTCGCCGTGAAAGGGCGGCTCGCGTTCTCGAGATCTTTGCTGAACCCGCGCCACATGCGGCACGAGCGCTGCGAGGCGCAGGACAATAAGGCAAAACCCCGTCCTGCGCAAGGCAGAGTTGAATGGCTAAACTGAACCTAGACCATTTGCGCGGGAAAACCGCGCTTTTTGAGGTCGAAAAGCGCCCCGGCGAGCTCCTCCGAGTCGGGATCGAGCGGCTCGTCGGTGGCGATGACCGCCGTGCCGTTGTCGAGGCTGACGTCGATGTCGTCTTTTTCGAGGCCGAGCTTATTGCTCAGCACCGTGCGCACCGTGTTGACGCAGCCGTTGCAGCTCATGCCGGAGACGTACAATTTGATCTGGCTCATGGTGATAGTCCTCAAAGAATTAGGTGCTCGTATTGCGCTGGCCGTCTATCAATCACACATCACTAACGCATATCGGGCGGCTGGCCTTCCACATTCCAACAATCATCGGAGACAACCGCCTCCTGGACGCTCTGACCGTCTCGAAACGCCCGAACACGCGCCGCTTCGGTGTCGATGAGCACCCAGTCGACCGATCCTTCGCATAAAGCGCCGGTGTTGACAAATAACCCTTGTCGCTGCGGGCCGGCGACGAGGCGAAGCCGGTGGCTGTGGCCGCAGATCACCAGATCCCATTGGCCGCGATCGAGCAGCTCGAAGGCGCCGCGCAGCAAGCGATCGGGCCCCGACGCGCTGGGGCTGCCGGTGTGCCAGAGCCGGTCGAGCAGCAGCGGCGCGGCGCCCATGCCGCCCGAAAGATCGCGCAGGCCGACGCGCTGCATCCAGCCGGCCACGAAGTTGGCCGCCGGCGCCAGGCCGGGCAGCTTCTTGAGCGGCATGTCGAATTGGTGGCCGTGGAGGGCGAGTAGGCTGAGCCCGTCGGCGTCCCAGGCGCGCTCCTCGGGGGTGTTTTGGCGGCAAAGCGGGCCGTCGTGGTTGCCGAAGATCCACTCGTAGCCCTCCAGCCTGTCGACGACCTTCGGGAAGGCCTGACGGATCTCCCGGAGCTGATCGCGCCACCTACCGGGCAGCTTCGGGCGGTCGAGATCGAAGAGATCCCCGGCGACCAACACCCGATCGGCGCGACGCTCCACACGGTCGAAGAGCTCGAGGAGCTCGGCGGCCGACGCGGTGCAGCGATTGGCCGCGCCGGGCGCCAAGTGCAGATCTGAAAAGACGGCTAATTTCACGGGGTGAACATCACGGAAAGGAGTCGTACAGGCGATCGATCGAGTTCACGTCGCCGCTGGGCCAGTCGATGCTGGCCACATGCCAGAACTCGCGGTTTTGCATCGGCTTCCTGGTGGCCTCGTGGGTCAGGATGCCGCCGATATAGATGCGCACGGTGGCGTAGCTGATGCCGTATGAGCTGGCCGAGAAGTAGTAGACGCCCACCTGATAGGTCAACCCGCTCTCGGGGTTGTCGAGGTTGGTATTCTCGGGGCCGGCGCCGTCGGTGTCGTCGATGTCCAGGCTCGGATCGTCGGAATCGTCGCCCTGTACGCCCCAGTCGGGGTTGCGTTGGCGCCAGAAGCAGTCCCACGGCGGCGAGTCCCACAGGCCGTTGGCGTTGGGATGCAAAAAGTGCAGGTCCAGATCGGTGCCCGCGCCGTCGGTCTCGTCGGGATCGGCTGGGGTTTGCCAGACCAATTGGACGTGGATGTCCTCGTCGGAGATCGCTTCGATGGTCACGCGCGCCGGCTCGCAGGATTGCACGCCGTGCTCGCTCCACACGTCGAGCTCGACCACATAAGTGCCCGATAGCTGCATCCAAAGCTCGTTATTAGCCTCGTCGGTGCTGTCGAGCACGTTGGTGGCGTCGGCCGGCTTCTCGACCAGCCTCCACTCGTAGCGCTCGATGCCCTGCCCCTCCGGGTCGCGGCTCAACTCGGCGTCGAGTTCGATATTGTCGAGCGGCACCGCCTGCATCTGGCCGATCGGGTCGGCGATCACCTCGCCGCGCTCGGGATTATAAGCGCGGATGACCGCCTCGGGGCATTCGTAGGGGCGGCCGCGGCCGGCGAGTTCGACGAGCTTTTCGGGCTCGAATTCGTCGTTCGACTCGATGAGCACCGCGCCCTCATATTGGCCGGGCTCGGTGGGGTCAAAGCCGATCGGGATGCGCGCGCTCTCGCCGGGCTCGAGCTCGATGTCGCCAGCGAAGCTGTCGTCGAGCAGGCTAAACTCCTCGGCGCCCTCCAAGGAGGCGACGCGAAAGGTGGTCGTGCTGCGGCTGGCGCAGTTGGTCGCCCGGATAAATTCGCGCGAGGTCTCGTCGAGCTCGGAGACGCCGAATTGGACGCGCTCGGCGGGCCGCAGCTCCAGGCACGGAAAGTCGGCGTTGGCCCACAGATCGACCGCATAGATCGGCTCGTCGGGATCGTTGCTCTCGATGGTAAGTTGGCCCTGCACCGCGTCGGTGTTTCGGGCGGTGTAGGTCAGCGTCGCCTCGATGGACTCGTCGGGGCGCAGCTTCTCGGGCGGGGAGCCGTCGTAGAGCGGGAAGCTCAGGTGAAATTGCGGGTGCGAGCTCCATTCGCCCAGCTCGAGCATGGCCCGGCCGACGTTGGAGATCTCGATATTCTGGCGCACCGTCTCGCCCTCGAGGACGTCGCCGAAGACCAGGCGCTCGGGCCCGTCGATATCCGGCTCGCCATCGTACTCCCATTCGCCGATCTCACGGGGCTGGAAGAAGTCGATGACGTTGTCGTCCGCGTCGCTGCCACACGCCGCCGCGCCCCCAAAAACCAGGCTCAGTACCAAGAGCCCGACGAGCTGCTTGATCCCCCCGTACTGCCGGTCGATTCGAGTCGTCCGATTTTGCATATTGAGATCCCCATGCCCTTGCGATATTGCGCCTGGATGCGGCCATCTTAATGGATCCAGCGCCACAATGCGAAGCCGGTTAGATGACGCGCACCTGATTTAGCGTACCTGATTAGCGTGCCTGATCTAGCGGATAGATCAAAGCAGCAATGATCGTGCCACGCCCCGATCACCGCTCGAACCCGTCGAGCGGCCGGCCCGACGGAGCAAAAACGCTCCAGATCCGCGGGAAATCGGGACATTCATGCCTCAGGGGCTCAAAAAACTGACGTTTGGCGCGCTCTGTGGGGCCCACGCTCTTTTGCCGACTTTGCGCCCCGTGCTATGATCGTGTGTACGCGGTGGTTACGAATCTCTTCGACGATCGACACTTCGGGCAGCTCGATGATGCACAAATTGCTGATGCTCACCTTATGCGTCGGCCTGTTCATCGGAACATTGCCGGGGTGTACGGCGGTCCAGCCCATCCCGGACGAGGGGGATGGGCGAGCTTTTCTGCGACTGGACGTCGAACCGGCCACCACGCGTATCTTCATCGACTCGGAGTATCAGGGCATCGTCGAGGGCTGGGTCCAGCAGACCCTGCCGCTCGACCCGGGCCATCGCATGGTCGAGCTGCGCGCCGACGGATTTATCACCCGCCGCTTCGACGTCGAGATCGATCCCGGCCAGCATATGACCCTCGAGGTCCAGATGGAGCGCGAGCTCGAAGATCCCAAGTGACTCCCGTGCCAAAGACGCCCCATGAATGCCGCCCATTCTAGTCAGCAGCTCGACGGCCTCCCCGGCTTGGCAATGACGCTGGCCGAGGACGAGACGCGTAAATTTCAGGTCTCACCGGCCGGCCAGCTATCGGTCTTTCGCGGTAATCGGTGGAGCTCGTCGAAGACCGCCCTGGACACCGAGGCGGTGCATGCGCTGGCCCATAAGATCGCCACCCAACCCAGCGCAGCGCGATTGGGAGCGTGGTATTTGCGCGTTTTGCCCGGCGGCAATGGCTGGACGATCTTCGGGGAGCGCTGCCCCGGCTTGCCCGACGAGGCGATCGACGAGGTCGTCGAAGAGGAGCTGCTCGCTCGGGCCCGCGCCGGCAGCACCGGCGTCATCGCCGGTGGGCTGGGTTCGACGAAGGCTTCGGTCCTGTTGTGGCTCGCATCGCTGCTCGGCCGCCGAGAGCTGGTCTTCGTCTCCGAGTTGCCGCCCACCGAACCGCTCGAGCCGACGTGGACCCACGTCTATCCGCCCACTGACGACCGCCAACGCCGCAACCTCGAGCGGCTCCTGCGCGCCCACGACTGTATCTTCTGGGAGGGGCTCAGCCGCGCAGACGACTTCGTCACATTCGCCGGCGCGCCGGCCACCCACAACCGCTGGTTCAGCATCGACGCCGACGGCCCGCAGGCGATCAGGCGCCGTCTGCACGCGTTGATCGAGCCGCTGGGCGGCCTCGAGCTGGACAGTTGCCTCTTCATCGAGGTCGACGCCGAGTCGGGTCCGTCGATCGTCAGCCTGTCTCGGCGCGGCGCCCATGGCTGGACCGAGTTGCTCGACGACGCTCCGCCGGTGATCGACGCGCTCGAGGCGCTCTCGCTGCTCGAGGCGCCCAGCACGCCGATGGCCGCCACCGCGGCTCGATCGAGCTTGTCTGAACCCAGCCTATCAGAGTCCGGCCCATCGGAATCCAGCGCGTCCGGCCTCGACCGTGAGTCGGTGCCGCGAGCTGACGAGACTCCGTCTCAGGCGGCGGTGATCACCCCGAGGCGCGCGGGACGCTTCTCGAGGTCGAAGAGCTCGACCTCGAAGGAGCCGGTGGGTAAGGCGCAGCCGAGCGCGGACTCGCCGCCCGACGAGCCGACGGTCAACTCGAAAATCGAGCCGCTCGTTGACGAAGACAGCGATCCGACTCTGAGCTCAGAGTTGCGCTCGGGGGTGCGCCCGCCGCGCGACCTCGCCGGCATGAGTCTCGACGAGTTGCTCAAGAGCGACGAGATCGAACGCGAGGAGCTGCTGCGCCACTCCGGCGAGATCGACTTCCAGTCGATGTTGCGAGCGCGCAGGCAGCGCCGCCGCGAGAAACGCGAAGCCGACGGCGCCGTTTCCGAACAGCCGTCGGTGCCCAGCCCCAAAGACTCGCGCGATATCGGCCTGCAATACGAGTCCGACCACGCCTCCACCAATGTCGCCGACGGCGCCAAGGTCGACGCCATCTTGGCCGATATGAACGAAGAGGCCGGCGCCGAGGGCTCCGAGCTCTTCGCCGATATCGACCCCGACGAGCTCAGCCCGCCGGTGCGCGGCGAGACCACCGCGCTGACGCCGGTGGATATGGACGCCATTCGGGACAGCGCGGCCGACGAGATCTCCTGGCTGATCGCCGACGAACTCGACGATGACGAACTCGCCGAAGAGTCGGGCGCCGAGCCAATCGATGAGCCCGATGAGACGCTGCGCGATCGAGAGTCCCCTCTGAAAAACGAGGAGCGAGGCACCGACCCGGCTTCGCCCATCTGGGAGGCCGATCCGGCGCCGACCAACGAGCTATACGACGACACCGACGAATGAACGACGCCAGGGACGGCGTCGCTCCGGTGGAATCAACGACGCCAGGGACGGCGTCGCTCCGGTTGGGATTACTCCTCGATCGACAGCACGCGCACGCCCAGGCGGCCGTCGACGTTGACCAACTCGCCGTGGCCGACCATCTGGCCGTCGACGAGCAGGTCGACGCCGTCGTCGACGCTGCGGTCCAGCTCGAGCACGTAGCCCGATTGCAGTTGGGCGAGCATCGACACCGGCAGCGGCAGCGATCCGACCCGCATCTCGACGTCGACCTCGGCGCGCTCCAGCGCCGCGCTGGAGCCCGATGCGGGAGTCTGGTTGGTGTCCTTCGGCTGGTCGTTCATGGTCGCATCTCCTTGTTGGGGTCGAGTATGTCGGGATTGTGGTTGGGGGTCGGTGATTTCGATCGCCCATCGGTCGGTCTCAGTGGGCCGAATCCTGCACTGGAGGTAGTGGCGCCGGGCGCGATCGAGCCAGATCTTTGCGCCGCCGTCTGCCTCCAGGGCGTCCGTCTCGAGGCCGTGCGTCTGGGGCAAGAGCACATCACCGGGCCCCACTGAAGACCACTCGGCGCGCTCCAGGCCCAGCGAGCCGAGCGCGACCGGCAGGTGCGCGCGGATCGCGCCGAGCCGCGTGGTCATCAACCGGCGACGGCCGCGCTCCCTGCGCGACGCCTCGGCGACGAAGACCTCCATGCTGCGCACCAGATCTCCGGGCAGTAGCAAGCGAACCAGGCCGGCGCTCCGGGGTGAGGAGACCGAGAAGACCACCTCGGCGATCTCGGTCTGGCGGCGAAGCCGCTTGCTGATCGCCTCTAAATTCGGCGGCGCCGTGGGCAGCGACAGCGGCGGGAGGCCGCGCGCGCACAGCCAATTGACGAGCTGCATCAAGATAAAGGAGATCAACCCGAAGTCGCGGTCGCTCGGTGGCGGCAGTCTGCGCGCCTCGGGAGGCTCGTCTTCGAGCAACTCCTCGAGCCAACTTCCCACCAGATTCATATCGGCCATCAGCAGACCCACGTCCGGGTCGGGCGCCAGCCGAAAGGAGGTCACGAAGTGCTCGTCGAGGCGCACCGGCAGCTCGCTGGCGGGATAGGTGCGCATCGTATGAAAGAAGACGTCGTGGCCGAGGCCGAGCAGCTGCTCGATCTCGTCGGCGAGCTCGTCGAGCAAGCGCTCGCCGGGCACCGGGGCGGGGAGCAGATCGAGCAGGTGATTGCCCAATTCGACCTCGTCGACCGACAGCGCCTCGAGGGCCTTGAGCGGGATGCGACGCACGGACTTGCGCCGTTTGACGGCGCGCCTCGGCGGTTGGTTTTTGGTGGCTGGTCCTCGGTGATGCTGCCCGCGGGTCATCGTTGGCTCCGTTTCCAGTGGGTCGACTTCGAAGGGGTCGATCGTCTAATCAAACAATCTCGATGCTCGAGAACTCGACGCCGCTCTGGGCGGCAGACTCGCGGAAGTGCTCGCGCTCGCGGCGGAGATCGCGGGCCAACTCCTGATTTTCGGGGCGCATGCGCAGCTCGAAGCCGTCGCCGCGGCGGCGCAGCCGGACGCGCACGTTGCCGCGACCGGGCACCTGGAGGTCCAGCAGCATGATGCGCCGGCCGGCGGCGTCCTGGCCCACGTGGGCCTTCTCGACGAGCTTTTGGGCGAGTTGGGCGACCTGCTCGCGCATCTCGGAGCGTTGGGTGGGCGCGGCGTTTTCGGCCTTCCCGGCTCCTCTGGCCACGCCCGCGTCGCCGGCGAGGCCGGCGAGCTTGTCGGCCTGGGCCTCTGCGGCTTGTACGCCGTTGTTATCAGCTCCTCGCCGACCGACGCCGGCCGATTGGCTTTTAGCGGACTTCTGACCGGCCTGGCCGCCGAGCGGCTGGGAGCGCTGGTCTTTTCGTTCGGTATTCTTTTTGGCGTGGCCCTTGTCGACGCCCTGCCAGTGGCGCTCGTTTTTCTTGCCGTCGAGGCGCTTCTCGGTGTATTGGCGGCTCGTTTGACGCTCGCTGTCGACGCGAGCGCGCCGTTCGCCCTGCTCGCCGAGTTGCTGGCGGCCGTCCCGAAGTCGCTCGCCAAATTCGCCGCTTCGGCGGCGCTGGTCGCTCTTTTGGCCGAGCGACTTCCTCGACGAGCCTGCGTTTGTCTGCTTGTCGCCGGCTGGTTTCTTGCTGGTCTTTTTGTTGGTCTTCTTTGCGGCTTTCTTGTCTTTTTTATCGCCCTTCTTCTCGAGCAACTTCTTGAAGTCCTTGGCGTCCTTTTTGTCCTCGGACTTCTTCGCGTCGTGCTCGTCGCGGCGGTCGACCTTCTGCGAGTTGTTGCCTTCGATCTTGACCATATCCCGTGTGCCGTGGATGTCGCTTCCGTATCACCCCACCCGGGCGACGGATCGGCCGCCGCCCTCATTATGGTTTTCGGCAAAAGTGGCCGGATCGTTGCGTGATCGGAGCATATTTTTTCGCGGCGGCGACCCGAGATCCCAAGAAAAGCAAGAGGCGCCAGCGACTTAGACAGTCACTGGCGCCTGTCGATCAGACGGCGTTCTCTGTTTGGAGCTTACCTTATTTGTCGCGCTTTTCCGCGATGAGTTCCAAGGCCTTCTCGAGGGTCATATCCTTGGGATTGACGCCCTTGGGCAGCGAAGCGTTGGTCTTTCCGAGCTTGACGTAGGGGCCGTAGCGTCCGTCGAGCACGTTGATCTTCTTGCCCGACTCGGGGTCCTTGCCGAGCTCCTTGAGCACGTTTTTGCGCCGACGGTTCTTGGGCTCGCTCAAGATCTCCATGGCCTCCTCGTAGGTCAGCGTGAAGACCTTCTCGACGCTGTCGAGGTTGCGATAGTCCTTCTTGTGGCGCACATAAGGCCCGTAGCGACCGATATTGGTCTCGATGGGCTTGCCGTCGTCGGGGTGCTCGCCGAGGAGCCTGGGAAGCTCCAAGAGGGTCAGGGCTTGCTCGAGATCTACGTCGTCCAGCTCGGTGCCGTCGGGCACCGACGCGGTCTTGGGCTTCTCGTCGCCGCCGCGCTCGCCGAGCTGGACGTAGGGTCCATACCGGCCGTTGTTCAGGTAGACGGTCAAGCCGGTGTCGGGATCTTCTCCGAGCGCCTTGGGCCATTTTTCGCGCTCGGCGCTGAGCTCCTCGAGGTGCTCGATGGTCAGATCGGCGGGCGGCAGATCTTCGGGCACGTCGATCTTTTTGGTCTCCCCGTCGGACTCCCACTCGGCGTAGGGGCCGAATTTGCCCACGCGGAGGATCGCCGGCAGATCCGACAGGTGCACGATGCGCGCGTCGGTCTTGGCGATCTCCTCTTCACCCTTGTCGATCTGGTCGGAGAAGGCGCCCTTGTCGCGGTAAAACGAGTGCAAGTAGTCGACCTTGCTGTGATCGCCGCGGGCGATCTCGTCGAGATCGTCCTCCATGCGCGCGGTGAATTGGAGGTCGACCAGGCCCGGGAAGTACTCCTCGAGCAGCTCGACGACCGCAAACGCGTTGTAGGTGGGCACGAGCGTCTTACCGTTTTTGCGGGCGTAGCGCTCGTCCCGGGTAATCTTGCTCATGATCGAGGCGTAGGTGCTCGGACGGCCGACGCCGGCCTCCTCGAGCGCCTTGACCAGCGACGCCTCGGTGTAGCGCGCCGGAGGCTTGGTCTCGTGGCGCAGCGGCTCGACGTCGGTGCATTCGACGGCGTCGCCCTCTTCCATCTCGGGCAAGTGACGCTCCTGATCGGCCAGCTCGGCCTCGGGATCGTCGGTGCCCTCCAGATAAGCGCTGATGAAGCCTGCGAAGTCGGTGCGCAGCCCGTTGGCCCGGAACAGGACCTCTTGGCCGTCGACCTCGACGAGCAGGTCCACCGACGTGCTCGTCTTCTTGGCGTCGGCCATCTGGGAGGCGAGGGTGCGCTTGTAGATCAAGTCGTACAGCTTGAACTCGCGGCCGCTCAACCCGCTCTTTTTGGGGTCGACGAACTCTTCGCCGGCCGGGCGGATCGCCTCGTGAGCCTCCTGAGCGCCCTTGGACTTGGAGGTGTAGATGCGCGGCTCGTCGCTGACGTATTCGTCACCGAATTGCTCGGTGGCGGCTTTCTTGGCCGCAGCGAGGGCCTGCTTGGACAGGTTGACGCTGTCAGTACGCATATAGGTGATCTTACCGCTCTCATACAGCCGCTGAGCGATGCTCATCGTCTGCGAGGCGGACAGCCCGATCTTGCGGCTGGCCTCCTGCTGGAGCGTCGAGGTGATGAACGGCGCCTTGGGCGAGGTCGTATACTGGCGCGTCCGAATGGTCTGGACGTTCCAGGGAAGCCCCTCGAGTTTATCGAGCAATTCTTGGGCGGCGTCCTCTTCGAGCAGCAGGACGTCTTTGCCCTCGGCGATCTTGCCGGTGTCCTTGTCGAAGTCCTTGCCGCTGGCGATGCGGGTGCCGTCGATGGACACCAGGTCGGCGTTGAAGTTCTCGCCGTCTTTGGCCACGGCGGCCTTCAGGTCCCAATAGGTGCCGATGCGGAAGGCGCGTCGCTCGCGCTCGCGCTCGACGAGCAGGCGCACCGAGACCGATTGCACACGGCCGGCGCTGAGCCCGTACTTGATCTTCTTGGCGACCAGAAGCGACAGCGGGTAGCCGACCAGACGGTCGAGGATACGCCGCGCCTCCTGGGACTCGACCAGGTTGGTGTCGATGTCGCGGGTGTGCTCGAGGGCATCCTGGATCGCCTGCTTAGTGATCTCGTGAAAGACCATCCGGCGGGTGGGCACCTTGGGGCTGAGTAGATCAACCAGGTGCCAACTGATGGCCTCACCTTCACGGTCTTCATCTGTTGCCAGATAGATCGCTTCGGCGTCCTTGATCTCCTTTTTGAGCTCGGAGACGGCCTTTTTAGAGCGTTTATCTTTGACGACGTAGACGGGATCGAAATCGTGCTCGATGTCGACACCCAGGTTCGCCCAAGATTCCTTTCGGTACTTCTTGGGCAACTGACTGGCGTTGTCGGGTAGATCGCGCACATGGCCCAGCGAGGCACGTACTTTGAAGTCGCTGGGCAAATATTTTTCGATCGTTTTCGCCTTAGCGGGCGACTCGACGATAACGAGTTTTGACATGCTTGACTGCTCTCAAAATCGGGAGTTCGTTCAAACGGACGGGGTCATCATCGAACGTAAAGACGCGATGAAATCCCACGAGTGACCGCTTGATATGGAGGATGGAATGGGATTTGTCCAGCGCCGTGCTAGTCTTCGGGCTCCGGGTCGTCGCCCTCAGAGGGGCCGTCGTCGGTCGCGTCGAAGGGATTATCGCCCGACTGCATCATCTCGTAGAACTGGCGCATTTGCTGCTCGATCTGATCGGAAGACATCTCCGAGAGGTCGAGATCTTCGAGCTGAGAGGGGTCGAGTCCGCCGACCTTTTGAAGCAGGCTGGGCGGCACATTCTTGAGGATATTGGGCGCGTTTTTCATGGCCATCTCTAAGAACGGCTTGAACCGCCCCTTCATATTGCCGGAGTCGTCGAAGACCTGGCCGAGCAGGCTCATCGGGTCGAAGCTGCCAAAGGGCGGCTGGCCGGCTTCGCGCCGGCCGTCTGCAGACTCGGCGGCGTCGCCCGAAAGCATCTCGGAGTAACGGCCGAGCATATCGCGCATCGAGGTCTGGAAGCCGCCGGCCTCCAAGATACGGTAGCACGGCCCCAGCAAAAACATGGGCAGTTCGGCGGGGGCGCGCTCGGCGCGCTCGAAGTCCTCTTTGGCGTCCTCGGTCTCCCCGCGCATATGCCTGGCGGCTCCGCGCACCATATAGGAATCGGACAGGCTCGGGTCCAACTCGACGGCGCGCTCGGCGGCCTTGATCGCATGGTTACCCTTACCGGCGGCCAGCAAGACGTGGGCGAGCTGGACGAAGGCGAAGGCCTCGTCGGGATAATTATTCGAGGCGCGAATGGCGTCGGCGCGCGCGGCCTCGTTGCGCCCCCCGAGCAGGTGGGTGTGGCTTCGAAGCAGCAGCGCCTCGAGGGCGGTCTCCTCGTCGTCGACAGCCACGTCGATAGCGTCGGTGGTCTCATCGACGCGGCCCTGCACCATGAGAAGACGGGCGTATTGCAGCGCGTAATCCGGCGCGTCGGGTTCGAGCTCGCGGGCCTGGCCGAGGTCGCGCTCGGCCTGGTCCAACTTGCCCATGCGGATAAAGACGTCGGCACGCAGCGCGTATAGCTCGGCGTCGTCGCCCTCCAGGGCGATGGCGTGGGTCAGATCGGAGCGGGCGTGGTCGTATTCGTCGACCTCGACCAGCGCCAACGCCCGGCCCATCAGGCTGGATACGTGATCGGGGTCGAGCTCGACGGCGGCGTCGAATTGGTCGCGGGCGCTCTCCGGGCGATCGAGCAAATAATGCGCCCAGCCGGCCGTGCTGAAGACGTCCGGCTTTCGCCAGCCCAGCTCGATGGCCGCGTCGGCGTCCTCGAGCGCCGCGCCGGGCTCGTCCAAGTCCAGGTGAATATCGGCACGCAGCGCCAAAAGCGCCGCCCGCAACATCCGGTAATCGCCCGTGTCGGGCACATTGGACAAAATGGAGTCGAGGCTCGACCGGGCCGAGCCCACCTCGCCGCAGTCTCTGAGCGGCTCGACTTCCTGGCGGACGGCCTCCAGCTGTTGCTCGTGCCCTTTAGGTAGTGCGAGCGAGCTCGTCGCAGAGCCAGCCATGGAAACCTCTTCTGGTCATAATTCGGTGTAAAAATCTTCTCGTGGCGCACCTACGCACTCATTGTAGGTACGATGCCCTGTACAACAAGCCTGCCTGCGGCTCTGTTTCCCCAATCAAACAACCAGCGAAATAACCAGCAAAACAACGACCGCCTTTTTCAACACAGAGGGCGCAAAGAACGCAGAGGAAAAATCGATTATTCCTCTGCGCTCTGAGCGCCCTGTGCGTTGCATCATCGTTTAAACTGCTCAGCCCTCGGCGGTCTCCTCGAAGAGCTGGCGCACGGCGGCTTCGCCGCGAAAGCCCTGCTGGTGGCCGGTGACGTCGCGTCCGTTGAGGGCGACGATCATCGGGATCCCCTGGACCTTGAAGGCCTGGGCGAGCTCGGGCTGCTCGTCGACGTTGACCTTGCCGACCTTGATCTGGCCCTCGTATTCGCCGGCCAGCTTCTCGATGACCGGGGTCAGCGATTTGCACGGGCCGCACCAGGGCGCCCACAGGTCAATGATGACGGGAAGGTCGCTCTCGGCGACTTCGCTCTCGAAATTGTCCGCCGTGATCTCGACTAATGCCATGTTGATTCTCCTACGTCATTTGGAGGTGACTTTATGCCTATTTGCACTCTTGTGATGCTCGTTAGGCGTTGAGGTTTCAAATCAGACCGACCAATTCTCGATGATCTCGCGCATCCGACGCATGAACTTGTCGGCGGTGGCCCCGTCGATGATCCGGTGGTCGAAGGACAGACACCAGATCGAGGTCGGACGGACCATGATCGCGTCGGTCTCTTGGTTGACGACCACCCGCTTTTTGATGGCGCCGGTGCTCATGATCGCCGCCTGGGGCTGGTTGATGATCGGGATGCCGAATTCGGGGCCGAAGACGCCGTGGTTCGACAGCGTGAACGTGCCGTCTTTGACCTCGGCGGGCATCAGCTTTTTATTGCGGGCGCGGCCGGCCACGTCGTTGACCTTGCGGGCGACGCCGAGCAGGCTGAGCTCGTCGACGTTCTTGACGACCGGCACGATCAGGCTTTTGTCGAGGGCCACGGCGATGCCGATGTTGACGTCACCGCGCAACACGATGCTGTCGTCGCCCATCGAGGCGTTGACCGTGGGGTACTCGAGCAGCGCCTCGGCGGCCGCTTTGACCAAAAAGGCGGTGTAGGTCAGCTTGACGCCGCGCTCGGCGTATTCGGCCTTGAGTTGTTGGCGCGCCTCGACCACCCGCGAGAAGTCCACCTCGTGGACGGTATGGGCGTGCGGGCTGATCGCCTTCGAGGAGACCATATGCTCGGCGATCATCTTGCGCTGCGGGGACAAAAACTCCACCGAGTCGCGCTCGCCGACGTCGACCTCGGGGCGATGGATGTCGCGGTCGACGCGCTCCGTCGAGGGCGCTTTGGCCCGTGCGGACGACGCCGCTTGATCTTGGAGGTGCTTGCCGGCGTCGATCCAACCCAAAATATCGTCTTTGGTGACCCGTCCGCTCAGCCCCGAGCCGGGGATCGGCGACAGGTCTTCGATGTCGTGCTCGGCGGCGATACGCCGCACCAGCGGCGTCGAGCGGGTGCGCCGAAGCTCGGCGCGGCTGGGGAAGTCGCCGGCGCCGGTCGTCGAGGCGCCGGCCGACGAGGCCGCACCGCCGACGGCCGAGGCCGCCTCACGGGAGGTCTTCTGGTCGGACAGCGACACGACGTTGGAGTCCTCGTCGCCCGCTTCGCTCTCTTCGGCGGCAGCGGACTGTTCGGGCACCACGCCCTCTTCGGCCTCGGTGTCGACTACCGCCACCAGCGTGTTGATCTCGACGGTCTCGCCGGGCTCGACGTGCTTCTCGACCAAGATCCCGTCGACGGGGCTGGGCACCTCGGCGTCGACCTTGTCGGTGGTGATCTCGAAGAGAGGCTCGTCGCGCTCGACGCGATCACCGACCTCTTTAATCCAGGTGGTGACCGTTCCCTCGGCTACCGATTCGCCCATCTGGGGCATGACGACTTCGGTTCGCATCGCTATGTCCTGTCGTTTTTGTTGTGGTTGTGAGCTCTTGCTGACGTCTCACTCTTTAGCATGAAGCGACGGGGGCGCAACAGGGCGGGATGAAGCGGCTCGACCATCGTCACGGAAAGCCTCCCTCCGACTCAGCCCCATCTTCTTCGCCTGTTTTACGGAAAGATACAGAAACCACTATTATCGCACGAGCCACCGGCCCCCGAACAGTCGAATCCGTCACAGGGCATTTCGCAATAGCCCTGGGCATTACACCTTCCCTCAACCAACTCACCACTATCATTATCAAAGTGGCAATCATCAGGGCCCGAGCAACTGGGCTCACATTGACCAACGCGACCTTCCTCATCCTCCCGAATGATTCGGCAGGATGTCTCGCCGACACTATTATCGGGGCAGTCGCTCTGGTCTCGGCATAACGCAGTGCAAAAGGTGAGATTGTCTTCCTCATGACAAACAGCTTCGAGTCCGCAGCCGGTACTCGGTCCGTACTGGTGAGTCGGGTTACACCCGACAGCGAAACACGTTGAAAGCTCTTCGTTCGATGTACACATTCCTCCACCGTCGTCGGTTATCTCCGGATCCGGTTCACCACATGAGGATTCCTCTGAGCACGGGACGCCCAGATTTGCGGGGTGATAAGAGCAAACCTTCTGATCTGCTACGCCCCAGCCGAAGTAGGGCTGCTGGCATTGTTCTTCTGGGTCGCAATCATCCCTGGTCTCACAGGGGGTCATACATTGGACGCCGACTGGTACGCGATCGCCGGGGCAGTCGGCGCACAAATCCAACGGCACCTCACATTGGTCGGCGAGGCACCCCGGCTCGCCGTCTGAACAGTTATCATCGGAACACTCCAGCAACTCCCCCGCCAGCCCCTCCGCCTCGACGCTTCCGTTTGAAAGGCAGGCATCCTCGCAGCTGCTGTCTGAGTCGTCGCAGTCGACAATGCAGGAGATAACCTCCGCACAATTGAGCTCCTCAGACGGGGACTCGAGGCAAATCGAATCGACGCATTGCTCGCCGTTGCCGCAGTCCCCCCCTTCTGTGCACATGGTGTAGCAGGTTTGTCCTTCATTGAATGGGTCCGCGGCGACTTCGCCCTCCTGGCATTCCAAGCCGACGTCGTCGGCGTCAGAGGTGTCCGGCGCGGCGTCGGCATCCGAGATCGCGTCGGCATCCGAGATCGCGTCGGCGTCCGACATCGCGTCGGGCTCGTCGGCGTCGTCTCCGGTGTCCACGGGCACGTCCCCGGCGTCTTCGGCGAGGTCGACCGGCTGGCAGACGCTTTCGGCCTGCCCGCAGACGTAGCCGTCCAGGCAGTCACTATTGGTCTGGCATTGGAAGCGGTGTTCGTCGAGGCCGACTTCGGTCTGACAGCCGACCACCGACATCGTGGCCAAAGCGGCGGCGAAGAGGATCGAGAAGACACGCATGGTAGTGCTCGAATCAAAAGATTTGTCAGTCATCGTCAACATCCTCGTGGTCGTCAAAACTGCAGCGTCCACGCCACGTTCCAGCCGTCTGCGGTGGGCCCGAGATGTACGGTGGAGACGGTCTCTTCCGGAGCGGTCAACCAGATATAGGTTCCAGTGGCGGCGAGGACCCCGCCGGTGATCGCCATGCTCAAGCCCACCGTGTCGTACAGGTTGGCGGAGTCCTCGACCTCGGCCGCCTCGCGCTGGGTCATGGGGACGGTCTCTCCGGAGGATACGTCGGTGATCTCGGAGCGCTTCGAGCGGGCGACCAGGTGCATCGCCGCGCCGCCGCCGGCCACGGCGATGCCCGTGCCGACCAGGGTCATTCCCCAGATATTCTGCGATGATGATTCCTCGACGGGCGCGGCTGCGACCGGCGTCTCTGCGGCGGGCTCTGGCTCTTCTATGTCTTGCTGATCATCGGTGTCGCCACGGGCGGCCACGTCCGCGCCCGCGTCGTCTTCGGTTGGTGGGGCAGCACACTCTTGGTCGAGTTCTTGAAGAGACGCTCGCACCTTCTTGTCGACGACCTCCGGCGAAGGGCTCTCGACCACGGGCGCTTCGAGCGCCGCCTCGAACGACTCGCGCGCCTTCTCGCAATTACCCAGGCCCTGGTAGGCCTTACCGAGATTCAGATAGATGACGTTGGCCTCGACGCTGAGCAGCGATTCGTCGAGCAGGGCCACGGCCTTGGCGTGATCGCCGCCGATGATCGCGCGCACCGCCTCGTCGTTGAGGTCGGCCTGCTCGCCGGTGATGGATACCTCGCGGCGCTCGGGCTCTTCTTTATCCTCTTGCGCAAACGCGCTGGGCAACACCGCCGGGTGCAGGCATAAGAGGGTGGCGACTGCGATGAAAAGGGCGCGTTCGAACATCTATATCCCCACCTAGTTTCACTGGGTGTAGTACATCATTATGCATATGGCGCACTTTGGCGCCCGTCGCGATGGCTAGCTTAGGGAATCAAGTTAACCCAGCAGCAACTTCCCTGCAAATTGTTGTTGGGGCTTGGGTGGGAATGGCTGCTTGCTGTGGCACCCCTCCGAGCGGCGCTAAACTGCGCGCCGCCCACCTCCCCAGGGTCTTCGACCTGGGGAGGAACCTTCCGCTAGATCGCGCAGGCGTTGCTTTTTGAGCAGCAGGCAACCAATGCGCGATCATGCTGAAGGTTCCTCCCCATGCGGCGTTCGGCCGCCATGGGGAGGTGGCGCGCCGTAAGGCGCGACGGAGGGGTGCCACAGCAAGCAAAGATCTCCAATAAAACCGCTTAAATATGAATCGGCTCATCAAAGACCATATGCGCCGCTTCGCCCACCGCCTCGGCGAGGGTCGGGTGCGGATGGATCGTGTGCAGCAGCTCGACGACCGTCGACTCGAGCTCCATGGCGACGGTGCCCTCGGTGATCAACTCGGTGGCCTTGGGGCCGATGATGTGCATGCCCAGAAGCTCGTCGTATTTGGTCTCGCTGACGATTTTGACGAAGCCCTCGGTCTGGCCGACGATCGAGGCCTTGCCGATGGCCGAAAATGGGAAGGTGCCCGTCTTGACGTCGTAGCCGCGCTCTTTGGCTGCCTCTTCGGTCAGCCCGACCGAGGCGACCTCCGGCGAGGTGTAGGTGCAGTTGGGGACCAGGTCGTAGTTGATCGGATGGGCGGCCTTTCCGGCCAGGTGATCGACGGCCAGGATGCCCTCTTTGGAGGCAAGGTGGGCCAGCCAGGGTGTGTTGACGATATCACCGATGGCGTAGATCCAGTCCTCGGGGGTCTGCATAAACTCGTCGACGGGCACGTAGCCGCGGTCGTCGAGCTCGATGCTCGTCTGGTCGATACCGCAGTCCTCGGTGACCGGGCGGCGGCCGGTGGCCACCAGCAAGTGCGAGGCTTCGATGGTGGTCGAGGAGATCTCGCCGCCTTTGTCGGTCTCGACGACGATCTCGACGCCGTCGTCGGTGCGCTTGACGTCGGTGACCTTCGAGGAGGTCATCACGTTCATGCCCTGCTTTTTGAAGCTCTTTTCGACCTCCGCGCAGACATCGCCGTCCTCGACGGGCAGCAGGCGATCGACCATCTCGACGAGCGTGACCTCGGAGCCGTAGCGCAAAAAGCAGCTCGCAAATTCGCTGCCCACTGCGCCCGCGCCGATGACGACCAGGTGCTCGGGGAGCTCGGTCATCTGCAGCAGATCGTCGGAGTCGATGATGCGCTCGCCGTCCATCTCGATGAACGGCAGGTGCTGCACGGCGCTGCCGGTGGCCAGGATGCAGTGCTTGGTGTCGAGCGTGGTGGTTTCTCCGCCGTCGAGCCCCTCGACCGACACCTTATTCTTGCCGGCGATGCGCCCGTGGCCGAAGTGGACGTCGACGTTATTCTTCTTCATCAGGTATTTGACGCCACCGGCGTTCTTTTTGACCACCTTGGAGCGATATTTGTCCATCTTGGACATATCGACCTGCGGATCACTGAGCGTGATGCCGAAGTCCTCGGAGTGGCCGACTTTGTCGAAGAGATCTGCGGTCTGGAGCATCGCCTTGGTCGGGATGCAGCCGCGCAAAAGACAGGTGCCGCCCAGGCGCTCGGTGGGCTCGCGCTCGACGATCGCCGTCTTCAGGCCCAATTGACCCGCGCGAATCGCCGCCACATAACCGCCCGGTCCGCTACCGATTACCACCACATCATATTGACTCATCTCGATCTCCGACTTCGTATTATGGTTAAGATGTTGCGGGTTAGAGACACCCAAAATTTTGTTTCCAAGCTGTCTGTTGGGGAACGTACTAGGAGGGGTGGGATTGTCAAGCGTTGGCCAACCCGTGCAGGCAGTTGCTGTACCAAGAACCAAGAACCAAGAGCATTGACGATTCTGCGACGCCCTCCGATATACTGCCATTCGACCAAGTGGCTCATACCCTCGGGAACCAACCCATGTGGATTTTCGGCTACGGATCACTCATCTGGCGGCCCGCCTTCGAGTTCGTCGAGCGCAGAGACGGCTATGTGCAGGGTTGGGCGCGCCGCTTTTATCAGGGCTCGACCGATCACCGTGGGGTGCCCGGAGCGCCGGGGCGGGTGGCCACCTTGCTGCGCGAGGAGGACTCGCGGGTGTGGGGGCGGGCTTTTCGAGTCGCCGGCGAGGAAGCCGAGCGGATCATCGCCCAGCTCGACCACCGCGAAAAGGGGGGGTATGCGCGCCACCAGGTCGACGTGATCTGCCGGCGCGGCGAGCCGGTGTGTGACGCCCTGGTATATGTGGCCACCGAGGACAATCCCGTCTGGCAGGGCCCGGCGACGCCGGCCGAGATCGCCCGCCAGATCCGCCGCGCCCGCGGCCCCAGCGGGCCCAATACCGAGTATTTGCTCGAGCTCGCCGAGGGCCTGCGCGCCATGGATGTCTCCGACCCGCACGTCTTCGCCATCGAGCAAGCGCTCTTGGAGTTCGAACAATAAGCAACTCCAAAACTAAAAAGCGCCCGGCAGCCATCCTGCCGGGCGCGCTGTGGATGCATTCCTATACGGCGACTACCTGCTGCGAAGCTCGCCGCGCGACTCTTGGAGCGAGGCAAATTGCTCCGAGATCCGATCTCGCAGCTCCGCCGCGCCGCCGGCGGCCTCGATAGACTCGTCATATTGCTCGAGGAGTTCGTCCTCGATGCGCTTACTCTCGGCGATCATCGCGTCCAGATCGCTCTCGGAGACGTTTTCCTCGAGCTCGCCGATCTCCCGGTACAACTGAGGCAGGGAGATCTCCTCGATCTCCTCGCCGCTGCCCTCGAGGGTGGTCGCATGTTCCTCGAGTTCGTCGGCGTAATCGGCGTGCTGCTGGCTATACTCGCGAAAGAGCTCGTTATAGTCTTTGAGCTGGGTCTTGCCGGCCGCAGACTCGAGGGTGTCGGCCATCTCCCGATGGTATCGTGCGAGTCGCTCGATGTGGTGATCGGGTTGTTTCTTTTGGCTCTTGTCATTGGGCATCGTTTATTCTCCATGGTTTTAGACATACGTTCTTGCCCCATAGACAAATAAACGCCCACCGCACCGATTCAACTTTAGGAGCTACTCGGCCGCCGACGCCAAATCGGCGAGCATCTTCGGGCTGGACTTGCCCTCGGCGATCAGGCGCAAGACCTCTTCGTCGAGCTCGTCGTTGATCATCAGACGGAGCATCTTGAGGTCGCCGCGCAGCGACCAAAGCGGGTGACCGAAGCTCGCCGGCCGGTTCTTCTCGATCAGCAAATGCCCGATCCAGGACGGCCCGTAGCCGACCAGCGGCGCCAGGGCCAAGAGCTTCGGCTTGCGCTTGATGATCGCCGCGGCCACCGTCGCGATCGCCGCGGTGGTGCCGACGGCATGCAGCAGCCGGTTGGTCGGGTCGGAATGCTCGGCCAGATAGTAGGCCCAGAACTCGTCGAAGTTGTCGAATTGTTCGGGGGAGTTTTCGTCGGGCATGTCGTCGGACATCGTGCGTCCTCGCAGGCACAGGGGTATGGTCAATCGGTGCGGCTCACTGTAATGAGTAGGGGGTGATCGTTGCAACGGAAGAAGTTGCGGCAAGATAAAAGGCCCTCGCCAATCCAAGATCTCCGAGTCCACTGATGAATACAAACGCATTCAAAGACGCCGCCGCCGAACTGATCGACAGCGAGTGGCTCGCCCCCACCGTCGACTTCATCGACGAGGCGATGAGCGGCTCGGGCAGCCACGACCTCGGCCACCTATTGCGGGTGCTGCGAAACGCCCGGCGCATCGCCGACGGGGAGGCTCAACGCGGCGCTCGGGTCGACTGGGAAGTGCTGGCTGCGGCTGCGCTGCTCCACGACGTGGTCGACCTGCCCAAAGACCACCCCGAGCGCCACCTGGCCTCGACGAAGTCGGCACAGGCCGCCGTAAAGCACTTCGAGGGGAGGGATATCTTCGATGCGGAGCGCCGCGACGCCCTCGGCCACGCGATCCGCGCGCATAGCTTCTCGGCGGGCATCGAGGCCGAGTCGCTCGAGGCGCAGATCCTCACTGACGCCGACCGACTCGACTCCCTCGGGGCGTTCGGCATCGCGCGTACATTTTATGTGAGTGGGGAGCTGCAGCGATCGATCTGTGAGATGGAAGATCCCTTCGCCGACCACCGAGAGCTCGACGATCTGGAGTACGCCGTCGATCACTTCTATACGAAGCTATTGAGGCTTCGCGAACGTTTCTACACGCCCACCGGCAAACATCTGGCTGATAAGCGCCACACGTTTATGGAGACGTTCTTGGAACAATTCGCCGACGAAATCAGCTAAGGTTTTCCAGTTCAATACCTTGCTCGTCGCGTGACTTGACGGCGTGGGCGTTGCCGTAACGCGCGAGCTCCTTCACTTTCTCGAGCACCTGCTCGGGCTCGAAGAGCTCGAGCCAGCCGACCAGCGGTGTCAGCTCTTCGGGAGGTTGATAACCCTCCTCGATGACCCGGTTCAGTTGCTCGATCAGAAAGTCCTGGTGGTCGTAGTTCAGCGCCCAGATGATTTCTTCGTCGATGGTCGTCTGCAGATATAACTCCAGCTCGCGAAACCAGTCGACCAGCGCATAGAACATATTGACCTCCATGCGCAGCCAAGTGCGGTGCAACGTGCACTCGGCACATTTGAACCAACTGGGCTCCGGCGGAAAGCGTGGTACCGGCTCCTGCTCCTTGTCACCATCGGGATGGGTGTACCATGGGATCAGCGTAGCGCATCCGTTGCATTTGGGACATTCCACGACAAATTCTTCACAGAAGTCGCGCGCCTCTTCGGCGGCAATCCGGTATCGAATTCGATTTCCTGTCGCGGTCAGCATCTCTCACCCCCCCCTAAAATAAACTAGAAGTTAAT
Source organism: uncultured Bradymonadales bacterium (assembly GCA_964386725.1). Lineage (GTDB taxonomy): Bacteria > Myxococcota_A > Bradymonadia > Bradymonadales > Bradymonadaceae > CAYLTX01. The sequence continues at coordinate 6,368 of CAYLTX010000002.1, read as the reverse complement.
TGATTCTAACTGAGGTCCGGCATTACGACAAGGTGGATCAGTCTTGGGGGACTGCGGGCTTGGGGCTTGGGGCTTGGGAAAGGCAAATTCGAGCCTATCGTGATTTTCGGGGTGGTTTGTTAGAGTCGGTGCGGTACCGCGCCAGCTTTGCCCGATTATTTCTTGGAGGAGCCCATGGATTTTGGAATCGATTCGCAGTTGAGCGAGACGCTCGAGACGGTCGAGCGATTCGTGCGTGAGGAGCTCGTGCCGCTCGAGGCCCAATTTGTCCAAAAGAGCTTCCGCGAGCTGTTGCCCGAACTCGAAGCCAAACGCCAGGCGGTCAAAGACCTGGGGCTGTGGGCGCCGCACGTGCCCGCCGAGTACGGCGGCATGGGGCTGAGCCTGCTGGACTTCGGCATGGTCGCCGAAAAGCTCGGCGCCTCACCGGTGGGCCACTACGTCTTCAATTGCCAGGCGCCCGACGCCGGCAATATGGAGATCCTCATCGAGCATGGCACCGACGCCCAAAAGCAGCGCTACCTCGAGCCGCTTGTACGCGGCGAGATTCGCAGCTGCTTTTCGATGACCGAGCCGAGTTTTGCCGGCGCCAACCCTACCATGATGGGCACCACCGCCGACAAAGACGGCGACGACTACGTCATCAACGGGCGCAAGTGGTTCACCTCGTCGGCCGATGGAGCGAGCTTCGCCATCGTCATGGCAGTGACCAACCCCGACGCCGACTCGCGCCACATGCGGGCCAGCCAGATCATCGTGCCCACCGACACCGCCGGCTTCGAGCTGGTGCGCAATATCTCGGTGATGGGTGAGGCCGGCGACGATTACGCCAGCCACGCCGAGATCGACTACAAAGACTGTCGGGTGCCCATCGCAAACCGGCTTGGCCCCGAGGGCGCCGGCTTTCTGATCGCCCAGCAGCGCCTGGGGCCGGGCCGGATCCACCACTGCATGCGCTGGATCGGCATCTGCGAGCGCGCCTTCGAGATGATGTGCAAATACGCGGCGCGCCGCGAGCTGTACCCGGGCACGGTGCTGGGCGACAAGCAGATGGTCCAGCAGAAGATCGCCGACAGCCGCGCCGAGATCGACGCCGCCCGCATGCTGGTGCTGCGCACTGCCTGGGAGATCGACCAGAAGGGGCCGGAGGCCTCGACGGTGCAGATCTCGGCGATCAAATTCTACGTCGCCAATATCCTGCAGGAGGTGCTCGACCGCGCCATTCAGATCCACGGCGGCCTCGGCGTCACCGACGACACGCCTCTAGCCTGGTGGTTCCGCCACGAACGCGCCGCCCGCATCTACGACGGCCCCGACGAAGTCCACAAATCTCAGGTCGCCAAGAAGGAACTCAAAAAATATCGGAAAACCCCATGACCATCGACCAGCCCAAAGACGTCCGCGAAGGCGAGGAACTCGACACCGACGCGCTCGCCAAGTGGATCCGCCAGGAGCGACCAGCCCTCGCCGGTGACATCGAGGTGCGCCAATTTCGGTCGGGCCACTCCAACCTGACCTACCTGCTGCGCATCGACGGGCGCGAGCTCGTGCTCAGGAGGCCGCCGTTCGGCGCCGAGAAGATCGCCCGCGGCCACGATATGAGCCGCGAATATACGATCTTGAGCCACCTCGAGGGCGTCTTCGACAAGATCCCGGCCCCGATCGCCTTTTGTGACGACCCGAAGGTCATCGGCGCGCCGTTTTATCTGATGGAGCGTGTCAAAGGGGTGATCTTGCGCGGCAACAAGCCCGACGTCGAAGGCCTCGACGAGCCGACGATGCGCCGGCTCTCGGAGGCCTTCGTCGACACGCTGGTCGAGGTCCACGCCATCGATCTCGAGGAGGCCAAGCTCGAGGACTTTGGCAAGCCCGAAGGCTACGTCGAGCGCCAGGTGACCGGCTGGATCGGACGCTACAAAAAGGCGCAGACCGACGAGATCGACGCCATGGAGCGGGCCGGCCGCTGGCTCGCCGACAATATGCCCGGCGAGGTCGGCGCCTCGGTCATCCACAACGACTTCAAATACGACAACCTGGTGCTCGACCCGGACAAGCTCGCAGACACCGAGCACAACCCGGTACGCGCGATCCTCGACTGGGAGATGGCCACGGTCGGCGATCCGCTCATGGATCTGGGCACGACGCTGGCCTATTGGGTCGAGCCCGACGACTCCGACTTCATCAAAGCGCTCAGCTTCGGGCCGACCTTGATGCCCGGCAACTTCACCCGCCGAGAGCTCGTCGAGCGCTACGCCGCCAAAAGCGGGCGCAGCATCGACGACATCGTCTTCTACTTCGTCTACGGCCTCTATAAAGTCGCGGTCATCGGCCAGCAGATCTACTACCGCTACGAGGAGGGCTATACCGACGACGAGCGCTTCGCGATGCTCATCCACGCCGTGCGCGCGCTGGCCGACACCGCCGCCAAGGCGATCGACGAGGGGCGGATCGATCGGTTGGGGTAGGTGTTGGTTCTTGGTTCTTGGTTCTTGGTTTTCGTATTTGCCGATCAAGACCATCTCCCCGAGCCCCCAAGCCTCAAAAATCTGACATCCTTGTCACGCAGATGACATCGGCGTCACCTCACAGCCCTCCAGCAGCCGCGTCCGCGGCGTTGTGGCGTGCGGCATTGCTCTTGCACTGTCTTTACTCAGTGCCTGGCCACTTCACTGACTGATGCGATGAGCCCTGCTGGAGGGGAAAATGACCTTGAATGCCATCAAATATCGAGCCCTGATCGGAGTCGCCGCCGTATTGCTGCTCGCCGCTTGCGGTGACGAGAGCGCGGATTCTTTCGCTAGTGGTACCGCGGAAAACTCCGCCGAGCGAAACGGCAATAACGCCAACTACGACCAAACTGACAATGACTCGTATGCAGACACGGGAGCCGCCGAGCCCGGCGCGCCAGACGAAGCCGACGAGGATTATCTGGAAGGCGAGAACTACGAGGAGTGGGTCGAAAACGAATTTATCGACACCGCCGAGGAGAATACCTCGACGTTTTCGATCGATGTCGACAACGCCTCGTACACCTTGATGCGCCGCGACATCAATAACGGACAGCTGCCCGCTCCGGAGGGCGTGCGCCCCGAAGAGTATATCAACTTCTTCGGTTATGATTACGCCGAGCCCTCCGACGACGAGCCGTTCTCGGTCAATATGGAGATCGCTCCCAGCGAATTCGGCGACGGCGATCTCGATCTGCTTCGCATCGGCCTGCAGGGCAAAGAAGTGAGCGTCGCGGATATGAAGCCGACCAACCTCGTATTCTTGATCGACGTGTCCGGCTCGATGAGCAGCGGCGATAAATTGGCGATGGTCAAAGAGTCGCTGTACACGCTGGTCGACCACCTGCGGCCCACCGACAGCGTGGGCATCGTGGTCTACGCGGGCGCCGACGGCATCGTGCTCGATCCGACCACGGTGGACAATCGCCAGCAGATCGAAGACGCCATCGACAACCTGGCCGCCGGAGGCTCCACCAACGGCGAGGCGGGGATCGTGTCGGCCTATCAGATGGCTGAAGACGCCAAGATCGAGGGCGGCAACAACCGCGTGATCATCTTGACCGACGGCGACTTCAACGTCGGCAAGACCGGCGAGGAGCTCGTCCAGCTCATCCGCGACTACCGGGACCGGCATATCAGCCTGACCAGCGTGGGCTACGGGCGCGGCAACTATAACGACGCGACCATGGAAGCGCTGGCGCGCGACGGCAACGGCAATTACTTCTACGTCGACAGCCTCGCCGAGTCCGAGCGCATCTTCGGAACCGAGTTGCCCTCGACGCTGGAGGTGATCGCCTCCGACGTCAAAATTCAGGTCGAATTCGACGATACCACCGTCGATCGCTACCGCCTGGTAGGCTATGAAAACCGGGTGATGGACAACGAGGACTTCGAAGACGACACCAAAGACGCCGGCGAGATCGGCCCGGGCCATACCGTGACCGCGCTGTACGAGATCGAGCTGAATCCGGCCGCGCAGACCTCCACGAGCTATCTGGCCACGGTGCGCCTGCGCCACAAAGCCCAATACGGCGAGGACAGCGAGCTCATCGAGCACGGCATCAAGATGTCGCAGGTCTCCGACACCTTTGCCGGCGCCAGCGACGGCTTTCGCTTCGTGGCCGCGGTCGCCGAATTCGCCGAGATCTTGCGCGAGAGCATGCACTCCGACGGCGCGCGTTTCGACGACGTCAAACAGATCGCCCAGGATGCAGCCCCCGCGGACGACGACGCCAAGCAGGAGTTTATCGAGTTGGTCGGTGACGCTCAGAATTTGTGGAGTGACTAATAGGTCAGCTCGTGGTCGTGGTCGTGGTCGTGGTCGTAGACGTAAACGAACAGCAGCAAACCTTGCGAAGCAGAAGCGTGGGTTTGCCATTCGAGCCGGATACTGAACAGGAGATCTTTGCCGTTCGATGACGACGACGTTCACGACCACGACCACGACCACGGGAAAGGCAACGTCTCACCGACCGAGGTTCAGTGACCTGAAATGGCCTGACGCCAAGATGACGTCAGTCCAATGAAAGGGTCACAACCGGACGGCCGTCGACCTCGACGGCCTCCATCACGAAATCCGACCGGCGCGGCGTCACGCACAATTCGACGTCGCGCCGGTCGTACTCTGGGCGCGCCGGATCCAGAAACTTCTGGGCGGCCTCGCACTCGCGGATGCGGCGGATAACGTCGTTCGGACCGACGGCATCTGCTGCAGGCTCGTCATCGAGTATGCGATCGCGGATGAACTCGGCGCAGGCGAGGTCGTCGTCGTCGGTAGGGTTGGAGGCGATGAGGTTGATCTGAAGCGACTCGCCCGGTCGGGCCAACCCGCGCACGTAGTCGGCGGTCCGGGCGGCGTTGGAGAACCCGGTGACGAATACGCGGCCGTCGTCCATTGTCTGAATAGCGTGCAGCGTGGCGCGCACCCCGTTGGTGGTGGTCAGGATCATCGTGCGCCCGTCGAGATCGCACTCGGCACAGGCATGCGGCGAGTTGCCCATATCGAAGCCTTCGATCTCGAGGGCGTCTCGCTCCCCGGCCAGCAAATAGTCGGGGTGGTCGGCCGCCAGCGCGCGGGCTTCGGCGACTTCGCCGGCCAACAGGACCTTTTCGACGCCGTTTTCGAAGGCGATATGGGTGGTCGTAAACGCCCGGATGACGTCGATGACAATATTGACGTCGCTCGGAGGAAGCTCGGGGGTGTGGCCCTGGAAGATGCGGATGTCGAAGCGGCTGGCGGGGTCCATCTTCTCAACTCAACTTGTAGCTGACCGGTAAGACGAAGGTCTTGGTCTGCCAGGAGAGGGCTTCCGGCGGCGCGGGGAAACGCTCGATGCGGCGGATGGCCTCGAGGGTCGAGTCGTCGAGGACTTGGTGGCCCGACGAGGACTTGACGGTGACGTCGAGGATCTTTCCGCGGGCGTCGACGGTGATCGCCACCAGCACGCGACCCTCGATGGCCGCCTTTCGTGCGAATTTGGGGTAGGACTTGGTCCGGGTGATCTGGCGGTGTAGCACCAGCCCGTACTTCTGGTTGAGCTTTTTGTGGTCGACGCCGGTGCCGCTGCGAATGCCTCGCTTATTGCCCTTATTGCCGGTGCCAGTGCCGGTCGTGCCGCCGGTGCGGCTGGCGGCTGCATTCTCTTTGGCATCGGAGTCGCCTTCGGCTTGGCCGTCTCCACGACCGCCGTCGACCTGTGCGGTCGACGCAGAAGCCTGGGCGTCCTCCTCGGCCTCCGAGGTCGTCTCGGCGGGGCTGTCCGACTCCTCGCTCTTGTCGGCGACGACCGATTTGAGCTCTTCGGTCGGCTCGGGCTCGGCTTCGTCGGCGGCGGGCGGGAGCGTGCTGCTCAGGGGAACGCGGCCGTACAGCTCGGTCACGAAGATCTCACCGCGC
>CAYLTX010000002.1:0-454 GCA_964386725.1 uncultured Bradymonadales bacterium | reverse complement strand
GGGCTCCGGCTCGACCTCTGGCTTCGGCTCCGGCTCGACTTCCGGCTCCGGCTCCGGCTCAGGCTCGACTTCCGGCTCCGGCTCGGCAGGAGCTTCGGGCTCGTCCACCTCGTCGACGACCGGCTCGGGAGTGCCCTCGGCGGGATCGTCGCTGCCATCTTCGGACATCTCGAAGCGCTCCACCATCTTGAAGTCCGCCGAGGCCACCTCGCGGAAGTCCGCGAGATCGGGTTCGACTTCCTCAGGTACCTCCGTGGTGTGCGCGATCAACAAAAAGATCGCATGCAGCACTACGGAGAAGGCGATGGCGGCTTTGAGGTTCAAGGGCTTCCGAGCGTGGTATCAGCAATTGAAATTGATTTTCAAAACCTCTTTATAAGTACATAGCGAGCAATAATGAAAATGGTTTTCATTTGCAAGGGGAAAGTGGATCAGGGGTTCAGGGGTCCAGGGG
>CAYLTX010000001.1:0-122420 GCA_964386725.1 uncultured Bradymonadales bacterium | reverse complement strand
CTTCGGGTGAAACTTTCATTCACTCACATCATGCTCCTTTCTTCATGGCACACTCGGGGAATAGGGGTCCTGTTGTTGGAGACAGCATCGAATTGCGCTAGCCTGCTCTGGCTACCCGGAGATTATAAACAGGACGGGGAAATGCCTAAACCAACCATTATCGCCATGGGAGGCGGCGGGTTCAGCATGGAGCCCGACAATCCGCTGCTCGACGATTGGCTGCTATCGCTGGCCGGCCACGACCGGCCGAAGATTTGCTTTGTGCCGACGGCGAGTGGCGACAGCGACGGCTATATCGTCCGGTTTTATGACGCCTTCGCAAAGGGCAGGGCAGAGCCGTCGCACTTGGCTCTATTCGACCGCGGTACTTCGAGCTGCACCAGCCCAAGGAATATGCCGATGTAGTCGTTGCAGGAGCTCCTGCGGCGAGGCGATCGCCCGATTCTTAGCCGTCATCTCCCTCAGCAGTCGGCACTACGGTAGTGCATCATCTAGCTCGGATGCACGCTCTACTCAGGGCTCCCACTCACGCCCAAGCATCGAGTAGACTTCGAGGTCGTGCAGCTCGTCGTTGTGTTTCGCGCACTCCCGCAGCGTCCCCTCATGGGTGAAGCCGAGCCGCTTGGCGATGGCGCTGCTTCGCGTGTTCTCCGGCTGACACCGGATGACGATGCGGTTGAGCTCCAATGTCTCGAAAGCATAGGTGATGAGTGCATGACAACTGCGCGTCATGATGCCGCGCCCCTCGAATTCTGCGCCCAGCCAGTAGCCGAGCTCACCGCTCCCGATGCCCCGGTTGAGCCCGAAAATGCTGAGCGTACCGGCGATATTGTCGTCGAACCACACGCTGGTTGGGATCGCCTCATTATTGGCGTAGCCCCGCCGGACGCCTTTGATGAACGCGAGCGTGTCGTCGACCTTCTGGGTCTGCTCCACCCACGGAAGCCAGCGCCCCAGATGGCGGCGATTGCGATCGGTCAACGCAAAGAGCTCTTCTGCGTGGTGCTCCTCGTGCAGCCGTAATTCGGTTTTGTCATCGATGGTGAACGCGAACATGATTTCGCCTCATGTGCAGGTGTCTACAGAAGGAAACGAGTATGTTTTGGCAAGCTAGCCGAGTCACTAGAGTATATCCAACCTCTCACGAGAAGTGCCGGCGAAAATGCTCGAGGTCATCGCGTAGCGCCTCGATATTGCCTGCCTCGGCCAGAGCTACAAAGGGTTCTCGTCCGTCGGCGGCGAGTTCGGTCATCTCGTCTATCCGGCGCTGCAAAAACGGCTCGACGTGTCGTAGCACGTCATCTACCGACACCTTGCCGTAGCCAAGACATAGGGCCTCCACTCGTGCTCGAACGGCCTCTGTGGTCACATGGCCGCCGAGCATATCTCGATTCTCGCGCAGCGGGCCGAGCTCGAACGCGGCTTCGGCGAGGTCGTCGAGCGGGTCGCCAAACCTCGCCAGGTCCCAGTCGATGACGCCGACGAATTGGCCGTCTTGTTCGATCATATTCCAGGGGCCGAGGTCGCCGTGGGTGACGACATGCGCGGGTTCGAGCTGAGCAGGTCCCCAGACGAAACTCACGCCGTCGGTCAGCCGGAAATCCGTGGCCGACTCGTGGACCTGTCGAAGCCGGCGCCCCACCTGCTCCATCCACCGCAGTGACTGCACGGCTTGGGACCACGGGCGCCGAACGGCTCGGCCCGGCAGGAGCGTCAGTATTTCGGCACCGTCTTCGACTGCGACAAATCTCGGCACACCCGCCACGCCGCCATGCTCGAGATGCTCGAGCCATTGATGGACCGCTTCGCTCCACGGCTTCACCGGGCGTTTTATGTGCACGCCGTCGGTCCAGACCTCGGTCAACGTGCCTTCGCCCAGGCGGGTCCACGAGGTGGGCTTATTGTTGGGGTCGTCTGTCGCCATCAGGTCCTGTGCCTCTCCATCCATTCACATGCGAAGCCGACCAGCTGAGGTTGCGATACGAACCAGGCAGCGTGAGGGTGCCAACCACCCTACAAGCCGAATTGACTATGCGCCGCGGTTCATAGCCACGCTGCAGCGTGAGGGTGCCAACCACCCTACAAGCCGCCGGCTTTGATATCGACCACGTCAAACTGCAGCGCCAGCCCGCCGAGCTCATCATCAAGTCGACCGCGCCGAAGCCGAAGATCCGACGGTTTCGCAACACGTCGATGGAGAAGTTTATCGACGGTGTGCGCGAGCTCGGCCCCGGCCTATACATCATCGGCCTCGACTTTCACGTGGGCTTCGTCGTCGTCGAGGCGGACGATAAAGTCCGGTTCGTCCATGCCTCCTATATCACCCACGAGGTCGTCGACGAGGCGGCGGCCGAGGCCACGCCGATCATCGACAGCAAGTATCGGGTGGTCGGCAAGATCCTACAGGACGACATGCTCGAGGCGTGGTTGCGGGGCGATAGAATCGGGGTGCGGGGTAATTGGTGAGCACCTAGTAGCTGGCGTGTCGGAACTTGTAGGGAGGATCGTATTGTCGGCTCTGCGGGCTCGCGGCAAAGTCTTGTGGTCTCTCGCGGGGTTCGGGTTGCTGAGGCACCCCTCCGTCTCGCACTGTACAACGCGCACGGTCAACCCGCACAAGCTCGACACCTCCCCATCGCGCAAAACGACGCGCGATAGGGAGGAACTTACAGCCGATCGGCGGCATGGCAGCTTGTCGTTCGAGTTGCGAGGCGGCTGCTTTCTGAACCCCCAACAAGCAACAGTTGTTTGATCTGGCAGGGAGTTCCTCCCTTTGGCGCGTCTTCTGGCGCCAAGGGGAGGTGCCTTGCGCGTTTTTCAGCGCAAGGCGGAGGGGTTTGCTCAGCAATCAGGGAGCTTCAATATGAGTCCCGCACCGTAAGGGAATAGGGTTCCCCGACGAGGCCCGACCCATGCGGGTTTGCGGTGTTTTGGGTGCTGCGACGCCCTGCCGGTTCGCGGCAATGACCCCTCCGGTCTCGCGGCAAGCGCTCGACCGACTCCCCTTCGGGCTGGACTGCGCCCGTGGGGAGTGAATGGCTGCTGTTTCGGGAGTGGTCGGTAGTTGGAGCCCCCGGTAACCTCATGTGGTTGTTGAGGCAGCCATTCGCCCCCCGACGGCCGCTGTTTCAGGCCGTTGGGGGGCAGTTGCGCCAGCAACGGGGGGTGAGGCTCGGGACCGGCAAAGCCTTTCAAAAAGAGCCTAGGCCCCATGCGTCACCTCTGTCCCCACAGCTCGAGGAACTCTCGCTCGGGCGAGGCGCCCGCGACCGGCTCGTCGAGCCAGCACACGCGGCTGTGCGAGCGCCCGCCCATGACGACGTCGTCGACCGTCTTCCAGTCGTCGGCCGTCTTCGGGTTCTCGAATGTTAGCAGCAACTTCTCCATGGCGGCCTCCTGCTTTAACGTTTGTCAGGCACCGAGCCGGTCCATTTTTCGATATAGCCGTCGACCGAGAATTTTCGCCGGGTGCTCTTGGACGTCATATATCGGATCTTTCCGAAGATCTCGCGCTCGGGGCCCCAGGGGCGGTCGTAGCGGCCGAGCACCCAGAAGATGCCGCTGTAGGAGTTGGGGTCGCGCCCGTCCAGGGCCCACTTGTTGTTGAGCTCGACCATGATGTCGAGCGCCTGGCGCGGTGAGCGGCTCCAGTGCAGGATTTTTTTGCCCCACAGCATGCGCAGGTAGTTGTGGATGCGCCCCTCGCCGACCAACTGCAGCTGGGCGGCGTTCCACAGGGCGTCGTGGGTGCGCCCCTGCTCGAATTCTTCGAGGGAGTATAGGTGCGGGCGCGGGTCGTCGGCGTGCTCGGCGAGTGTCTCGCGCGCCCAGTCGGGCAGCGAGTCGTAGTCGGCGTAGTCGTCGCGATAGGCGCAGCAGTTGAAGCCGACCTCCCGCCAGGTGATGAGCTCGTCGAGGAAGGCCTCGGCGTGCTCGCTCATGCCCCACCACCCTTCGCGCGAGCCTTTGGCGTCGTCGGATAGGTCGGCGAGGCTCCAGTCCTCGCGCTCGACGACCTCATAAAAGATGCGATGGGCCGAGATATGCCCAAAATGAAGCCAGGGCGAGAGGTGGCTGCTGGAGTCATCCTCGGGGTGGCTTCGGCGCTCGGCGTAGTCGGAGAATCGCTGGGTCAAAAACTCGTCGAGCACCCGTTGGGCCTCGCTCGACCCGCCCCGGCGGTGTTCGACGACGCCGACCTGGTGGTCGATGGGCAGCCGCGACACGAGTTGCGCGTCCGCGAGATCGTCGGCGGAGGCCGGCGCCCAGCGCCGCGTCACCTCGGCTGGAAGACCGTCCATCTCGGCGATACTCTTACCGACCAGGGGATGCGCGCGAGGGCGCTCGTCGAGGTATTCGCGGCCGTGACCCTGGATCCACCGCCGAAAGTCATAGGCGCGCTTGAAGACCTTGTCGGGCGCGTATATCGGGATGATTCCGTTGGCGTCGACCTTCTCCATGCGCACGTCGACCTGCTCGGCCGCCGCCGCGGTCATCCTCGGGAGCATAAACGCCGGAAAGTCGTCGGTGACCACGCGCACCGCACGCGCCGCCAACGCCTTCAAGAGCCCCTTGCCGCCATCTTTTTCGCCCTCGACGAACGGATAATACACCACGCGCGAGTCATCGAGGCGGCGCTGGTGCTCGACCATCCCGTCCAGGATAAACCGGTGCAATCGGTCGCTCGCCCATTGGTAGCCCGTGCGAAGCGCCTCCAGGATGACCAACCCTACGCCGTGCTCTTGCGCCAGGTCGACGGCATGCTCGAGCGCGTAGTTATAGTCCAATCGGCGCGAGGCGATCATCCAATAGAGCACAAAGTCACGCTCGGGCCGAACGGGCGCTTGATTGCACGTCGTGATGCGAATCGCGGGTACGCTGCTCATGGTCCTCCTGGACGGGCCAACTCACTCTTATATGTGATGCAGGCTTACTATATGTGATGCAGGCCGGGGCCTTGGAGACACAAGATGTGTTCGAGGCGCTGTAAGGGAAGGGGGTTCCCCCGACGAGGCCGGCTCATGCGGGTTTGTGGTGTTTTTCGGTGCTGCGATACCTTGCCGGTTTGCGGCACCAGCCCCTCCGGTCTCGCGGCAAGCGCTCGACCGACTCCCCTTCGGGCTGGACTGCGCCCGTGGGGAGTGAATGGCTGCTGTTTCGGGAGTGGTCGGTAGTTGGAGCCCCCGGTAACCTCATGTGGTTGTTGAGGCAGCCATTCGCCCCCCGACGGCCGCTGTTTCAGGCCGTTGGGGGGCAGTTGCGCCAGCAACGGGGGGTGAGGCTCCGAACCGGCAAAGCTTTTCAAACAGAGCCCACGCAGAGGCGTTGGGAGGCGTCGAGAAAGCTGATACCACTCCACCGGGTACCCGAATCCTGGTTGGAGGTCGTCGATGAGCACGGCGGTTGTCACAGCGAGGTCTGCCCCGTGGCTGCACACGATCACCGTTTTTGTCGAAATTTGCCTTTCGGCCGGCGCAGCCTGGGCCGACTCGAGCCATTACTCGACGGGACCATTCTCTTCGCGCCGCTGCGAGCCGGGACAGACACCTTCATGCTGTCGCGCCTCGCCGTGGGCCTGCAGTATAGGTGGGACGATGAGATGTTTATCGGAGGTACAGCCGGCTACGTAGGCCGCGTGGTGCTGTCATTGCCATTCGCGCTGCAGGCCGGCGTCGAAGTTGCGTGGCGGCTGTGAGGTCGTACGGAAGAGTGGCATAGACCACGCGCACTCCCCTGATGACCCCGTCGATTGGCTGCTCGACCGCATACGAGCCGCGCCGGTCGAAGCGTCTAGACCCCGCATCGTCGGCATCGATGGGTGCGGCGGCGCCGGTAAATCCACCCTCGCCGGGCGACTCGTAGCGGCGGCAGCAGACGCGGCGTGTGTTCATATCAACGACTTCTATTGGCCCGCGTCGTAAGGGAAAGAGGTTCCCCGACGAGGCCTGCGCTTGGCACCACGCTGCTGCTCGCAGCATGGTGCCGCTTTCGGGTGGGACTCGGGGCTCGAGGGTCTTCTCGATTAGTAGTACAACGTCACTTTCGGCGTGAGTAGCTCTCGGCGAGGCCAGATGGTCAGTGGCAAGGCGGCGGCTCGCATACGGTTAAACCGCATAAAGGCGATGTGAGTAGCATCGTCGAGAGACGGCAACGTAGCCAATGGCCATCTGGACCGACGAAGCGCCACGTGGAAAGTGACGTTGTACTATTAGGCGGCATCCGGCTGCGAGCTCACCACTCGGCGGCTCGTTGTTCGGCCTGTTCGGCCAGCTCGGCCTGTTCGGCCTGCTCGATGGTGAGCATCGTTCCAGCATAGTGCAGCCAGATGAAAAAGCCGAGGGTGACGCCGACCAACCACGAGCCGAGTTGGCTGATGAGATAGCTGGCCTTGCCCGATGGTTCGAAGAACTGACCGGTGACGCCGCCGATGCAACCCATGCCCAGGCCCACGAGGATACCAACGCCGATGAGCATCGCGAGAAGGTCGACGTATTTCTTGCTCCACTCGAGGCTCGTCGAAAGGCTCTCGAAGACGCCGTCGCCGCGACCGCCGACCAGGTAGAAGGTCGGCAGCATGAAATATCCGACGAGCAGGCCCGGGATGCAGCACAGAATCGCGCCCACCGTGAATCCGATTGTAAAGATTACGTACAGCAGCGCGCCGGGAATGATTCGTGTGCCCATCTCGCTCAGCACCTCCCAAGTCGACAGGTTGCGCCCCTCCATCCAAGCTCGTCGAATCGGGGCATAGCTGGCCATGCCCACGCCGGCCTGAATGAAGCCAAGCACCACGCTCAGCCCGAGAAGCCCCCAGTAGCCGGGCCCCAACATGTCTAAGTATGCCAGGGGATTGCCGTCACCGGCGGGTGTATCTGGCATCACTCCCTGCTGGGAGTCGGCATCAATGATCAGCATCGTGCCGCCGATGCCTGTGACCAGCGAGCCGAGCAGCCAGAATCCGGCGACTATGCTCCAGGCGCTTAGCAGCGTAGAGCGGTGCTTCCTCCACAGTTCTCTGCCAATGTTCATCACCGTACTGAAGTTCGCCGGCCGGTGCTGGCTGGTCTGGCGAGGACCGGGCTGCGGCGGCGGCTCCGGGTCTCGTGTCGAGGGGCTTCGGTAGGGGTTCGGGGTCTGATTGTCGTCCATTGGCGGGCTTGTTTCGAGTGGCGGTGGGCGTCAGTTGGGCGAGTATAGCCATGCTCGCCGAGGATACCAAGCAGCGTGCGTGAGGGTGCCACCCACCCTACAAGCCGCGCAGGGAGGATCGTATTGTCGGCTCTGCAGGTGCGCGGGTGAGTTTTATGGTCTCTCGCGGGGTTCGGGTTGCTGAGGCACCCCTCCGTCTCGCCCTGTACGACGTGCTCGACACCTCCCCATCGCGCAAAAAACGCGCGATAGGGAGGAACTTAAAGCCGATCGGCGGCTTGGCTGCTTGCCGTTCGAATCGGGACGTGGCTGCTTTCTGAACCCCCAAAAGGCAGCAGTTGTATGATCTGGCAGGGAGTTCCTCCCTTTGGCGCGTCTTCTGCGCCAAGGGGAGGTGCTTTGCGCGTTTTTCAGCGCAAGGCGGAGGGGGGCCTCAGCAATCATGGAGCTTCAATATGAGTCCCGCAGTAGAGCTTGGACGATAAACGACGGGCCCGTCGGGAAATAGGGTTCCTGTTGGTTGAGACTCTTCAACTCTCGCGCCACGACTGCAGCAATTCCTCTTCGCGCTCGGGCGAAGGGCCGGCGTCGAGCTGTTGTTGGCGTTCGTCGGGAAGCGAGCGGAACCAGGCGAGGGTGTCGCGGGCGGTGTCGGCGACCGGACGGGTCTGCAGGCCCGCCTCGACGGCGCGCTCTGCGCTGATCGCGTATACGCCGCGAGCAGGGCTCGATTCGGCCGCCCACAGCGGAAACTCGCGGCCGGCGCCCTGCTCGAGCACGAAGTCCTCATCGACGTAGACTGGTTCGGCGGGCTCGTCGGCAAGCTCGCGGCAGGCGGCGACGAGGTCGCGCATCGTCACGGCGCCGCGAGGAATGACGGTGTTGAAGGTGCCGCTGATGCGTTGATCGATGGTGTCGAGGATCCAGGCGGCCAGGTCGCGCGCGTCGATGTACTGGACCGGATCGTCGCCGTGGCCGGGCACGAGCATCTCGCCGCCGCGCGCGCATCGCACAGGCCAGTAGGTGAACCGGTCGGTGTGGTCGCGCGGGCCGGCGACGACGCCGGGGCGGATGACGGTGAGATCGCCCGAGAAGTGCTCGTCGGCGGCCTCCTCGCAGAGGACTTTCAGGCCGCCGTAGGTCTGGCCGGTGACCTCCTCGGTGGTCGGGTTATCGAGGGACGCGAGCGGCGAATCCTCGTCCTGGCCGAGCTTGTCGAAGCTTCGGTACACCGAGATCGTCGAGATGAATACGTAACGCTCGGTCTGCCCATCGAGGACCTCGAGTGCCTGGCGCACTGCGCGCGGAAAGTAGGCGGAGGTGTCGACGACCGCCTCCCACTGGCGTCCCCGGAGCTGCCGGTAATCCGCGTCGTCTCGGTCGCCCCGCAGCTGCTCCACGTCGGCGAATATGTCGGGGTTGGTCTTGCCCCGGTTAAATAGCGTGACGGTGAAGCCGCGGCTTCGAGCCTCCTCGACGATGTGCGGTCCGATAAAGCGCGTGCCTCCGAGGATAAGTAGACGGGGCTTCGAGGTGGATTCGGTCATGGGGCCCAATGGGTCGGAAGTAGCTGATTTGTTCGCGTTGTGCTGCTCGAGTCTGGCGATTGTACGGCGTCAGGTTCGCGGGGTCTGCCGCGGACCGTCAAGAGGCGTCGCTACTCCCAAGCGAGCAACGCGAGCGTCTCGGCCCACCTTAACGCAACACCGCAAGTGGCCGTAAGGGAAGGGGGGCCGACGAGGCAGCGAGTTTTTTGACCGGGGCAGCCACTCCTGAGATAAATCAGCCATGCGACGCCTGCTCTTCATCCTTGCCCTTGGCACCACGCCGCTACTGCTGCTCGCAGCTTGGTGCGGCTTGCGTGTGGGTTTCGGAGCTCAGGGGGCGATGCTCACGGTTGGCTTCATTCTGGCGTGGGTCGCGGCGCTCAGACAAAAGGGCGAGAAGCTATGGCTCGCCGCCTTTGCGGTATCAGCCGGGATGCTCATCATCGCTTTCGCGACGTCTTTGGGACCGACTTCTATGACTAGGGTCGACGAAGACGGCCGTCGCTCGGCGCTCGGAACCGTCGGCGCTGGCATCCTGGGCGGGCTCGTTCCAGAGCGTGAGACTATTCTGCTCGCCCTCGACCTTCGTATGGCCTTCGACCCGCTGCCAGGCGAAAGTTCCGACGTGGTCGATGACATGAGGCGGGCGTATGCGCGCATGTCGTGGAGTATGTCCTTCGGGCCGACACCTGCGCCGGCGACCTACCTGGGCATGCAGGCGCCGAATAGCTTCGACTTGCTCGTGGTCGAGCCCACCGAGGACGTCCGCGGCACCGCCATATTCCTGCACGGATATGGTGGCAACTTCGCCGTTCAGTGCCATCTCTTCGCCGAGAAAGTCCGGCCTCAGGGCTATCGCACAGCCTGCCCGTCGCTCTCCCTCGACGCTCATTGGGACGACGCCGCGGGCCGTCGCGTGTTGGAAGCGACTCGTGAATACCTCCGGGTAGATGGTCGAGTCATCATCGCCGGGCTTTCCGATGGAGGAGTCGCCCTGTCGAAGAGCTGGCCGGAGGCCGACGCCTATATCGTCGTCTCGGGAGTCTCCAGCGCTGCGCAGTGCCCCGGCAAGCCAGTCCTCGCCCTTCATGGGACTCGAGACCGAATCGCGAGTATCAGCTACGCCCGTCGACTCGCCGAGCGCTGTCCCGAGGTCGAACTCGTGGCGATGGAAACCGCACATTTTCTGCTGGCCACTGAAGCCGACGCCGCTGCCGAGCAGCTCCTGCCTTATCTCGTGTCTGCAAATAACAACTCCAAGTAGTTGCGCAGATGCACGAACTGCTCGCGGAGCACCTCGGGCTGGTGGAGAACTCTGGCGACGACAAAGCCGCCTTCAAAGGTGGTCATCACCATGTCGGCCAGCGAGTCGAGGTCGACCTCCACGCGCGGCGGGTGGCTCTCGGCGCTCGCTTCGAGTTTCGCGCCGAGCTTCTTGCGCCAGGCGAGCATGGTCTGTCGCGTTATTCATCGAGCACCTTGTTCAGTCGCTCGACGGCCTCGTCGTCTCCGATACGGGCCCAGACATCGCGGGCGAGCCGCCAGACCTCGGCGGCCCGCTCGCTCCAGCCGGCTCGCTCGGTGTAGGCGGCGGCGCATTCCAAGAGTCGGGCAGTCGAGGATTGCACCTTCCACTTCTTTCGCCAGCCCGCTTCGAACTCGGCCCAGTCGTCGTCGAATCCCCGGCGGTCTTCCTCGCCGGCGACCAGCGCCAGTTGTGCCACTCGGGTGTGGATGTGTACATCCTCGAGCCCCTCGCGTTCGACGATGTTATCCCGAGATTCGAGATGGTGCCGAGCCCTTTTTAGCTCCCCGGTTTCCAAAAAAACACCCGCCAGGTTCAGATGTGCATTGGCCCGATGGGGAGGAGAGTTCATTTCCCGGGCAGCCTGCAGATACCTGTCGAAATAGCGGCGCGCATCCTCGAAGCGTTCATCTCCCTGGGAGATGGTCCCCAGGGCGTTGAGAGCCTGGGCGAGCACCGACGGAATGCCCAGTGTTTCGGCCTGTTGGCAGACCTCGAGCAGCAACTCCTCCGCCCCGTCTTCGCCCCGCGCGTCGAGAACGACCGCTCGGACTCGCATCGTGTCGAGCTTGGAACGGTCGTCGTCGACGGCGTCGAGCATCTCGGAGGCCCGGTCGGCGAACTGCAGGGCCTCGTCGAGGTTGCCTTCGAAAAGGGCGACCCAGGCGAGGGTTCGATACGTTACACACCGGGAGAGAGCATCGCCGCACTCGAGCGCGTGGTCTGCCCATCTCCGGCCGGCGTCGAGATTCCCGACCTGCGTCTCGATGCGGGCCCTGATACTGGCGATGTTTCCGGCTAGCGCCGGCATCGAATCGTCGACACGGCTCCACCCATCCATGAGCAACTCTCGGGCGCGCTCGAAGTTCCCGGCCCACCATTCGAGACTGGCCTCCTCGATGGTCTGTTCGATGCACTGTGGATCGTCGGAGGGCAGGTCGAGCATCGTCAGAATCCGGTTGCGTCGCTCTAGCAGACGGCGCATTTCTTGGTCGAAGCCGCGATTGGAGGCGAGTCGAATCTCCTCGAGCAGCGGCTCGAGTGCGCGCTCCGGACGCCCGCCTTTCCGCCAGTGTTCGGCGATCCGTGCGCGGGTGCCGAATACCGCCAGATCGGCGACTTGCGCCAGGCCTCGCGCGCACTGCCGGTGCTGCTGCTCCCGGCGTCCGGCGCGTCGTGCCATTGCCGCGAGGGACTCGACCAGCAGACCGTGCGTGAAGGACCATCCATTGGGCTTGCGTTCGGCGAGGCGACGCTCCAGAAGCCGGTCGAGAAAGTCGGGCGGCTCCTCGACTCCGGCCTCCTCGAGCACACCCCTCCACTCCTGCGCGTCGACCTCTCGGCCCAGGGCAGCGGCGATTTCCAGGGCGTCCCGACCGTCGTCGGCGACCGCGTCGGGAAACGCCTGCCAGAGACGGCCGACGCGCTCGACCCACAGGTGATGGATGTCGTCGGGAAGGTCGACGTCTTGTGCGTCCGAGAGGACGAAGCCGGTCGATTCGACATCGAAGACATCTCGTTCGATCCAGTGACCGAGCAGTTGCATGGCGAATAATGGGTGGCCCTCGGTCCGGTCGGCGAGATACTCGGCGAACTGCGGGTCGAGCGGAAGAAGTTGTTGGAGCAACTCCTGCTGATGGTCTCGTCCGAGGGGAAGCAGTTCGAGTTGCGTGGCGTCGAACGCCTCGTCGAGGGCGCGCAGGCGTGCTCGAAGCTCCGGCGAGTTCGCCACTATGTCGGAGCGAACCGTCGCGACGATCAACGCCCGGGAGCCGTCGGTCGACGCATCGGCGAGCCATTCGAGAATATTCAGCGACTCCCGGCCCCATTGGAGGTCGTCCAGCCACAAAAATAGCGGGCGGCGGCGGGTGAGCCGTCGCAGCGTGCGCAGGACCAGTCCTTGTTGCTGGCCCGCATCGCTAAAACGGTAGCGGGGTCCGCGGATCTCGTCGGCCTCTGCGTCGGTGGGGCGCAGAAACTCGGTGAGCGCCCGCGCGTCGTGGTCGAAGAAGGGATCGTCTCGGCCGAGCCGAGGCAGACGCTCGGAGAGAAACTCGAAGACCTCGTCGCGCTCCAGCTTGATGGTCCGGAGGGTGCGTTCGAGCGCCCCGCGGATGCCCGGTTGACGAGTTCCTTCGGAGGTGTGGACCGCGTGAACGACGCGTGCCACCCCAAGTTCGTCGGCACGCGTCGCCATGTGTTCGGCGAGTCGACTCTTGCCGGTGCCGGCCTCGGCGGTGATGAAGACCGCTTGTGTCGTGTCTGCGTCGACGACGCGCCGGAGCGCCTCCCAGATCGTGTCGCAGGCCTCGTGGCGATTGACGAAGGGAGCCTCGCGCAGGCCGAAGAGACCGAGTCCGGCGCCGACGAGCGGGTCGGCGATCGGCGCCGTATCCTGCGGGCGCCAGTCGTCGGGAATCGGTAGTCGGAGCGGTCGCCGGTCAGCGGAGTCCCCACCGTCGTCGGGCGACGAGGGGTCGGGCGACGAGGGGTCGGGCGACGAGGGGTCGGGCGGCGCGGATTCGAGCTCGGTACGATCGGAGCTGGGTGCGTCCGGGGAACCCGACGCCAATGTCGGCCCCAGGACATCGACGCTCGTGTCCGATGCGTCCGCCATCCTCATAGTCGGGCCCGGGAAGAGTGTCTGTGTACGTCGGGTCGAGTCGATGTCCTCGCCTCGTGGGCAGATGTCCTCGATGGGAGGGGAGGTCGGCAGGGTGCGGGCGGCGTCGGCGGCGCGGCGAAATCGGTCACCGGGGTCGACCGACAGACAGCGGCCAATCCAGTTCCCCAGCTCTTCGGGGACCGGGAATACGGGCTCGAGGGGCGGTCGAGGATCGGAGAGGTGGCCGGCCGCGATGCTGATGGCATTGGGGCCGGTGAATGGCGGGCGACCACAGACGAGTTCCCAGACGGTGCACCCGAGGGCGTATATATCCGTCCAGGGGCCGTAGTCGCGCCAGCGCCCGCGAAGTTGTTCGGGCGCCATGTAGTAGGGCGTCCCGGCGGCGGACTCGAGTCGAGCGGTTCGCTGTGCTCGCTCGCTGCCGAAGGCGTGCGCGATCCCGAAGTCAGCCAGCTTCACCCGCGCGCCGCCGCCGGAGTCGTCGCCGGCGTCGAATACCAGCAAGTTCTCGGGCTTCAGATCTCGATGGATGACCCCGCGAGCGTGGGCATGAGCGAGCGCATCGAGCACCTGGACGAGGAGTTCGCGCACCGGCTCCCACCGCCGGAGGGGCATTGCATCGCGGACTGTCCCGCGAACCGCCAACTCCATGGCCACGAAGGGATCATTCGGCTGCAGAACGTCGTCCTGTTTCTGCGCCTCGGCCCCCACCGTCCCGTACTCGAATAGGTAGACGATTCCCGGGTGAAGCAGACCGGCGTGCGCCTGGACCTCCTCGTGGAAACGCCGTCTCGTCTCCGGGTCGGCCTCGCGTCGGATGACCTTGATGGCCACGGGAACCCCTGTCGCGCGGTGCTCCCCCTCGTAAACACTCGCCATCCCGCCCTGTCCGAGCCGGCGTCCGACATCGAATGCTCCAAGTTGGATGGTCTCGTCATTCACCTCATGGCTCCCGGCATAGTCTCGATCCCACGCTACAGCGTATGGGGGTTACGGTAGCACAACCGACGATGATCAGTCCCGCTGCTCGCAAGGGAATGGAGCATATGATGGCGACGCGCGCCTCCCACGCCGCACATCAACGTCGGCCATATCCGACGAGCGAATACGAAAGACATCCAGGTGCCGCCACTTCGGCTCGTAGAGCAGCGTCGAGTATAGCTCGCGGCGCTCCTTCCAAGTGAGTCGACCATGGCTTCCTTCCCGATTAGTGGCGAGCCCCCACTAAACCACTCCTACTCCGAAACCCGGAGTCTTGGCTTCGTCAGACCAGTGTCTGTCGGTTTGTCCTCAATCCATGTAGCGCTGCTACCTGTCAATCGGCCAAACCGACATCCATCTGGCCTGACTTTGCCAATTTATCCGGTTTCCGAAATAGGAGTGCTTTAGATCCGGGCGATGACCTCTTCTCGCTGCTCCTCGTCGATGAGTGAGTTTTCGAGCACCTGGTCGATGAGGGTATCTCGGTCGAGGTCCGAGACCTCGGCCATGCACTCGACGTGGGTATTGCCTTTGCGCCAGACATCCGGCTCGACTTCATAATAGAGCACGCCACGAAGCACCCCTTTGGGTTTGATCTTTTCGCGGCAGACGACGCACGACGAGCGCGCGCTCGATGCGGGTTCGACGCGCGGGGTCTGGGTGCCTTTGCCGACCAACTTGGCCTCCTCGAGGATGGCGTCCACGTCGCCGACATCGCCTTCGTAGTCTTTTGCGGCTTCGACGAAGTCTTTTGCATCGAGCGCCGCACCGCACACCAGATGGTACCAGCGGTAGCTGTCGTAGCGCTCGTTATACTCGCCGAAACGCAGTTCTCCCTTCTCGATTTTCTTTTTACAGCCGCCACATTTGGAGCGGCCCGATTTTGCGGGTTCGATGATCGATTGCGTCATATTGTATCTCCAGTGAGAGGTGCGGCTGATCTAGAACCATTCGCGACGTCGGTCAACCAGCGTTGTGGCCAAGGCCATTGCGAATCGCCAGAACTAGGCGCCGCAACGAAGGCAGCCCCAAAATGGACGCGCAATCAGGAGTGCCGGGCGCAATCAGGAGTGCCGGGCGCAATCAGGAGTGCCGGGCATCCTACAAGTCGCCTGTCGATTGCGAACTGAGGCGTCACGCGGCAGAATGCGTGCAATTGCCAAATCTCACCTCCTGGAGCGATGCCATGTCGACCGACCTGTACGGAGTTCGAGTACTCGAGGTAGCCCCCGACGAATGCCGGCTCAGGCTGAGAGTCTTCGTCGTCTACTACGACACCCACTACGAGAGCCACCAGCCGATTCCAGACGATCGCAGCTTCTTCGTTCGGGTGTTGTGCGACAAGGATGCGCTCGGAGACGACATCGCCTATGACGACAGGTTCGACGAAGCGTATATCGATCGCAACGCGTTTCGATTCGTGGCGCGTTTGGAGGAGCTAGAGCGGCGAAATTTCCCGGTCGAATCATACGAAGGCTACGCCGATTTTTACTACGAGCGCGGTGGCGGCTGGCAGGACGAGGAGAAGCTCGTCCAGGCCGACTTCGATGTCTTTGTTACCAAGCCCGAGTACCTCGCCCCTTTCGCCGAAGGTATGTCGTGGGGGACAACCTCCTATCCGACCGAGGCCGACGCGCTGACCGAAGATGAGTACCTCGACATTCCCGACTTCGGCGACGTGACCTCCGTTGCGCCGTTTCCAGACGGCGAGGGGGAGGCGACGACGGTGTGCACGATGTCATTCTCCGAGGACGGACAGTATCTGCTCGCCGGACACAACGAAGGCGGCTTTCGGGTCTTTTCGACCGATGACTGGTCGGTGGTCACGGACGTGCCGAAGGCGGGCAATTGGCTCTTCCAGCCTGGCTGGACCCACGACGGACGTGTCGCAGGTGCCACAGATGGCGGATATGTGGCCTACGATCTGGAGACCGGCGAGGGCGAGAGCTTCGAGCCGTACGGCTTTTCGGCGAACTCGGCGGGGACGCGCTTGGTCAACGGTCCGCATTTCGACTCGGCGCAGATCCTCGACGAGCAGGGTGAGGTGCTGTTCGAGATGGACAAACCCTTCGATCACATGGTCTATGCCGGCTTCGACGCGACCGGCGATCGCTGCGCCCTGGTGATCGAGGGCGAACCGCTTCGGCTGGTCGACCTCGAGACCAATGAAGTCTCGGAGCTGGATCACACGGGCATCAATTCGGTCGCGTTGTCTCCAGACGGGCGCTACATTCTCGCGTCGACCTACCAGGAGATTATGGTCCTGCGGGCCGAGACCGGTGAAGCGATTCGCTCGCAGAAGAGCCGGGGGCGGTATCCCACAGGCGTCGCCTGGTCACCCGACGAAAAACTCGCAGCGACGACGCTGACTGACCAGCAGGGCTATCACTCCAAGATCATGTTGCACCGGCTCGGCCGCGACGTGCTCGCTTCCCAAAACGCCCCGCTGGAAGTCCCGGCGCGCTCCGAGCGCGACATCACCGATCTGGCCGCGCTTTATGTCGAGCGCACCAGCGACTTTATACCGGGTTGGAACAGCCACATCGACGACGACCTGCTCGATTTTCACGTCGCTCTGGTGCGCATGGGCGAGGTCTTGGATCTCGTGCCTCAAATGAACTCCGAGCACACGAAAATCGCGGCGCGGGCCTACGAGGCGATCTTCGCCCACCAACAGGACGAGGAGGAGCGGGCCAAAGCCGCCCTCGAAGACGCCACCACATGGCTCGAGCGCACCGAGCTGGCCGAATGGCAGCAGACCTTTGTGTACGCGCCGATCGCCGCCGCCCAGTTCCGACTGGGCAACTCCGAGCTCGCCGACGCCTCCCTGGAACTCGCGCGCGACGGCATCGACAACGAGGCAAACCCGTTTCAGAAGCGCTCGGTTCTGGCCCGCGCGATGCTCGTGATGGGGCGAGTCGACGAGGTCCGGGAGCTGGTCGACGCCGAAGATGGCAGTTGGATCAGCCAGTTCCACCAACGTCTGTTGTCAGACCTCGTCGACGCCGGCGAGTTCGCGCTATTTGAGCATGTCTACGAGGCCTGGAATATTGCGGACGACTGGAGCGCGCGCCGCGACGTGCGCGAGCTCTTGCTCGAAAGTGACGCCGCTCGGGACGCGGGATTGCCAGAGCGGCTCGGCTTCGATTCCTCCGAAGCCGAGGAGGTGGGCGACGGCGGCCTCGACGGCCTCGAAGGTGAGGAGCGGATCGAGTGGCTGGGGGCCCAAGGGCGCTGGGAGGAAGTCTACGAACAACTCCAGGCCACCAAGAGGACGCTTCGAGCCCCGCTCTACAAGCGCGTCGCCGATGTGGCGCTTTCGCGCGGGGACATCGACATCATGCTCGACGCGCTCGCGAAGCTGCAGTGCACGGACATGAACTCGCCGGGCCTTCGCGCCCTGCAAAAGGCCTTCAAGAAGATGGCCAAACCCCACTATCGCGTGCTCCACCCGTAGGCGAAGCGATGGAGGTTGAGGGGGGCGAGGTCATGTCTTGACCTAAATGCGCTGAGTGCGTTTACTGATCAGCAACATATTCACAACACACCTGCCCCCTCTAGGAAGCCCCCATGAGTGATGCGATCTTCGGAATAGAAGCCGACCGTGTCGACGATGTCGTGCGTAAAATCAAAAAAGAGAGCGACAACTACGCCAAGATGGACGTCCTCGAGGAGTTCGGCGTCGACTGGGGCGATCGGGTGCCGGCGCTTTGGGAGCTTATCCGCCAGGGCCACTACGACGCCTGGAACGACCCGGCGATCTGGTCGGAGATAGTCGGCGAGATCGGGATGGAGCAGGCCGGCGCCGAAGATATGGTCGAGTTTCTGACTCGGGTCGAGCGCTACGACGAGCAGCAGGACGAAGCGGCGGCCGAGCCGGCCTACGACGACGGCTACTACGAAGACGACGGCTACTACGACGACGGCCATTACGACGGCGGCTACGTGGAGCCGGCCTACGAATCCCCGCGTCTGGTCTCGTTTTGGCCCGAGATGCTCGACGTCATGGCGATGCACGCCTATGCGCGAGACCCCGAGCTGGTCGAGTCACGCGCGTCAGAGTGCTCGCCCGAGGTCCAAAAGGGCCTGCAGCTGGTGCGGCGTCGCTTCGGCGTGATCGAGCGCGACGAACTCCCCGAGGACATCGTCAAGTCGCTGGCGAGCACCCACATGTGGAAGAGCCTGCCGTGGTATGTCTGGGACGTGGTCGACGGGGAGTTGACCAAGGTCGAGATCGGCCGCCAAGACGACGAAGGCGTCGCTGCCAAGAAGGAATTTTTGTCGAATTTCGTCGATCAGAAGACCTGGGCCAGGGCGGTGCTCGACGCCATTTTCGAGGGGGACTACGCTCCGTCCTTCGAGAAGACCCTCGAGGCTTGGCCAGTGGCGGACCTCGAACAGCTCGAGTGGATGATCTCGAATATCAGCATTCATAATCAGAATCGCGTGCGCGCCTATGAGCTGGTGCTCGTCCGCGACGATGAACCCTCCGAGCTGCTGGAGATGGCTCAGAACCTGAAGGCGGATGCTCGCGTCCATCAAGCCGAGTTTGCCGCGATCTGTGCGGTGCTGCGAGCCAACGCGCTCGACCAAGAGGCCCCCGATGAGGCTCTGGAGTTCATCGCGTTCAACACCCTCGACCACCCCACCGATCGCGACGGTTACCACAGCCTGCCACAGTTTATCGAGGCGTTGCACGCCTTCGACGAGCAGGCGTCGGTGGCGCGCTTTATGTCCGGTTTCGAGGGCAAGTATGGACAGAGCCAGCCGTTCCCGGCGCTGAAGGCTTACCCGGAACACGGCGCGCTTTTGGACAAGGCCCTGCAGACCGTCGAGGTGCTGGCCAAAGGCGATTGTGCGAACTTTTCGTCGCTGAATAACGTCGCCTTCGGCCTGGCGCTGCTCGGGCCCGGCGCGCTCGAGCCGATCGCCAAAGCCTTCGAGGCGACCGAGGAGCCGGCAGCGCGAAATACCTACCGACGCGCCATTCTGGGCATCCTCGCCGACGCCGACCAGGCTCTGGACCCGAAGTTCGACCGGTTCGTCTCGCTGGCCGACTTCGAAGACGACGACAGTGCGCCCGAGCGCGACCTGGGTTATTATACCGCGCCGGACTATCGGGCGGCGTTGGCCAATATGGTCGAGGAGCGCGCGGTAGCGCGCGTGCTCGAGGACTTCGACAACGACACGCTCAACTGGCACCGCGCGCTGGCGGCGCTCGAGACGCTTCCGAAAGCTGAGCTATTCGAGCGCGCATTCGAACTCATTGGCAAAAACGGGGTGCCGCCGACCGACGGCCACGATTGGTTCCGTCCGTTGTTGCAGAACCTTCGCGACGAGATCCAGCCGTACTTGGGCCCGGCGCTCGCGTCGAGCGACTCGCCGGAGTTTCACAACACCGTGAAGAGCCAGATGGGCGAGGAGACCTACCAGAAGCTGCTCGATGAGGCTGGCGGATCCACCGCCGCCGACAGCGGCCCGGCCGACAAGATCCGCCGGTTGTCCAAGGAGGTCTTCGAGGCGCATCCCGACGTGTCCTCCACCATCATCTACGTCTTCGAGAAGCTCGATGAGGCCCCCGAAGACACGCTCAATCGCGTCGGCGGCCGTCCGTTCGGGGTGACCGACGAGACCTGGCCGCTCAAAGACGGCGACGCCGACAGTCCCATGCAGCATATGTTCACCCTCGATCTCGACACCGTCCCGGCGCTTCGCCAGCCGTTCAAAGAGGAGGTGCGCGCGTTGTCGCTGTTTGTGCGAAATCCGTACAACAACAAGGCGTGGACCCCCGACAATACCGATGCAGAGGTCGTGGCGGTCACTCGAGAACAGGCCGCCGAATTCGAAGGCGAGCTTCCCGCAGGTGATGAGAGTGCTCGCGGCTTCGCGGTCCACGAGGTCGAGGTTCCACTGGGAGCATTCACCGTGGCTTACGATGGCGACAAGGAGCTTCGCCGCGTGCGAGGCGCGATCTACGGCACGAATGCCTGGGGCGGCGGCCAACCGATGTGGCTGCAGGGCGACGATTACTTTGGCGTCTTCGTCATGCAGTTCGACGAAGGATTCGTGCCGATGAACCTGGGCGACGCCGGGATCATGTATGTATTCGCCGACACGGCTTTCTGGCAATGTCATTGAGCGGTTTGTAGGGTGGGTGGCACTTTTTGGCCGGCACTTTTTGGCCGCGTCGAAAGCCCGTGCGGTTGCCGTTTCACAGCGGTCGGCCCGTGATGCACCGGCCGAGGGTGCGTTTGATGGCCTGGGCCATGACGACGTGAAAGGGCAGGTCGAGCCAGACGATGGCGCCAGCGAGCACCACGGCGAGCTGGTGTACGGCGACTCCAGCCCCGGCGGGGCGAAGATGACCTTGCGGTTGCCGGCGGAGGTGGGATCGTCGTGTCGTGACGGAGGCTACTCAGCGAGGCAAGCGGCTACGAAACCACTCCAGGAGCTGAGGCTCGGCGTGTTCGACGCTGTGGTTTCCCGCAACAACGGCAATGCAGCGGAGAAGCTCGCGACCAACAACAGCACGAAGATACTGTTCGCGTACCTTGGTGGAGTTCCGATCCAGGTAAGACTCGAGACCCGACGCATCGAACTCGCACTTGCGCTGGTCACCGACCTCCTGTCTGTACGCCCGGTCGACTGGCCGATCGAGATCATCCTGGAGATAACGCAAGGTCGCCGCCTGGTCTAGCGCATCGAGCCCGGTCAATGGTGGACGGGGTTTGGCAGGCCACCGAGCTTTGACTTGGTCGATGAAGTCGTCGAACGCCTTGTTGATCTGCCGGCGGGGGCTCCAAACCCGCAGCTGGACGATCGTCAACATGAAGACAAACGCCAGTATTGCGTAGAGGCCGACTCCTAGCTCCCACCCGGCTATACCGGCCTCGCGGTAGCCGCGAGTAAAGAGCATGACGGCCACTCCGGCAACGATGATGAGGACCCCTGCACTAACTACGTAAGGGAGGGGAGATAAGATGGCCGGATGATCGCATGTGGGTGAGTAGTCGCGGCCGGCGACTTGCCACGCCCAGATGGCCAGATAGGCGCTCACAAACAGCAACAACCCCGTCATGATGACGTATACCGCCGACAAATACTGGTAATCGAACCCGTCGAGAAACTGGGCGGTCAGATACGCACTCCAGGCAAAAAAGACCATCCCGAGAGCGCTCATGCCCATGAAGAAGCTTTGCGCAGCGTGGTTCAGTGAGTCGCCGTGGCGCTTGAGCGATGAGGCGGGGTAGCTGATGAAATCGATGTCGCTCTCGTTGGTTAGGACGAGCCGCTCTCTATTGAAGTCGAACTTCTTGAAGACATCAGCAAAGTCACAGTCAGCGCGTGCTTTGGGGACTTTGCCCGCGTCCATCCACTGGGGATGAATAAGCGTGAGGCCGCGAGGCTCGTCTTCGATCGAGAAGCTCGCCAACTGCCCGACCAAGACCATGCCTTCTTTGTCTTCGTGGTTGGCAGGTGGCGTCGAGAACCCAATGGCCACCAGCGCAGCGGGCTTGAGACTGGTGAGCGCGGCATCCCAGGTGTAGTCGTACGAGAAGATCGGAAAGCTCAGGTTCAACTTGCTTCGCCAGTTCTTTAGCAACATGCTCCGCAGGTTCAACTGAGGATAACTGCCGTAGATGAACCCGAGGCCAAGCGCCGCCAGCAGAAACGGGGGCAACGCGTGCACGATCACGATATCCATCATGCAGTCCGGGTTGAGCACGCGCTGATTTGCGAAGAGTTCCTCCTGAACAAATAGGCCCCGCTCGCAGAACCTAGCTGCCTCCGTGTTTTCCACACCTCCTAACAATTCGAAGATGAAGTGCACGATGCCTCGGTGGGCCGTGGCCTGAAACTCGTCAATTGGAGCCGCGAAGAGCGACGGCTCGAAGATGAGGTAACCCAAGGGAGACAACACCATGATCAACGCCGATGCGAGCAGTGCGCTGAAAGCCGCTCTCTCCCAGGACATCTCCCGGAAGGCGCTACGACCCGAGAAGGCCGCAGACAGCGAAAAAGTCGCCGCGCCGACTACGGCGAGGGTAAAAATCAGTAGCGAATCATATGGTATCGAAGGCATGACGCTCCTCCTTCACCGTGGGAGCTTTATCGTCCAAAGACGCGCTGGCTGGCGTGTCAATAAGGGGAGACGACTCCCTATGCCCCTCCATCAACCCGCAAGGTGTCTACATTCGTAAACCTATACGCTGAAAGGAAAATCGCTAAGCCACTGCAGAATCGCTCGGCGTCGAGATCGCCCTCGAAAAGGTCGAAGAATTCGAGAAGATCGCCAGCTACGGCGTGATGGCGACACCCAGCGTGGTCGTCGACGGCGTCGTCGTGCACACCGTCGGTGTTCCCTCCGTCAAGATGATCGAGAGCTGGATATGCTCAGAATAAGCAATGTCGGCTTTCGCTCCCCGGATTGCCTTCAGCGTCGGGCCTGCGGCTGTGGCGCTGAAGGTCGCTACGGTAGGCTCGTTCGTGGCAGCTCATCTGCTCGCGACCTGGACGGCGGGGGGGGCTCGGAGTGCGCCTGGTGGGGGGGCTCGGGCGGCGGCAAAGTCGCCCGCATCGTCAAGGGGATCGTCGGGGTCGCCGCGATCTTGGTCGCCGTGGACATGATCCTGACGACGCCGTAGAGAGGCGCTACGGTGAAGTTGCTGGGCATCGAGTGGCGGCGAGAGGTCGTCCCGAATGCCGAATGCCACAACGTTTCCCGGTCGACCCCAATCGGCTACGTACCGACGCCCGTGTGTCCGGTGAGCAGCCGCATTGGGCAGGCTTCCGAATCTACTTACCGCAACAGTCATCGGCCGGGGAGCCAAAGTCCATCAGATGCCCCCTGTGATCCAAATCAAGCTCACAACACTCTCGTAGCAGCCCCTCGAGGTGTTTGCGGCCACGTTGAACCCGTGATTTGACGCCAGAGACGCTGAGCCCCAACTCCTCGGCAGCGCCGGCTTGCGTAAACTCTCCAAGGTCTGTCAAACGGATGGCGGTTCGATACTTAGGAGGCAATTGCTCGACGAGGGGCTCGATACATCCTGCGAGCTCCCGGTACGCGCTGGCATCTTCCTTACATCGGTGAATCCGGATTGTTGGATCTTCGTCGACCCTTTCTAGAGCCCGGTTGTGGCGAGAACGGGTACGGTAGAAGTCGGTGACCGCGTTTCTTGCAATTTGATATAACCAGGCGTGGAATCGTGTTTCCGATTCCAGCCCGTCGAGACCCTCCTGCATTCTGACGAGTACATCTTGCAGAATATCCTCTGCATCTGCGTTCGAGTCGACGCGTTTGCGAATGAAGGCGAGCAGGCGCTCTCTGACCAAGTCAAGCTTGTGAGTATCGTTCATTAGCAAAATTCTCGGGGGAGAAATCAGGGCTAACGGTGACGAGAGGCAGTCATACAAGTCATGCATCTCTCGCCACCGTTAGGTGGGCGTGTGGAGGCGTGAACTTCCACGCGGTGTTAGCAGCAACTGCTGGTGGATTGGCACGGTGAGCCGTCTATCGATTCTGCGTTAGCAAAGAAGCGTTCGAGGTTCTCAGGTAACTGAAACCCCTCGGTGACTGCAGGGGCGGGCTCATCTTGCGCAAACAACGCCTTGAAAATCTCCTCGACGATGAGCCCGATCGGCGCGTAGTTGGTTATCTGATCTCGCCATGTCCAGGTTCTGCAGTTAATCGGTTGGGAGGCGAGGTCACTGCAGTCACCGCAAGCGTTTTGCTCGAGTTTGCCTCCAATATCCGAGCCGTTGATGCGAATCGTTGGGGAGGTCTCGAGCTGAACTTTGTTTGCGAGTTGCCGGTCCTCGACAAGCACTCGCTCGACACGGAGCTCGACGCCGAGTAGCTCCATGACTCCGCTCACCATGGCAGCGGCGACGTCCAGGTTGCCTTCGGTCTGAAGGCAACGCGAGCAGGATTCGTTGTCGATATACAGCAGTTGAATATCGAGTGTTTGGTTGGAGTGAGACGACATGTTGAGCCTTTTGTGAAGGGACTGGTTTTCGACCAAGGGCAATTGCCCGCTTTCACTGAGGTAGACGAGCGAGTGGGCAAATGGACGCACTTTTTTTGTGCCTGGCCCTGGGAGTCCGGTCCTGTCACAAGCGCAGCCTGGTTAGAGCGCCCCCTTACGTCGCTACCAAAAAAAACGGCTCTTTGTCCTCGGGCATCTCGGCGAGCTCGTCGTCGGTCAGCCGCGAGTAGAGCTCGATGAGGTTGCCGCCGGGATCTTTGAGCCACAATTCGTGCAGCGGCGTGCCGTGCCAGGTCGTCCTGGCGGGCTTTTCGACGTGAAAGCCGGCCTCACGAGCTCGCTGGTGGGCGTCGATAACCGCTTGCTTGCCGTCGACGGCGATGCCCAGGTGATAGAGGGTGTCGTGGTGCAACTCTTTGCCGTCGTCGACCAGGATGACGAAATTCGTGCGCAGCTTTTCGCTGACAAACGTCACGTAGCGGTGCGTCCAGGCCTTGGGCTCGACGTCGAGCAGCCAGCTATAAAATCTGGCCGCCGCCGGCAGGTCGGGCACGCGGATGCTGCCGTGAAACTCGGTCGGCTCGGGGCTCTCGGGGCGATCCTGGAGGGCCGCGAGGATCTCGAGGCGCATCTTGATCTTGTCGCGAGCCTGGCGAAATCGCTCGAGCATCTCCTCGTCGCCGATGCTCGAGTCGTCGGTGTCCGGATCGTTGATCGGCCAGTGCAGCCGCTTGGCGTCGGACAGAAAAACCGGACAGACCTCCTCGGCGCACAGCGTGATGACCGTGTCGACCGTGTCGGGGTCGACGTCTTCGACCGAGGTCGACTCTTGGCCGCTGATATCGATGTCCAGCTCGGCCATCGCCCCGATCGCCCAGGGGTTGACCCGCGAGGGGTTCGACCCGGCCGACTGCACGCGCATATCACTACCGAACAGATCGCGCGCCAGGCCTTCGGCCATCTGACTTCGGGCGGAGTTGGCGACACACAGAAATAGAATGCTCTTCATGGGATTGCTCCGGTTCACAGTTCGTCGATCGAGTCGACTTTGATGAGTTCGCCGTCGAGTTCGCATGCCTCGGCCAGCGTATTGGTGATGGTTCCGTATTTGCGGATATTCTTGTGCAGCAAGTCGAGACGCTCGTCGGGCTCGTCGGTGACCAGCTCGAGCGTATAGCGAATGTGGGTGAATTTGGGCGGTGTATCCTGACGCTCGCCTTCGACTTCGATGCGGGCGGCCTCGTATTGAAACGGCAGCATCTTCGAGAAGCGCTCGACGTTCTTGAGCGCACAGGCCGAAAACGCCGTCAGCAGCAGCTCGGCGGGGCCGGGCAGCTCGTCGCCCATGGCCGTCGAGGCGTCGAAGTCGATCTGCTCTTGTTTGGCGTCGGCGTGGGCCTGGCCGCCTTTTTGCGAACGCGCAGTGATCGTGTACTTGGTCGGTGCCTGGCTCATGAGAGCCTCCTGTTGGGGGGGCGTCAGTCGATCAAATCACGCAGCGCCTTCGCCCCGCGCGGCTCCTCGCCGGCGTAGGGGACCACGAATACGCGCCGGGCGTGCTCGTCGACGACCTCCTTCATCTGGACGGCCTCTTCGCGCGCCCGGGCTCGCAGGACGGGATCGCGCGTCGGCGTGGCCGCCAGGCTGCGGTTGATGACCCAGCCGTACGGCTCGATCTCGGCGCGACGAAGGTCCTCCTGCAGGTGATCGGCTTCCTGGACCGGCGTGGTCTCGGCGAGCGCGACCACCAGTACCTTGGTGTGCTCGGGGTCCTGCAGGCGCATCAGCGGCGTGCCCACTTTGACGTCGGAGTCCTCGGTCTGGCGCAGCATCTCGCGGTGATACGAGCCGGTCGAGTCGAGCAACAACAATGTGTGGCCGGTCGGGGCGGTGTCCACGATGACGATCTCGCGCTTGGCCGAGAACACCACCTTCGAGAAGGCGTGGAAGACGGCGACCTCCTCGGTACACGGCGAGCGCAGATCCTCTTTGAGGAGCTCGAGCCCCTCTTCGTCGAGGTCGTCGCGTGAGCGCTCGATGACCTTGTTGCGGTAGGCTTCGGTCTCGGCCTGCGGGTCGATGCGGCTGACCCGCAGGTTGTCGACCTCGTTTTGCAGCGCGTCCTCGATATGGGCGGCCGGGTCGGTCGTGGTCAGGTGGACGGGCACGCCGCGGCCGGCGAGCTCGGCGGCCAGCGCGGCGGCGACGGTGGTCTTTCCCACGCCGCCTTTGCCCATGCACATGACCAGGCCGTGGCCGGCCTCCTCGAGCTCGTCGGCGAACTCGACCAGACGCGGCAGAGTGTCGACGTCGACGGCTTCGTCGGTCGGTTCGGCTTCGCTGTCCTCGCTGACCTCGACGGCGTCCGCGTCTTTGAAGAAGTCGCGAAGCGCCTGCAGTCCGACCAAATTGTACGGCTTGAGCGGCACCTCATAGGAGGGCAGCTCGGTCAGGGCGTCGGCCATGGCATCGAGCGCAGCTTGGCTGCGCGCCTCGAGCTTCAGGGCGCCCTTGTCGTCGCGGTCGGTGGCCTTGAAGACACCGTTGACCACCAGAAATTGGTTGTCGACGCCTTGTTTTTCGAGCTCGACGCGGGTGCGCTCGGCTTCTGTCAGCGCGCCGTACTCCGGCCGGGTCACCAGCACCAAGGTGGTGCGCTGTCCATCCGCCAAGACCTCCATCGCCTCGGCGTAGCGCTCTTGCTGGTTCTTGAGGCCCGACATCGGCCCCAGGCACGAGGCGCCGCGCTCGTTGGTCTCGATGAAGCTCGTCCAGGCCGCTGGAAGCTGCAGCAAGCGAAGCGTGTGGCCGGTCGGCGCGGTGTCGAAGACGACGTGGTCGTACTCGTCCGCGTCGCTCTTCGAGCTCATCAGGCCGGTGAACTCGTCGAAGGCGGCGATCTCGACGGTGCACGCCCCGGAGAGTTGCTCCTCGATGGAGGCCACCGACTCGTCGGGCAGCACGCCGCGGTAGGGGCCGACGACGCGCTCGCGATAGGCGCGGGCGGCTTCCTCCGGGTCGATATTGAGCCCGAAGAGCCCTTCGACGCCCTCAATGGGCGTGGGCTCGCCGCCCAGCGCGGTGCCCAGCACGGTGTCGAGGTTCGAGGCCGGATCGGTGCTCACCAGGAGCACTTTTTTGCCCTGCTCGGCCAGTTGAATGGCCGTCGCGCAGGCGGTCGATGTCTTTCCCACGCCGCCTTTGCCCGTAAAGAACAGAAAACGTGTGGGGTGTGTCAGGCAATTGATCATCTCGGTACCCTGAAAGAGGGGAAGGTAGCTTTGCGGGCGAGCCGATCGACTCCGAGTCGCTCAGCAGCAAGATGACTTCGACTCGGTGCTACTCGCACCGCCGCAACATCCCGCCGACTCGTCGGCGTTGCTCGTGTTGGCGCTGTCGTCTTCGACGCCGAACCACTCGGCGAGGACGTCGCGGGAGGGATACTCGCCGTGTGTTTTGACTTGGTCGTCGACCTTGAATAGCGGCAGGCCTGCTTCGCCGTCGCTCTCCAGGAGCGATTTGGCGTCGCTGTCTTCGACGAATGCGCCGGGCTCCTGGGAGAGGTTGAAACGCTCGACGTTGACGCCGCGGGCGCTCAGCCACTCGACGTCGGCCGAAAATCGCACCAGCTCCGGGTCGACGTCCGGGCCACACACGCCGGTCGAGCAGCACATCGAGGGGTCGAATACGGTCAGTGTTTTCGCAGTCATCGTATTTCCTTCTTTAGGTGATCGTAAGTTGGTCAGGGGTTATCGCTTATTAATTACTCGGGAAAATACGCTTTCGTCCCGTTGGCGATGCGCACCAAGGCGAGCATCAGGGGCACCTCGACGAGCACACCGACCACGGTGACGAGCGCCGCGCCCGAGTGGATGCCGAATAAGACGATGGCGGCGGCGACGGCGAGTTCGAAGAAGTTGCTCGAGCCGATCAGCGCGGCCGGCGCGGCGATGCAGTGGCGCACCTTCCAGACTTTCGCCCAGCCGTAAGCCAACGAGAAGATGAAGAATGTCTGCAAAATCAAGGGGATCGCGATCAGCACGATATGCAGCGGATTGTCGAGGATGACCTCGCCCTGAAACGAGAATAAGAGCACCAGCGTGGCCAAAAGCCCGACCATGGTGACCGGTCCGAATTTGGGCAAGAATTCCTGGTCGAACCACTGCTTACCTTTGCTCTTGATGAGCGCGGTGCGGGTGGCCCAGCCGGCGGCTAGCGGGATGACCACGTACAGCACCACCGACAGCAAGACGGTCTGCCAGGGCACGAAGATGTCACCGAGCCCCAGCAAGAACATCACGATCGGGGCGAAGGCAAACAGCATGATCAGGTCGTTGATGGCCACCTGCACCAAGGTGTAGGCGGCGTCGCCTTTGGTCAGATAGCTCCACACGAAGACCATCGCGGTACACGGCGCCGCACCCAGCAAGACCGCGCCGGCCAGATACTCCGCCTGCAGCTCCGGGGTGATATAGGGGGCGAAGACGACGTTGAAGAAAACCCAAGCGATGGCGAACATCGAAAACGGCTTGACCAGCCAGTTGACCACCAGCGTGACCGTCAGCCCCTTGGGCTCCTCGCGCACGCCAATGATGCTCTTAAAGTCGATCTGGAGCATCATTGGGAAGATCATCACCCAGATAAGCACCGCTACCGGCAGGTTGACCTCGGCATAGGTCATCTCGCCTAAGACGTTGGGCACGAAGGGGACGAACTGGCCGATGGCGACGCCGGCGGCGATACATAGCGCGACCCACACGCTCAGATACCGCTCGAAGAAGCCGATGTCCTTATTCGCCCCTTCGAGGTCGACCGGGGGGAGCTTGTCGTGAGGTTTCGTCATACTCCAATCGTCTATCTGGGTTTATCGTTGTTTGACGCTAAATCGCCTGCGAGCGGAACTTAATGGGATCGCGGTCCGCAGTCAATCGTATATTGTAGATTTACGATTAAGTGGCTCGATTCATTCCTCTCGCGGATGAAAGTGAATCGAATTGCTTGCACGGGAATGGCATGTGTGGTGGCGTCAGTTGCACTATGTTGCAACCGTTCGTGCAACATTGTGCAACGCAGGCGAGCCTCGGCGGGTGGGGCGTGCGCGACAACCTGGCGAAGGAGAGTGGGCGGTGATGGCACCCGTTTTGCATCTCGATGACCGCGACGAGCAGGTCCGTAACCCGAGAGATGTGACGATGAAGAAACGGTTGGTTGTGGTATTTGCCTTGAGTTTGTTGGCGGCCGCTTGTGAGAAGGAGGAAGCGCAAAACACTGCTGCATCAGCAGAGACGGCCACCTCGGCGAAATCTGTAGCTCACTCGGGTATCGACATCGACGACCCCCAATCGTGCAAGGGCTGCCATGGGACCATCTACGAGGAGTGGACCCAGAGCATGCATAGTCGCGCCCACCACGACAACGATCCGATTTACGGGGGGATGCGTGCTTTGCGCATCGAGAAGCAGGGCGACCACATCACTGAGCGGTGCGCCAAGTGCCATAATCCGCGCTCGCCGAACGCGCCCGACGCGCCCGCTGGGATGGCAGGGGTGTCATGCGCGGCCTGTCACAACGTCTCGAAGGTACACTTGGCCAAGGGAAAGGTCGGTGTGGATGTGCTGACTTGGTCGGAGGGAGATGTCATGCGCTCGGGCCGTGATATTGCGCCGGGAGCCTCACCAGTGCACGGCACCGGCAAGGCCCTTCCCGCCATGGAAGACGGAGTGACGCTGTGTATGTCCTGTCACAACGCGACCAAGACTCCGACGGGAGCGCCGGCCTGCACGACGGGGCCGGAGTTTCGCGAACATGGTGGTGAGCAGACCTGCGTCAGTTGCCACATGCCCGAGGTGTCGGGGCCCGCTGGGGCGGTCGGACGTCAGAAAAAACACGTCAGCCACCAATTCCTCGGGCCTCACCGCGCCTGGCATCAAGACGACCCGAGCATCTTGGAGTCAGCCGTGGAGATGTCTGCCGCATTCGGCGGGGACGGGCTGACGGTCACATTGGCCAACAAAAGCGTGCACGGTTTTCCCAGCGGGTTTCCGGGCCGGACGGTGGTCGTGTCGGTGGTTGGCAAAAACGTCGACGGTGAGGTCATTTGGAAAAACTTCGAGGCCAACCCCATGGCCGAGCACCCCGAGTCGGTGTTGAATAAGGTCTATCACACTGCCGAGGGCGAGCCGGCTCCGGCCCCCTTTGCCGAAAAGCTGGTGCGCGATACCCGCCTCGACTCCGACGAAGAGCGGAGAATCGTGTACGCCGTGCCCGAAGAGGTAACCACGGCGCAGATCGAGCTCATCTATCGTCTCCTGCCCTCTAAACTCGCCGAGGTAATCGGAGTGGCCGACAAGCCAGAAGCGACCCCTAGGACCATCAAGACGCTTACCACGCGGCGTTGATGCCGCCAGTAAGGGGGATGGCCTAGTGTAGCGCCTGGCGCTGACGTCCGCGACTACACGTTGGAGAACCTGCGCGCCGGCGTCGGCGGCCCACATCGGGTCTGACACCGTCTCGGCCGTTACGCGTCAGTCGGCCGAACCAACATCCATCTGGCCTGACTTCGCCAATAAACCTGGTTTCCGAAATAAGACTAGTTCAACCCGTCGGTTGGACGCACTTCTGGGTCACCTCGTATAGGGTGCCCTCACCGGATTCGAAGGCCGTGGCGTTGCGAAGTGTCGTCTCCGCAATACTCGTCAGCGCCTCACGGGTGAAAAATCCCTGGTGGCCGGTGATCAAAACGTTGGGGAATGTCAGAAGACGGGCGAAGACGTCGTCCTGAATGATCCGCTGAGACAGGTCTTCAAAGAAGAGGGCTTCTTCCTCTTCGTAGACGTCGAGACCCAGGTGGCCGATCTTCTCATCTTTGAGGCCCTCGATGACCGCCCGGGTATCGATGATCGCCCCGCGGCTGGTATTGATGAGCATGACACCGTCGCGCATCTGGTCGACGGCCTCGGCGTCGATGAGGTGATGGGTCTGGGGGGTGAGCGGGCAGTGCAAGCTGATGATATGAGAGGCGCCGAATAACTCGTCGAGTTCCACGTATTCGACGCCCAGCTCACGGCACTCGTCGTTGGGGACGGGGTCGTGGGCCAGCAGGCGGCAGCCGAATCCACTGAGCAGCCGCGCGAACGTCGTGCCGATGGTCCCGGTGCCGATGATGCCGATGGTCTTCTGGTGCAGGTCGAAGCCGAGCAGCCCCTCCAGTGAGAAGTTGCGCTCTCGCACCCGGTTGAAGGCCCGGTGCGTCTGGCGGTTGAGCCCCAGAATCAACGCCAGCGTATGTTCAGCGACGGCATGCGGGGAGTAGGCGGGTACGCGAGCGACGGTGAGGCCGTGGTCGGCGGTGGCGCGCAGATCGACATGATTGAAGCCCGCCGAACGGAGCAGTATCAGCTCGACCCCGCGCCCGGCCAGATCGCCGACGGTCGCCTCGTCGAGTTGATCGTTGACGAAGGCGCACACCGCGTTCGATCCCTCGGCCAATGGGGACGTCTCCGCGCTCAGGCGGGGCTCCAGATACCGGATGTCGTGGCCGAAATCGGCGTTGACCTGCTCGAAGAACTCTCGGTCGTAGCTCTTGGCGCTAAATAAGGTGATGTCCATATCCTGGCTCCCTCAATATAAAAGTGCGCAGACAACTGTCCCGGGACGCGGTCACTCCACCGAACTTAGCTCCCCGACGAGCGACTTGAACCTGGCGATGGCCGCCGGTTCGACGCAGTAGCAGACTCTCGGGCCGTCCACATCGCCGCGGATCAGACCGGCGGCCTTGAGCTTTTTGAGGTGCTGAGAGACCGTCGACTGGGCGAGCGGCAGCTCGTCGACGATCTCGCCGCAGATGCAGGCATTTTTCTCCATCAACAGGCGGATGATGGCGACGCGCGCCGGATGCCCCAGCGCCTTGGCGTAGGCGGCCAATTGGTCACCATCGAAGGTGTCCTCGCGGCAGACTTCTTCGGGGGATGCCGGCGGCGGGCAACATGCTTTGGGTTGGTCAGGCATAATCGTGGTTCCGTTCTTTCCGGGCGCGGGTTTATCTCTTATCGTGGATATGCGATAAGTCTGCGCTCGTCAAACAAAGAGACCCCGGAGCATATTCTGCTCGAGGTCTTTTCCGTCTGATTTATTGTGTGGTCAGAACCCCCGGTCACCCGGCGAGTTCTTCCTCGGTCTTATCGGCGATATTCTCGATGAAGTCGGTCGGGTCCTCGCCCAGGATCCAGAACCCCTCCATGTGGGCGTGGCAGACCGAGTAGCGGTCGCCGCGATTCCAAAGGGCGTAGATGTCGGCGTCGGCTCCGCCGACGTAGGTTTCTTGGCGCAGACACTCGTGAGCTTCCTCCGGGTAGTACTCCAGCACCAGCGGTCGGTCGAAGGGGTCCGAACCGGCGTCGGCCTGGGTCTCCACGCAGTAAAACGTCTCGAGGTATTTGTCGAAGCTCCCGTCCAGAAAGCTGAAGAACCAGGGCCTGGCGTCCCGGAGTTCGTCGGTCACCAGAACCTGTCGGACCTTTTCGACGACATCGGTGAGGTAGCCCCAGGGGCCGCGGCTCGGCGATTGCTCCTCGAGCGTCGCCGTAATGGCATCCTCATCGGCACCAGCGGCGCGGGCGATCCGCAGGATCGCGTCGTCAATTAGCGGCTTGTAGGTCTCCGGTTGCTGGCGCGCTTGCCAATTTACCTCGTTTTCTTCAGACATCATTCTCTCGTCATTCAGAGCAACTGTGGTCGAAGTGTCTCCAGATTCTGCATCGTTGACGGGCGAAGATAGGTGAAGCCGCAAGCGAAATCTAGTGGCTGTGCGTGGTTGCCACGTTACACAGTTTTCAGGTCACGGCGCGAAACTCGGGCGAGCAAGTGCAAAGAGAGACTATGGTGAAGCCCCCCTACATCATTTCCGAGCACACCCGGCGCATGGATATGATCCGCCTCCCGGATATCCCGATACCGGCTTTCTTTGGATTCGCAGCGTAAATCGTGCTAATAGTATATCCAATCAAATTATACTGTTATTGTTTATGCTTGAGGGGCAGCCCATGTGGAACTGGAGATATGTAGTCGGTGCAATGCTGTGTTCGTTATTGTTAACACCTGCGTGTGGCTCCGAGACGCCTGCAGGGGAGGGATGCCAGAAGGACCGGGACTGCAGTGATGACCGTATATGTGTCCAGAACCAGTGCCAGTTTGGAGAGTCCGAAAACAACGGGAATAACGGCACCGAGTGCCAGGCGGACGTGGACAGTGACGGCGACCGCATCAACGACTGCGATGAACTCGCCCGCGGCACCGACCCTCAAGACCCCGACACCGACGGTGACGGCCTCGACGATCATACCGAGATCTTTCGCGAGGGCACCGATCCGCTCGACCCTGACAGCGACGGCGACGGCCTCGACGACGGCGAGGAGATCAATGACTACGGAACCGACCCCTTCGAGGTCGATACTGACGGCGACGGACTGACTGACGGCGAGGAGGTCAATGACCACGGCTCCGACCCGCTGGTGGCCGACAGCGACGGCGACGGACTGACTGACGGCGAGGAGGTCAATGACCACGGCTCCGACCCCACTCTCGCCGACACCGACGGGGACGGGCTCGACGACGATGCCGAGGTCAATGACCACGGCTCCGACCCCACTCTCGCCGACACCGACGGGGATGGACTCTCCGACGCCGAAGAGGTCAACGACCATGGCACCGACCCTGCAGCCGTCGACACCGACGGCGACGGGCTCACCGACGCCGAGGAGATCAACGACCACGGTACCGACCCGCTCGAAGCAGACTCGGATGACGATGAGCTCACTGACGGCGACGAAATTGCCGCCGGCACCGATCCCCACGACGAAGATAGCGATGACGACGGCCTCCCCGACGGCGACGAGGTCGTCGTCGGCACCGACCCGCTCAACCCCGACTCTGACGGCGATGGCCTCGACGACGGCGACGAGATCGCAAGGCACGGCACCGACCCTCAAGACCCCGACACCGACGGTGACGGTCTCGACGATGGCGACGAGATCGACTTTGGCCTCGATCCGATGAACCCGTCGACCTACAACGACGGTGTGAGCGACTCGGACCGCTGGTTTGTCACGCAATGCTCGAGCTCCACCGGGACGACCGGCGGGGCCTATGATCAGCGATCGAGCACCGCTGGCGACTGGCTGCTCGAACTCGACGCCGATTATACGTCGTTCTCGAAGATCGACGACACCACGGGCACATCATTGGGAGCGGCCGCCTTCGAAGATAGCAGCGAGTCGGTTCACGGCTTTGTCGTCGCCGACTCGACGTCGACATCGACGGGCACCAGCGCAAATGAACGCCTCCAGAGCCGCCTACAGCAGCTCGGCACCCTCGGCACCGTCGTCCAGGACTGGTCGCTGGGAGAGTTTACCACCCACGACGGCCACCCCGCTGCCCGTGGCACATATGTCGTGGAGACCTCGAGCATGACTTCGGGAGCGATGCGCAACGACCTGATGGTCGCGGTGGCCCCGTTTGGGAGCTCGAATGTGGGCAATATGCCGGCGGCCGGTGGATCAACAGGTGTCGAGTTTCGCGTCGACCTCACCGTCGTTCTTCGCCCACAGCAGGAGATCGTGTTGGGCGCCGTCATCGAGGCGAACACCTCGAGCAGTGATGCTTCGCTGGGCCAACTGGCGCAGAACGCCGTCGACTCCACCGCGCTGGGTGCGCCGTCGGCCTCGCCGGATAGTCTATGCGAGACTTTCGACAGCTTCACCGCCCGGGCACCGGTCGAGTTTTATTGGGTGTTGGACCAGTCCGCCTCGATGGATAGTCATTATTCGCGCTTGCAAAGTGAAATCGCCGACGTCTTCACCCTTCTCGACTCCATGGGCTTTGACTGGCGCATGGGCGTAACAACGATGGATGAGGACGGCGACGGGCTGCTTCGGCCGGCCGGCTGGCATACCTCCGAAGGGACCTTCACCTCCGAAGTTCAATACGTGACGACCTGGCCGGGCAATCGGGTCGCAGAGTACGGCCTGACGGTCGCGCAAGAAGGCCTGACGGCCATGCTCGGTAGCCAGTCGACGGCTCCGATACGAAACGGCGCACATGTGGTGAGCATCTTCCTGAGTGATGAAGAGACTCAAACCATCCAGGACGAGCCGCTCACCACCCAGGCAGGTCAACAAGCGCTGAACACCTTTCTCAGCTTCTTTACCGGCAAGACCACCCCGGTCTCGCTGGTTGGTGACGGTCAGGGCTGTGGGGCCCAAGATGGGGTCGCTTATCGGGAGGTCGCAGCACAGGCCCAGGGAGCGTATGGAGCAATGTGTCAGCCGTTCGGTGCCCCCCTCGAACATACGCTCCACCTGGCCGCAGCTCACGCGACGAACTATCCGCTGCCCGCCGTCCCCATCGCGGCGTCGATAGAAGTCTTCGTCAACGGCCAGGCGGTCTCGCGTAGTCGCAACAACGGGTGGGACTATTACCCGGAGACCAATAGTATCGCCTTTTTCGGCACCGCTCGCCCACAGCTCGAAGACCCGCAGAGTTCGACTGTCGGCGAGCGCGTCGTGGTGGTCTACGACACGCTCAGCCCCTAAAGCAGTCCTGATTCGGAAAGCGGCGCCCCGGGCTTGTGCCCGGGGTCAGGGGCGGGCCGGTAACACAAATCCCCACATCTGATTCACACTACTAAATCAGCGAAGGTCGTAGCGATCGAGGTTCATCACCTTGTCCCAGGCAGCCACGAAATCACGCACGAATTGCTCTTCGGCGTCGTCAGCGGCATAGACCTCGGCGATGGCTCGCAACTGCGAGTTCGAGCCGAAGATGAGGTCGGCTCGGGTGGCGGTCCACTCGAGATCGCCCGAATCGCGATTATAGCCCTCGAAGAGGCCGTCGGTGTCGGGCGACTTCTGCCACTCGGTGCTCATATCGAGCAGGTTCGCGAAGAAGTCGTTGGTCAGCGTCTCGGGCTTGTCGGTGAACACGCCGTGGTCGGAGCCGTCGTAATTGGCGTCCAGGGCGCGCATGCCGCCCACCAGCACCGTCATCTCGGGCGAGGTCAGCGTCAGTAGCTGGGCCTTGTCGACGAGCAGCTCCTCGGCCGAGCGCTCCAGCCCGTCGCTGAGGTAGTTGCGGAACCCGTCTGCCTTCGGCTCGAGCCAGCTGAACGACTCGACGTCGGTCTGGTCGGCCGAGGCGTCGGTGCGTCCCGGTGCAAATGGGACCTCGACGTCGTGGCCGGCGGCCTTGGCGGCCTCCTCCACGGCTGCGCAGCCGCCCAGGACGATCAAGTCGGCCATCGAGACCTGCTTGCCGTCGGAGCGCGAGCTGTTGAAGTCCTCGTGGATGCCCTCGTAGACCGCCAGGGCCTTGTTCAGCCGCTCGGGCTGGTTGACTTCCCAGCTATTTTGGGGCGCCAGGCGAACGCGCCCGCCGTTGGCTCCGCCGCGCTTATCGCTGCCGCGGAACGTCGAGGCCGACGCCCAGGCGGTCGTGACCAGATCCGAGATGGAGAGATCCGAGTCGAGGATCGTCTCCTTGAGCTCGGCGATCTCGGCGTCTTCGATCAGGTCGTAATCGACCGCGGGGACCGGGTCTTGCCACAACATTTCCTCGTCGGGAACCTCCGGGCCGAGGAAGCGTGAGTGCGGGCCCATATCGCGATGAATCAGCTTGTACCAGGCCTTGGCGAAGGCTTCCTGGAACTCGTCGGGATTCTCGTGGAAGCGCTTCGAGATCTTGCGGTACTCCGGATCTTCGCGCAGGGCGAGGTCGGTGGTGAGCATCATGGGAGCGTGCTTCTTCGACGGGTCGTGCGCGTCGGGCACGGTGCCTTTTCCGGCGTCGCCTTTCGGTCGCCACTGCCACGCACCGGCCGGGCTCTTCTCGAGCTCCCATTCGTACTTAAAAAGGACATCGAAGAAGCCGTTGTCCCACTTCGTCGGCTCCTCGGTCCAGATGCCTTCGAGGCCGCTGGTGATCGTGTCGTTACCCTTGCCGGTGCCGTAGGTATTCTTCCAGCCGAGACCTTGCTCCTCGAGCCCGGCCCCTTCTGGGTCGGGGCCGAGGTGCTCGTCGGGGGCCGCGCCGTGGACTTTTCCGAACGTGTGTCCGCCGGCGATGAGCGCGACGGTTTCCACGTCGTTCATCGCCATGCGCTTGAAGGTCTGGCGAATGAAGTCCGCGGCCTTCTGCGGGTTGGGGTCGCCGTCGGGCCCCTCCGGGTTGACGTAGATCAGACCCATGTGGTCGGCGGCCAGCGGTCCCTCGAGCTTACCCTCGGGGCTGTGACGCTCGCTGCCGAGCCAGACGCTCTCCGGGCCCCAATAGACGTCCTCTTCGGGCTCCCAGGCGTCCTCGCGGCCGCCGCCGAATCCGAAGGTCTCGAATCCCATCGACTCCAGGGCGACGTTGCCGGCCAGGACCAGAAGGTCAGCCCACGAGATCTTGCGGCCGTATTTCTTTTTGACCGACCAGAGAATGCGACGAGCCTTGTCGAGGTTGACGTTGTCCGGCCAGCTGTTCAGCGGCGCGAAGCGCTGCGTACCCGAGGACGCGCCGCCGCGGCCGTCGGAGACGCGATAAGTGCCCGCGCTGTGCCAGGCCATCCGGATGAATAGCGGCCCGTAGTGGCCAAAGTCAGCCGGCCACCAGTCCTGCGAGGTCGTCATCACCTCCTCGATATCGGCCTTGAGTTCATCGAGGTCGAGCTTCTGAAACTCCT
Source organism: uncultured Bradymonadales bacterium (assembly GCA_964386725.1). Classification (GTDB taxonomy): domain Bacteria; phylum Myxococcota_A; class Bradymonadia; order Bradymonadales; family Bradymonadaceae; genus CAYLTX01. The sequence continues at coordinate 84,886 of CAYLTX010000001.1, read as the reverse complement.
CGGCGTAGTTGAACTCCTCGCCCATCGGATCGACCTGGGGGCCGTTCTGGGCCAGGATCTTCAGGCTCAGCGAATTCGGCCACCAGTGGTGGTTGGCAAAGGAGCCCTTCGCCTTGTGTTGATTGGAGCCGTGCATCACCGGGCACTTATTGCTGGTTTCGGTCGTCATATTCTCTCCCTCGTCGTTTGGTGGTTATCGAGACGCGTCGATGGCGTCTATCAAAAAGAGCGTCTCCCAATAGAGCGTCGGCCAGATGGGACCCCCATTGTGAGTTGTTCTGTTTTTAGTATAGGCGTACATATAACACAAAGACATTGTGAGTATACCTCATATAACCTAGGGTTATTCGGTATGATGCCTACGCTGCGCCAACTCGAGTATATCGTGGCCCTCGCGGACACCGGCCAATTTGTGGAAGCGGCCAAGCAATGTGCCGTGAGCCAGCCCGCGCTGAGCAAGCAGGTCCAACAAGTCGAAGACATGCTCGGAATCGAGCTCTTCGAGCGGTCTCGGCCGAAGGTGATCGTCACCCCGGCCGGCCAGGAGATCGTGCGCCGCGCGCGGCGGCTGCTGTTGGAAGCCCGTGAGCTCGTCAACGCCGCCAGCGCGGTCGCCGGCGAGTTCCACGGCACGGTGCGACTCGGGGTGATCCCGACGATCGCCCCCTACGGGCTGCCCGGGCTCCTGGCGAAGCTGCGCGAGCTCTTCCCCGAGGTGTCCTTTGCGATCCACGAGATGCAGACCGAGGTGCTCGTCAAGCAACTTCGCGCCGGTGGGATCGATCTCGGATTGCTCGCGCGCCCCTTCGAAGACGAGAGCCTGTCGGGCCCCGATCTCATCGTGGAGCCCTTCGTGCTCGTCGCCCCGACCGGGCACCCGCTGAGTGTGCCCGAGACGATCGAATTGCAGGAAATCGCGGGCGCGAGCCTTATCCTGATGCAGGACGGCCATTGTTTACGTGACCAGGCGATGGACGTGTGCAGAGTTGCCGGGACGCCGCCGGCGACCTCCGTTACCGCGGCCAGCGTCGCGACGCTGGTGCGGATGGTGGAGAGCGGGCTGGGCGCAACCCTGCTGCCGGCGAGCGCGCTCGCCGCCGAGGTACGCTCCGGGATGGGTCTGGTCGCCAGGAGCTTTGGGGCCTCGCCGCCGGGACGTACGCTGACCTTACAGTGGCGAGCGACATCGCCCAACGCCTCGTGGTTTCTCGAGATCGGAGAGGTCCTGCGGGAGCATTATCTCGCGCTCAACGACACGATTCCGGACGTCGCCGGGCTGCAGCCCCAGCTGCGTGCGGTTGAACAATGAATCGCGGCGTCTGCGAAACTCCTTGTCAGTAGGTTTTCTGCGTGTCAGGATTCGCGCCGACGTGGTTCTCGTCGGCGCAATGGCTGGAAATCCGGCTTTGCCGTCGATAGGGAGATCGCCGTATGTCCGTTCGTTGATGGAGCCTCGCCCAGTGGTGACATGAATCTCCTCCTGATTGTCCTCATACCATTCGCAGGACTGTTGCTCCCACTCTTAGCCGATCGCTTTGGTCGGCTTTTTTGCGCGTTGGCGGCGGGAATACCGACGTTCATCGCGCTGCTCCTACTTTTCAGCTTTGCACCGCAGGTGCTCGCCGGTGAGGTCATCACCGTCGTTTGGCCGTGGATCGAAACACTCGGTCTGAACCTGTCGTTTCGCCTGGATGGGCTCGGGTTTTTATTCGCCTTGCTGATCCTGGGCATCGGCCTGTGTGTGGTCACCTACGCCTACTCCTACCTGCATGACAGCGATCCGATCGGGCGGTTTTACTCGATGCTCATGTTGTTCATGGGCTCGATGCTCGGGGTGGTCCTCTCCGAGAACCTGCTGTTGATGGCGCTGTTCTGGGAGATGACCAGCCTGAGCTCGTTCTTGCTCATCGGCTACTGGAATCACAAACCGGCCGCACGGGCCGGCGCGCGTATGGCGCTGGCGGTCACCGGGGCGGGGGGGCTCTGCCTATTCGGCGGCGTGATCCTATTGGGGCATATCACCGGCAGCTTCGAGCTGAGCGAGGTGCTCGCCTCGGCCGACCTCATCCAGGGCCACGAGCTGTACGTACCCGCGTTGCTGCTGGTGCTCGCCGGGGCATTTACCAAATCGGCACAATTCCCCTTCCATTTCTGGTTGCCCAACGCCATGACCGCGCCGACGCCGGTCAGCGCCTATCTGCACTCGGCGACGATGGTCAAAGCCGGCGTCTTCTTGATGGCGAGGCTGCACCCGGCGCTGGCGGGCACCGACCACTGGTTCTTCATCGTGACCTTCGTCGGCCTGGCGACGCTGAGCGTTGGCGCCTATGTGGCGCTGTTCAAGCACGACCTCAAGGGGCTGCTGGCTTATTCGACGATCAGTCACCTGGGCCTGATTACGGTCCTCTTCGGCTTTGGCACCAAATTCGCTGCCGTCATCGGCGTCTTCCACATCATGAATCACGCCGCCTTCAAGGCGTCGCTATTCATGACCGCGGGTATCGTCGACCATGAGACCGGCACCCGCGACATTCGCAAGCTCGGCGGCCTGCGCAGGCTGATGCCCTATACCTTCGTGCTCGGGCTTTTGGGGGCTGCGGCGATGGCCGGCGTGCCGCTGTTTAACGGGTTTTTGAGCAAGGAGATGTTCTTTGACGCGACCTGGCAGCTGCCGCAGATGGCCGATTACCCGTGGCTGGTGCCGACGATCGCCACGCTTGCCGGGCTGTTCAGCGTCGCTTATTCGATTCGCTTCGTCCACGACGTCTTCTTGGGCGAAGAGGTCGAGCCGCCCAAAAAAGCTCACGACCCGCCGATGATCATGATGGCGCCGGTCGCGGTGCTGGTGAGCATCTGCGTGGTGGTCGGCATCGTGCCCAAGCTGGTCGTCGAGCCGCTGTTGGCCGTGAGCGCCTCGGCGGTCATCTACGGAGGCCAGGCCGGTGAGCTCCCCTACTATAGCTTGAGCCTGTGGCACGGCATCAACAAGCCACTCGTGATGAGTATCATCGCGTTTGTCGGGGCGGGGCTGGTCTACACTCGCCGCCACGCGCTGTACGCCTTTGCCGAGCGCACCTGGCCGGATCTGACCGGCAAGAAGGTCTTCGAGAACCTGCTGGCCACCACCACGATCGCCGCCGGGGCGATCACCCGCGGTATCGAGAACGGCTCGCTGCAGCGCTATATCGCGTCTTTGCTCGGCTTCGCGATGCTGCTGATGTTCCTTCCCTTCTGGGAGAACGGTTGGCCGGGCGGAGGCGAGCTGGTCACGCCCATCGATGGGGTCAGCGCAGTGATGCTGGTTATTTTGGTGTCCGGAGCGCTGGCGACGGTTCTGTGTCACCGAAACCGTTTTTTGGCCGTGATCTTGATGAGCACCGTGGGGTTGGTCACCGCGTTGGTCTTTGTGCGCATGTCCGCACCGGACCTGGCGATGACGCAATTGTCGGTCGAGGTGGTGACCATCCTGCTATTATTGCTCGCCCTGTATATGCTGCCGCGGGGCACGCCCAAAGAGTGTTCGACGACTCGACGACTGCGCGACGTCGGCCTCGCGTTATTCGGCGGAGGCGGCGCGGCGCTGCTCACCTGGGGGATTATCACTCGTCCGCTGGAGAGCATCTCGGACTGGCATTTGGAGCAATCTTATCCGGGAGGCGGCGGAACTAACGTGGTCAATGTCATTTTGGTCGACTTTCGAGGGTTCGACACCATGCTCGAGGTCTCGGTGCTGGGCATCGCGGCGTTGGGCGTGTTCATGCTGCTCGACGGCCTGGTCATCGAGGAGACGCGCGATGTCAGAGGGCGAGCCTCCGACGCCTTCCCGGTGATGCTCACCTCATTTACCCGCCCGCTTTTGTCGATGGTGGTTTTGATGTCCATCTTCATCATGCTTCGCGGCCACAATCTGCCGGGCGGAGGCTTCATCGGAGGCCTGGTGGCCACCGTGGCGCTGGTCATGCAGGAATTTGCCAGCGGGGTGGTCTGGACCGAGAAGCGCGCACGGATCAATTTCCAGCGTATGGCCATCTTCGGGGTGGCACTGGCGGTGGTCACCGGTGCGGCGGCCCTGGTCTTCGACTTGCCCTTCTTGAGCACCTGGCACGGCTACGTGGACATTCCGCTGGTCGGAAAGACCCACCTGGCATCGGCCCTGGTCTTCGATCTGGGCGTGTATTTTGCCGTCATCGGCTCGATGATGGTCATTTTGGGCCGGCTGGGACGTCTGGGAGGGGCGGCCGACCCCGACGAAAGCCCCCACAGCAAGGAGAGTTCGCCATGGAAGCCTTAATCGCCATTGCCATCGGAGTGCTCGTCGCCTCGGGGATCTACCTGATGCTGCGCGCACGCACGTTTCCGGTCATCTTGGGGCTGGCCCTATTTGCCTATGCGGTCAATATTTTCTTATTCGCCATGGGTCGGATCACCCTCGACGGGCCGCCGATCATCCAGAAAGGGGTCGAGGGCGTGACCTACACCGACCCGTTGCCCCAGGCGCTGGTGCTGACGGCCATCGTCATCGGCTTTGCGATGACCGCATTCGTCTTGGTGTTGGCGATCACCTCGTATGCCGAGCTTGAAACTGATCATCTCGACGGTGAGGAGCCCGAGTCGTGAATCATCTGATTGCCTTACCTATCTTGATTCCGTTGGCCGGAGCGATCTTGGTCGCGCTGGGCGGTTGGGGGCGCATCGGCGTGCAGCGCGCGCTGAGCGTTTTGACCAGCCTCGCCACGCTGGGCTGTGCGATCGCCCTGGTCGGCCTGGCCGACGAAGGGGCCGTGCTGGCCTATCATATGGGCGGTTGGCCCGCGCCGTTCGGGATTTCGCTGGTCCTGGATCGACTCAGCTCCCTGATGGTGATGCTGACCTCGGTGGTCTCCTTGCTGGCGATCCTCTTCGCCACGCGTGGGCAAGACGCACGCGGCAAGCATTTTCATTTCCTGATCCAGATGCAGGTCCTGGGGATTAACGGGGCGTTTTTGACCGGCGACCTCTTCAACCTCTTTGTCTTCTTCGAGGTCTTGCTGCTCGCCTCCTATGCGCTGCTCTTACACGACCGCAACCGAGAGCGCCTGCAGGCTGGTGTCCACTACGTGATCCTCAACCTGGTCGGCTCGGGCTTATTTGTCCTGAGTATTGCCATGATGTACGGGCTGACCGGGACATTGAATATGGCCGATATGGCGGTGCGCATCGCCGAACTTCCCGCCAGTGACACCGCCTTTTTGCAGGCCGCGGGGGCGCTCTTATTGGTGGTCTTCGCCCTCAAAGCGGCGATGGTCCCGCTGTATATGTGGCTTCCGAACGTCTACAGCGCCGCCAGCGCCCCGGTGGCGGCGATCTTCGCTATTCTGACCAAGGTGGGGGTGTATGCGATCTTGCGCACCACGACGTTGTTCTTCGGCCCCGACGCGGGTGTGGCGGCCGGCCTCGCCGAGCCGTTCATCGTGCCGATCGCGCTGGTCACGCTCGTGCTCGGTACGCTGGGCGCCCTGGCGAGCAAGGAGCTCGAGCGAACCGTCGCCTACCTCGTCGTGGCCTCGCTGGGCACGATGTTGGCGGCCATCGGCCTGTTTACCGCCGAGGCCGTCGCCGCCGGGCTGTACTACCTCTCGCACAGCACGATCGCGTCGGCCGGGCTCTTTTTACTGGCCGGCATCATCGCCAGCCAACGCGGTGCGCTTTCAGGCAGGCTGGAGGCCGGCCCGCGGCTTCGCCAGTGGTCGCTGTTGGGCGTCTTATTCTTCATCGTTTCCATCGCCGTGGCCGGCTTGCCGCCGCTTTCGGGCTTTTTGGGCAAGGCGCTCATCCTCGAGGCGGCCGTCGATCAGCCCCGCGGTTTTTGGGTCTGGGGAGTGGTCATCGCCACCAGTCTGTTGGCGGTGATCACGCTGGCGCAGGCCGGCATCGCCATTTTCTGGCGACATCAACTCGCCGAGGGGGCTGAGGATGATACCCAACGGCCGCCTAAGGCCGTCGGGCGAGTGGTGCCGGTGGTAGCCATGATTGCACTGATCGGGGCGATGACGATCTTGGCCGGGCCGCTGACTGACTTTACCGGCGCGGCCGCCGAGCAACTGGTGGACCCGTCGAATTATATCGAGGGTGTCTTCCCCGAGCGTTGAGCCTTCGCGGGCGACCTTCACGCGCTACCATTGCGACTAGCTGGGAGTGAGTAAGACCGATGACCGAGACCATTGACGAACCAAAAACGCTGCGACAATGGGTGCTGCCGCGCCCGGTGTTCAGCCTCGTGTTGTGGGCGACCTGGCTGCTCGCCTCCGGAAGCCTGAGCGTGGGAGCGCTGCTTCTGGGGGCGGTGCTCGCCGTTGGCATACCCTGGCTATTTCGCGATTTTTGGCCCGAAGCGCCCGCCCTCGACAGTATCGGGGCGATGTTGCGTTATCTGTGGGTGGTGGCCTTCGACATCGTGGTGGCCAATCTCGTGGTCGCCCGGCTCATCCTCGGCCGGTCCAAGCGCCTGCAGCCCACCTGGCTGGAAATCCCGCTCGAGGTCGACCATCCCTACGCCATCACCATCCTGGCGAGCACCATCTCGCTCACCCCGGGTACGGTGTCCTCGAATCTCAGCGGCGACAACAAGACCCTGTTGGTTCACAGCCTCGATTGCTCCAATCCCGACGCGGAGATCGAGCGCATCAAGAGCCGCTATGAGGCACCCCTCAAGGAGATGTTCGCGTGATGTTAGAGATTGCGACCTATATCGCGTTTGGGTTGATCACCGCGGCGCTGGTTCTCAATATGTGGCGCATGATCCAGGGCCCCGATCTCGCCGATCGCATCGTGGCGCTGGACACGATGTATATCAACACCATCGCGCTGTTGATCTTGCTCGGCCTGTATTTGGCCAGCCCGCTATACTTCGAGGCAGCGCTGTTGATCGCCATGATGGGCTTTGTTGGCACCGTCGCGCTGTGTAAATACCTGCTTCGTGGCAATATCGTCGAATGAGCCGAACCGAAGGAAGATCGCTATGATTATCGAGGCCATTCTGTCATTTATGCTGGTCACCGGCGCTGCTTTTGCCTTAATCGGCTCGCTCGGCCTGGCCAAGCTTCCCGATTTTTATATGCGCCTGCACGGCCCGACCAAGTCGACCACCCTGGGCATCGGGTTGGTCCTGGGGGCGTCGGTCATCTACGCGGCGACCATTCAGGATACGCTTTCGTTCAACGAGATTCTGATCACGCTCTTTTTGTTCATGACCGCCCCGATCAGCGCCCACCTCGCCGTCAAGACCGCCCTGCATCGCGGCATCGAGGATACGACCGGCATGGTGGTCGAAAACGTGAGATTGAGCCACCCCGAGCCCGACGTCAGCGAGCGGCCCGAACTCGACGAATTCGACAGCGATGACGACGACTCCGAAACGGCCTGATACTACAACGTCACTTTCGACGTGAGCGTCTTCGGCGAAGCCATGGAGCCCGAGTCCCTCGGGCAGCGGCTGGGCGTCATCCGCCACGAAGATCGACTCGATGGGTTGCTCTCCGTCGTCCGCGCACTCGCCTGCGGCGCTGAACACCGGGCTCCGACTCGTTGAAAAAGGCACCCCATGCTCACCCGTCTGATACTGTCTGGTCTTTGCCTGCTGGTCGCGCTGCCGGTGGTCTTCGTGCCGCAGCGAGTGCAGGCGCAGGAATGCCAATCGGAGGCCTTCGATGCGCTGGCCCGCGCCCGGCGCGCCCGCAGCTTCCAACTCGACTTCGCCGGCTATCGAGACTCGCTCGACGCCCGCTTCGACAGGCTCTACCGGTGGATCGAAGACGGCGGAGACGAGGTCGGCTGGAGCACGCAATTTACCTGGCTGGGCGACAATTATAAGTTCAGTGACTACACGCTCTGCACGCCGACGGGCGAGAAGACCGCTCAGCTAAACGGTGGGTGGAACGGATTTGCGCTGGAGACCCGAAACCGCCAGTGGGACGTCAATGTTCGGCTGATGCTCTTCGAGGCCGGCGACGGCCTCTCTCCGGACGATCTGCCGCGAGACGAGGAGGGCGACGTCGTCTTCGATGACGACACCATCGGCTACGGCCAGCTCTTCTGGGGTGTCTACGTCCAGGTCACCGAGTGGTTCGGCGCGACGGTCGGCGGGGTCTCCGATGCGAGGCGCCGCTCCCACATCGGCACCAGAACTACCGAGGAGGGCGATATCGAGACGTCGACCTCCGTCCAGATCAACACGGTCGGTGAGGCCGATTGGTATCTGAGCGCGTCGATCCCCAAGTGGCGTCTGTCGACCGATTTTATCTTCGGCTTAGCGGGCAGCGTCGACGTCGGCGTTCTGCGCGCAGCCGCCATCCCCACCGGCGTCACCGGCCTCCAGGCGCTCGCCAGCGGCGGCTATATCGGCTACGAGGACACCTACGTCGCCAATATGGGCGCGCGCTACCAGCCGCTGTCCTTCGTGGAGACTACCTTGGAGGTCAGCGCCGAGCCGGTGCGCCTTCGCAGCGTCCTCGGCCGCGCCGAGGTCGACTGGAGCCATCCGTTCTACCCGGAGGCCGAGATCTTCCCCGGCGAGACCACCAAATTCCTCGTCGGTGCCGAGGCCGGCGGCTTTGTCGAGGCGAGCCTATTCAACAGCGCGCACCTCGAACGTGAGACCGGACGCACCAACGTCGGCGGCATCGTCGCCGGCGCATCCCTGGGCGCGGTCGGCCGCCCCATGGGCGTCAATCTGGAGGTCTACGGCGGCGTCAATCCCGCCGGCTACCTCGCCAGGATCGTCGACGTCGTCGACAAGCCATTATTCGGCACCCGTCTGATGGTTCGAGCTGGATGGTAAGCTAGGGTCAGATAGGGCGGCACTCTTCATAGGCCGGCGTGTACACGAGCTCACAGACCTTGGGCAGATCGCCGTCGGGAGTTGGCGCGCCGAGGTCGTAATGCCCCAGGCGGGTACACCTGGCGCCCTGCGGGCAGTCGGAGTCGACCTCGCAGGTCGATGTGCATCCCTGACAGACCTCCTCGGAGTCGCCGAGGCCGACTACGATGCACCAGCCCAGCTCGCACCCGCTCGCCGGGGCGGAGCGCGTGGTCGTCCGCGCTCCATCGTCGGGGACGTCCAGGCCCTCGAGGCCGCACCAGGAGCGAAAGTCGGGCACCACCGGAGCTTCGCCCTCGACGCATTCGCCGGCGTCTTCGTCACAGGTCAGGTACGTGTTGCGAAAAGTCGACTCCCCGTCCTCGGTGACGGCTTCGCCGGGGGTCGGCTCGCAATGCTCGTCGCTTTCGCAGGGGTCGCCGGCTTCCTTCGGGCGGCCTTCCTCACAAGCGACGCGCCACCAATCTTCGTCTTCCCCGTAGGGGTTGAAATCCCAATATTCCTGGTCCTCGGCGGTACTGCAGCCTCTCTCACAAGTCCCGACTTCGTCGGGCTGGCAGAGCGCATCGGGGTCCTCCACATCGCAAGGGATGGGACCTCCCTCGATGAAGTAGACGACGCCGTCGCTGCAGGACAACTCCGTGAAGCAATCATAATGGCAGCCCTCGTCGTATTCGTCGTCGACATCTCGCGTATCGGCGGCGTCATCGGAGATATCGGAGACATCGCGCGCGTCGGTATCCTCGATGCTCGCCGCGTCCCGATGCTCGGCCGCTCCCGAAGAGTCGGGCCCGTCGTCGCAACCGGCGACGCCCACTAAGACAATGGCGAAAAGGCAAGCGATCGATGAGCTGAATTTAGACGCCTGTCGCACCGGATATCTCCGTCTCAAAGAGGTCCCCCAACCAGAACTTGAGGAGTGACTTCGAGCTTATCAGTTGGTCCAACCCTCCTCAAGAAGTCTGCAGAGCGTTGACCCTCCGCAGCCGCCCGGCATCCTCACAAGGCACGGCCTACGCTCGCGGCCGGCCGCGCTCGCGGCCCGACGGGGGCTGCTTGGAGGCGGTTTGCTGCTCGTGTTTGCCCTCGCAGAACTCCTCGACCATCTTGGAGCAAAACGCGTCGAGGTCGCCGGGGTTGCGGCTGGTGACCAGGCCGCTGTCGACGACGACCTCTTGGTCGACCCAGTCGGCGCCGGCGTTTTTGAGGTCGGTCTTGATCGAGCCGTAGGAGGTCAGCTTTCGGCCGCGCACCACGTCGGCCTCGACGAGCATCCAGGGCCCGTGGCAGATGGAGGCCACCGGCTTGTGTGCGTCGAAGAAGGCGCGGACGAATTGGACGGCCTCGGAGTTTTGGCGCAGGTGGTCGGGGCTCATGACGCCGCCGGGGATGAGCAGGCCGTCGAAGTGGTCGGCGTTGACCTGGCTCAAGGTCTTGTCGACCTCGAAGGTGTCCCCCCAGTGGTCGTGCTGCCAGCCCTTGACCTCGCCCGACTCCGGCGAGACGAGCACGGCGTCGGCGCCTTCTTGGCGCAGCGCCTTCATGGGCTCTTCGAGCTCGACCTGCTCGAATCCGTTGGTGACGAGCATGGCGATCGTTTTGTTCTCGAGTTTTTTGGCCATCGTGACGGCTCCCTGGTTTGGGGGTTGGGTGGGTTTTGCGTCACTGTGAAGGTTGGGGCTTTGGGGTTGTTGTCTAGGGGGTTGGGGGCGTTGCCCCCACTTTCGTTCGAATTAAACTATGGTACATGACAGCAGTGAACCCCCGTGGTCGTGGTCGTGGTCGTAATCGAACTGCAGGGCCCTCGACTCCACACCCACGCTTCGTTTGGGCTAGACTCGAGGCAATGCAAACCCAGAGCAACGACCGTCGGGCAACGCGTACGTCCGAGCACGACTGAAGCAGCCCAGTGACTCGAGTGGTCGTGCAGTTCGTCTACGTCTACGTCTACGACCACGACCACGGGAAAAGCGGCAACGCTCTACCACGGCCATTCCCCTACAACCCCAGCCCGCTGGCGAGCTGGTCGGCGCTCATCATGCCGGTCTGGGTGGCGGCGCGCTCGCCGTCTTTGTACAGCGCGAACATCGGGATGCCGCGCACGCCCTCGCGTTGGGCGACGGTCGGGTGTTTTTGGGTGTCGAGCTTGGCGACCACGACCTGGCCTTCGAAGCGCTTGGCGAGCTTTTCGACCTCGGGGGCGACCGCGCGGCACGGGCCGCACCAGGGCGCCCAGAAATCGACCACGACCGGGATCGGCGAGTTGTCGACGAGGTCCTGGAAGGCGCTCTCGTTGACCGCCACCGGCTGGCCCGTGGCGGTGATCGACTCGCCACAATTGCCACATTTGGCCGTCTGGGTGACGCGTTCGGCGGGGATGCGATTCTTCTGGCTACAATTCGGACATTTCAAAATCATCTCTACCTCCTTAGTTTGTTAGCGAAACCTAGACGCGGCCGGCGCGGTGGCAATGCACCGAGTCGTGCGGCCGGTCTTTGAATGGGCTTCTTTCATCCTGAGCCAATCACCGATGAGTTCACACACAGACTCCGAAACATCCGCCGACGCCGAGCAGCCCCGGGTGATCGGCCCGGTGGGCGGGCTGGCCATCGTGGTCGGTTCGATGTTGGGGATCGGCATCTTTTTGACCCCGCCTCAGGTGGCGACCCACCTTCCGTCGGTGAGCGGCTATTTATTGGTCTGGTTGGTCGGCGGGTTGATCGCATTTTGTGGGGCGGTGGCCTACGCCGAGCTGGGCACGCGGTTTCCTCACGCTGGCGGCGACTATGTATTTTTGGGGGAGGCCTTCGGGGAGTCGGTCTCGTTCGCGGCCGGCTGGTTGCTCTTTGTCGGTGTGTTCACCGGCTCGGTGGCGACCATGGCGGTGCCGCTGGCGGAGTTCCAATTGCCGGTTCTCCTGGCACCGATCGTCGACCTCGACCCGGGGCGGACGCTGTGGTCGGCCGGCCCCGTCGAGCTCACCGTGGCGCGGGCGATCGGGATCGGACTCCTCGCCGGCCTGACCGGGCTGAATGTGCTCGGCACCCGACTGTCGACGCGCGCGCAGATCGCCCTGACCGCCGTCCCTGTGGTCGTGCTCGCCGTCGGCGCGGTGGTCATCTTCGCGACGACCTCCGCCGGGCCGGTGGCCGTCTCCGCGACCGGCGCGCAGTCCTCGCCGGTGGTGGGCTTCGGCCGGGCGGTGCTGGCGGTGTATTTCGCCTACGCGGGCTGGAACGCCATCGCCTACGTCGGCGGCGAGATGAAGGAGCCGGGCTCGACGGTGCCGGTGTCGCTGCTCGGCGGCACGGCGTTGATCACCATATTATACCTGTTGCTCGCGGGCTGCTTTATCTTCGTGCTGGGCGTCGAAGGCGTGCAGGGGGTCATGGAGGCCGGCACGGCCACCGCCGAGGCCGCCGGAGGCCCGAGAACCGCCTACGCGGTCACCGCGTTGATCGCCGTGGCCCTGATCGGCTCGCTCAACGCGACCATCCTCGCCGGGGGCCGCGTCGGGTGGGCGATGGCCCGCCGGGGCGCGCTGGTCGCGGCGATGGGGCGGCTCAACGAGCGATTCCAGACCCCCGACCGAGCCCTGTGGCTGCAGGCAGCTCTGGCGGTCGTATTGGTGGTCACCGGAACCTTCGAGATCCTGCTGGAGCTGACCAGCATCGCCATGCTGCTGATGAGCGCGCTGACGGTGGTCGCGCTCTTTCGCATCCGGCGCCGCGACGGCCCCGACGCTCCCTATCAGACGACCCTCTATCCGTGGACCCCGTTGCTCTTCTTGCTGATCAGTGTGGTCGTCATCGGCGCGAGCATCTACCGGGCCGTGGCCGGCGACGACGGCCTGACCCTGGAGAGCGTCTACCCATTGCTCGGCCTGGCTATCTTCGCGGCCACCTGGATCGCTCACCGTGCATTTCATCGCTAATTATGGGTTTTGGTAAAGTGTAATCTTTTCAGTGTGTTGTGGTGTGTCTGTATGCGCCTACGTTTGATGGGGGCAGCCCCATGGGAGCTGTCAGCTACGGTATAGGTATATGAACCGACGGCCAGCGATCTGGTAACCCAGCGATCTGGTAATCCAGCGATCTGGTAACCAAGCATCGAGCAATAAGAGGCGCTTATGGAACAGGCACTGAACGAACTCATCGTGTTTCTGCCCAGGCTACTCGGGGCCCTCCTGTTGGCTGTGGTGGCGTGGCTGGTCGCCAAGGGCGTGCAGTATTTGACGCGCAAGGGGATGGAGAAGGCCCGCGTCGACGAGCGTCTGACCAAGGGTCAGGCGCGCAAGTCCAACGAGCCATCGCTGGCGAAGACGGTGTCCACGGCGGCGTTTTGGATCGTGTTGGTGCTCTTCTTGCCGTTGATCCTCGATGTGCTGGCCCTGGAGGGGCTCCTGGCGCCGGTCTCCGAGATGATCAACGACATCCTCGTGGCGCTGCCGGCGGTATTCGGAGCGGCGATCATCGTCGCCGCCGCCTACGTCATCGGCCGCCTGGTGCGCGTTCTGGTCACCCAGGGGCTTGCCAGGGTGGGGTTCGATCGCTTCGGTGAGCGCCTCGGATTATCCACCGGGGGCACGTCCACTGCAGGTGCGGGGACGGCCGCTGCCGGGCCGGCCGCCTACGAGCGGCGAGGGCAGGCTGAAGGCGAGGGCGGCCAGGTCGCCGAGCGTCCGCGCACGGACATCGAGCGCACCGAGGCCGAGGAGGTCTCCACGACGCCGTCGAGCATCGTCGGCTCGTTGGCGTTCATCGCGATCCTCTTATTTGGCGTGCTGGCCGCCCTGCGGCTGATGGGCTTTGGCACCCTCGAGGCGCTGGTCGCGGACTTCATCGTCTTCGGCGGCCAAATCCTGATGGGCCTGCTGATCTTCGCCGTCGGCCTGTGGCTGGGCAATTGGGCCGCCCGGGTGGTCACCTCCGGCGACTTCGAGCACTCCAATGTGCTCGGTCAACTGACCCGCGCGGCCATCTTGGTCTTGGCCGGCGCGATGGCGCTTCGTCAGATGGGTCTGGCCAACGAGATCATCACCCTGGCGTTCGCTTTCTTCATCGGCGCCATCGCCGTCGCCGCCGCGATCGCCTTCGGTATCGGCGGCCGGGACGTCGCCGGCGACGTGCTCGAGAATTGGCGCAACAAGGTCGAGCGCGATGACGTGCCGCCGCCGACTACGCCGTGACTTATCGGATCTCGAACGCATCAGCGAGGCACAGCAAAAAAAAGCCCCGAGCCAAGCAGGTGGCTCGGGGCGTGAGGTTCGGATGTTGTGGGTTATTCGGCCGGCGCGAGTTGCGGGGCGGGGGCACTCTTAGCGACGGTGCGCTTGGCGACGGTGCTCCACGACGAGCAGACCACGGTGATGGCGCCGCCGGCGACCAGCGACCAGGTCGCCAGCGCGTCGCCGGTGATGCCGGCCAGCCACGGCGCGGCCACGACGACCAGACCCATGGCGGCGGCCAAGGCGGATAGCAGCGGCCCGTTGTCCTTGAATCCTCCGGCGGCGAGCGCGGCGATCACCGCTCCGCCTCCGTAGGCCAGCCAGCCGCCCAGCACGGACCCGGTGCTGATTCCCACGGCCAGCGTAAGCATCAACCAGATGCCCGCGCTCAGCGAAGCGATGTCTTGCCAATAGGTCTTTGGTTCGGTCATTTCGGGGCTCCTCGGAGCGATAGTTTAGGTAATGGGCTCCGCCTGCACGGAGACCTGACTACCCCACTTCACTAACACGAGGATGTGGCGCCCGAGGTGATCTATATCATCGGCGGGAGCGCGCCACGGCGACCTGGGCGGGGCGCACGACGGTGCCGTCGTCGAGTTGGAGGCCGTGGCGGTCGACGCGCGCGACGAGCCCCGAGTCGAATTCGGTCGCCTCGACCACACCGGTGGCCTCGTGAAGCCGCGGATCGAGCGGCTCGCCGGGCTCGCCGATGAGGTGGACGCCTTCGGCACGCAAGAAGGAGATGAGCTGGCGGTAGATGGCCTCGAGGCCCTGCTTCCAGGCGCCGGTGGCGTCGAGTTGCAGGCCGCGCTCGATGGAGTCGAGGACGTCGCCGAGACCGCTGACCAGGCGCACCTTCTCCTGGTGGGCAGCCTTGGCCGAAGCCTGCGAGGCCTTGCCCCGGACCCGCTCGAGATCCCCCAGCAACTCATCGATACGCCGGTTGAGGCGCTCGATCGTCTCGGCCGACTCGGCTGTCTCAGTAGACTCGGCAGGCTCGGCCTCGGGGCGTGGCTGCAGCGCTTCGGAGCGGGCTTGTTTACGCTGGTCTTGTTCCCGTTGGGCCTGTGCACGCCGGTCTTGTGCCCGCTGGTCGAGCTTCGCGCGCAAATCGCCCGCCAACTGCTCGGCCTGCTGGGCGCGTGCGTCGAGGGTCTCGTTGCGGGCTTCGAGTGTGCGGTGTGCGGCGGCGAGCTTGTCGCGCTCGCGTTGGAGCTTGCGTACTTGCTCGGCCAGCTTGTCGCGCTGGTCGGCGAGTTGGCGGGCCACACGCATGGGCACGTGAGACTGCGAGGGTCGTCGGGGTCGCTTGTCGTATGGGTACATCATCGGTCTCCACGGAATACTGCTGGCGGCGTCATAGTGGTAACGACACAAAGTTAAGCACAATTTCGTCGCAGGCCAACATGGCGTGAGTGGGCCGACGCACCAGCCGGTATGGGGGCTTCTCCTCTTCCCCCAGGTACTATGTTTAGCATCAAGAGAGGCTGTCGAGGGGGAGCGAGATGCCGCACCCATTCACATTGCGAACGTCGCGCCATATTCTCGGCGCCGTGGCATTGATATGCGCGCTCGTTATGTCTGCGACTGCGATGGGACAGAGCCCTCCCGACCAGCCCGAAACAAGCCTCGACGTCCATATCCTGGGCAATTATCTGCTGCTCGATCCGGTGCTCGAGCGCGCCGTCGCCGACGTGATCGACTCCGCCGACCCGCCGGAGGCGACCGCCCAACTCGCCGAGGCCGCCGGCCAACGCCTGCGCACCTATTTAGATGAGACCGGCTTCGAAATGGCCCGGGTCGAAGCCGTGGCTTACGATGGCGATCTGTGGCTCTTTGTCGACGAGGGCCGCCTCGAGCGGGTATTTTTTGCGGGCGCCGGTACCGTCCAGACCGCTCGAATGCAGGTCGAACTCGAGTTGCCCGAGGATATTTACAATCGCAGTTACCTCGAGCGCGAGCTGGAGCGGCTGCGCGCCAAGCACGATGTGCGCCGCGTCGAGGCCGATCTGGTTGTCGAGCCCGATGAGCGAGACGCGCAGACGCCGCATTTGAGGCGGCGACTCATCGCGGCGGTGCAATCCGACGTCGACGAGGCCGAGGCCATCTGGCGCGAGGCCGGCGGTCGCTATTCGTTGCGGGTCACCGTCGTCGGGGAGGAATGGGGACGCGGCTTCGACTTCGGGGCGAGCCTGATCGGCCCTTACGGCTTGGAAGGCTCGGCGGGCTACTCCGACACGGACCTCTTCTTTTTCGCCGACCGGTACAGCGTCGATATCGCTTTGGGAGGGTTGAGCGACCACCTATTCACTCACGCCGAAGCCGGGCTCTTTTATGCCACGCCCGAGTTACTCGACGAATCGGTGCGCCCGGCGGTCAACCTCGACGCCAGCCTGGAGAATCTGGAGCGCGACAGCCTCGAGCTGGACTCGTATCTCTACCTCCAGT
Organism: uncultured Bradymonadales bacterium; assembly: GCA_964386725.1. Taxonomy (GTDB): domain Bacteria; phylum Myxococcota_A; class Bradymonadia; order Bradymonadales; family Bradymonadaceae; genus CAYLTX01. Next base: position 68,357 of record CAYLTX010000001.1, on the reverse strand, counting down.
CCGACATGGTGTTCTTCGTGGGCTTCGAGCCGCGCACCAACCTGGTGGTCTCGCCGGGGCTGGGCTTCGGCTATGACGATATGCTGAGCCTGGAGCGCGGCGAGGAGACCCCGGGCTTCGTCGTCGAGCAGGCGCGCACGTTTTTGGTCGGCGAGATCGGCTTCGAGTGGCTGATCAGCCGCATCGGGTTTCGCCGCGACGAGCTCCACCTATTCGAGGCGGTCGTCCAGATGCGCTCGGTCGACGAGGGCCTGTGGAACCGCATCGAGGGCGACTACCAAAAGGCATGGGCGATCGGCGCCCACGACCTCTTCTTTCGCTCGAGTTTCTTCAGCTTTTTGGGGGGCGGCATCGAGTGGTACGACGAGGACCCCATCGCCTCGCAGGTCATCCGCGCGGTGCCCGGTGACCACGACTTTGCCCGCAACCTGCTGGCCGCCGGCTCGGAGTTTCGCCTCTCGATTCACGAGGACCTGGTCAAAGCCGGCCTCTCCGCCTCCGGAGCCGCCGCCAGGCTGCACGAGCGGCAGACGCGCGACGAATTCCTGGCGTATTACGCCTCCGGCGGGCCCGGCCTGCACATCCAATTGCTCGATAACTTCCAGCTCAACCTCTTCTACCACGTCGCTTGGCGCGACGACGGTGCCACCGACGGCCGGTTTTCACTGAAGTTTTGGAAGGTCTACTGAGCCGAAGCGGGGAGGGCGATGGCGTGAAGCCCCGGCAGCTGGAGGCTGCCGGGGCTTGATGGGTTTGGCTGGCGCGATGGTCAGCTTCCGAGGTCGAGCCGGCGGATGATCTTGTCGTATACGCCGAACGCCAAGAACGTCGGCGCCCATTGGCCAACAAAGAGGCTTTTGTCCTGCTCGCCTTGCATGCGCAGGTAGAATGAACCGGCGACCGAGCCGAGCGCCGCCCAGACGAAGAAGTCCGACGGAAGTCGCGAGACTTGGTGGCCAATCGACGTCTTGCGACGCGCGTTGGTGGTCTGGCCTTGATGACGAGTGGTTTGCTGGCTGCTCCGCTGCTGTGTGGTCACGTCTCCCTCCTGGTTTGGATATGGTTCGAGACTGCGTAATTAAGCTTAGCCACGTTCGCAGAGATCCAAGTAGTTTTATCTGTACGGCGTTGGGTTATGGGCCGGTCGGTTTTCACTGAACGTTTGGAAGAGCTACTGAGAGCCTTCGGAGCTCGCGTGCAGTCGCCAAGGGAAACCCAATCACAGAAATAGCGCTCTCAGCGTATTCGTTTAATCTATTCGATGGACCTCGTGTGCTTCCCAAAGCTGGAGCCATCATGGCGCCTTTTAAGACTCCTGTAGCGAGCAATCAGCCCGTTGACGAGCCCGCCTTTGTCGACTTTCAGAAGCTCTTCGAGTTGACTCCGGAACGCTATGTTCTGATCGGGGCCGATGCACCGCGCTTTACGCTCATGGCTGCGAGCGACGCATATCTGGACCTGGTGATGTTGAGTCGACAAGAGGCCATAGGACGCGGCCTCTTCGAGATCTTCCCGGAGGACGGCGGCGAGTCGACTCCCAACGAGCAATTTCTGATGCGACAGGCTATCGAGAAGGTGCTGCGGGAGGGCAAGCCGCACTCTTTGGCGGCGTACCGCTACGATTTGCCCGATCCGGACGCGCCCGACCAGACCTTCGAGCGTTATTGGAGCCCGTCGCTGCTGCCGCTGATCAATGACGATGGCGAGGTAAGTTCGATCTTGATGCGCATCGAAGAGGCCACCGACTTCGTGATGCGCGAGCGGTATATCCACGCCGAGCGCACCCAGCGGCAATCGACCGAGGACGGCCGGCGCACCGTGCTGCTCGTCGAGCCCGACGAGGGCTGGCGCGCCCATCTGTCGTCGGCGTTCGCCACCCACTGGGAGGTCGAGGCCGTGGCGACTGGAGCCGAGGCCTTCGAGGCGCTCGAGCGTTTCTCTCCGGAGGTAGTGGTCACGGCGACCCGCCTGCCGGACCGGTGCGGCCTGGACTTCATATCCGACTTCAAGGAGGCCACCGCCATCCCAATCATCGCCCGCGTCGACCAGACCGACGGCCGACGCTATCGAGCGGCCTTCGAGGCCGGGGCCGACGACGTCATCGGCGGGCCGGTGTCGGCCCGGGAGTTCATGGCCCGCGTGCAGACCCAATTCGCCGAGGCCGCCCTGCGCGAGGCCACCCACGAGCGCATCCGGCGTCAGTACGAACAGCTCTTCATGCAGGCCCCGGTGGCCATCTCGCTGCTCGAGGGCCCCGACCACGTCTATACGCTCAACAACCCGGCGCTGTTCGACCTGGTCGGCGACCGCCCGCTTCTCGGCCTGCCGGTTCGCGAGGCCTTCTCCGAGCCGGGTATGCAACCGCTCTTCGATCGGCTCGACGAGGTCTACGAAACCGGCGAGCCCTACTTCGCCACGGAGGTCCCCGTGGACCTCGATGATGAGCGGGGTAGGCGCTACGTCACGTTCGCCTATTTGCCCTATCGCGATCCCGACGGCGTCACTCAGGGTGTGGCGTCGTTCGGCTACGACGTCACCGAGCAAGTCGAGATGCGCATGTCGGTCGAGCGGGAGAACGAGCGCAAAGATGTGTTCCTGGCCATGCTCGGCCACGAGCTGCGCAACCCGCTGGCCCCCATCGCTCACGCCGCCGAGTTGCTCCAGCTGGAGGCCGATGCCCCCGAGCCGGAGCGTGTCGGCTGGACCGCCGATATCATCTTGCGCCAGGTCGACCAGCTCAAACATCACGTCGACGACCTGCTCGACATCGCGCGCATCAACCAGGGCCGCATCAACATCGACTGTGAGGAGGTGTCCTTACAGCAGGTGCTCGACAAGGCCATCGAGGCCACCGAGGCGCGGATCGAACGCCAGGACCAGCATCTGATCAAGACCACCCCGCAGCGCCCCATTACGATCAACGCCGACGCTGCGCGCATCACCCAGGTGGTGACCAACCTGGTGGACAACGCCTCCAAATACTCGGCGCCGGGAAGCCGCATCTGGCTCGAGGCTCGGGTCGGACAGGATACCAAACAGAATCAGCTGACCCTCGAGGTTCGAGACGAGGGTGAGGGCATCGATCCGGAGCTTTTGCCCAACGTCTTCGACCTCTTTACCCAAGCCGACGTCACGCTGGACCGCTCCCGAGGCGGCCTGGGCCTGGGTCTGTCGCTGGTCAAACGGATCGTCGAGCTGCATGGCGGCCAGGTCAGCGCGCATAGCGAGGGCATCGGCCGGGGAAGCCGCTTTGTCGTCGACCTGCCGGGGGTGGTATCGGCCCCGAGACGGCCCAAGTCGGCGTCCGGCGCGGACACCCTCGGCAACGCCCGCATCCTCGTCGTCGATGACCGAGCCGACCTCGCCGATTCGCTGGGCCGCCTGCTCGAGAGCCGCGGCGCGACGGTCTACACGGCCCACACCGGCGCTGAGGCCCTCGAGCAGGCCGCCCGCCACGAGCCGACCCACATCCTCCTGGACATCGGCCTGCCCGACATCGACGGCTACGAGGTCGGCCGTCGCCTGCGCCAACACCCCGCCGGCCGGAAGTCCGTCCTCATCGCGCTTACCGGATACGGCCGCCCCAAGGACCTCCAAGCGGCCCGGGAAGCCGGCTTCGACCACCACCTCACCAAGCCTGCCCACCTATCCGAACTGCTCGACCTCATCGCCGAGCCTGCCGTCGACGAGCGCGAATAGTATGGAGCGTCGTATTGGTGCATGGCCCCCTTACGGCTCGATCACCCGAAAGGTGCGCATCATCTCATGATCCTCGTGCTCGAGGATGTGGCAGTGCCACACGTAGTTGCCCGTGAAACCCTCGAAGGGCACGATGATGCGGGTGATCTCGCCGGGATTCGCGTGGACCGTGTCGTGCCACCCTTCCTCAAAGGGCTCGGGTTGGATGGGCGGTCCGGTGGTGATGATCTCACCGTTGTCGAGGTAGGCGTCGACATCGAGGGGTTGGCGGTCGAGTAGTTGGAACATCACCAGGTGGAGGTGGATAGGGTGGACGTCCTCGGTGAGGTTGAGGAGCTCCCAGATCTCGACGGTGCCCAACTCGGGGATCTCGGTGGTCTCGGCCTCCCACTTCAGCCCGTCGCGCAGGCCGGGCTCGTCGACGCCGAGCAAGAGAAGCAGACGTCCGAACTCGTCTTCGTCCTCGACCAGCGTGAGCGTGCGGACCTTGTCGGCCGCGCTCTCCGGGATGGGCTCGATCGTCGAGAGCCGGTAGGGCAGGCGGCTGGGGTCGGCACGATTCCCTTTTCGCTGCTTGACCCGAAATTGCATGATATCGGGGAGCGGGAATTCGTCGCCGGGAGAGTCGTCGACTTCTTCTCCTTGGCCGCCCTTGAAGGGCGATGGGGCGTTGTTGCGGAGCACGAAGTTTTGCCCCTCCGCGTCGCCAAAGTCGATGACCACGTCGGCGCGTTCGCCGGGCGCCAGCAGCAGTCTTTGGCGGGTGGCCGGCGTCTCGAGCAAGCCCCCGTCGGTTCCGATTTGGTGGAAGTCCGGCCCGGCCACCGTCGGCGTCGAGAGTGTGCCGGCGAGGTCACTCTCGAACATGCGCATCCGGTAGAAACGCGAGTTCGAGCCGTTGAGGAACCGAAAGCGGTAGCGGCGCGGCTCGACCTCCAGATACGGCCAGACCCGCCCGTTGACCACCGAGGTGTCCCCGAAGAATTCGGGCTCGATCATATCCGGATACCAGAGCTGCCCGTCGGGCTGGAAGGTGCGGTCCTGGAGGACGATCGGGATCTCGTAATCGCCTTTGGGCAGCTTTAGGCGGGCCTCACGCGGCTCTCGTAGCAGGTAGAAGCCGGCCAGACCCGCATAGACGTTCAGCCGAGTGATGCCGAGCGCGTGATCGTGAAACCACAACGTCGTAGGACGCTGGTCGTTGGGATAATAATAAGTGTCCTCACCGCCGACGCCGAACCAAGCTTCTGGATATCCGTCGCTTGCGGACGGCACGTGGCCGCCGTGCAGGTGGGTCACGGTGCGCACGTCCGGGTTGGCCAGCCCCGCGCCGTGCAGCGTGTGGTCGATGTGGAAGAGGTGCTCGACGGGCAGCTCGTTTCGCCAGCGCACGAGCACCGGCTTGCCGCGGCGGGCCTCGATGGTCCGCGCGGGAAAGGTGCCGTTGTAGCCCCATACCGTCGTCGGCGGCAGCTCGCTGTGGAGCTGCTGGGCAAATTGGGTCATCGCGATGTCGTAGAACGTCGCCCCCTGTCTGCTCCCGGACGAAGGCATCGTGGCTGGAATGGGAAGTGGGTCGAGGAACTTTGTCAGCGATGGCGACTCGACCTCCCCGCGAGACCGCCGCTCGTCGTCTACGACCGTGCAGCCCGAAGCTAAGGCCACACCTGTCAGTCCACCTGCCTTCAAGAAATCGCGTCGATTCAACATGGTCATCCCCCCCGGGATTTTGTGTGGATTTGAGACGTCCGTCGCGACCGGTAGCTGCAAGCACCCCCAGCGCGTGGCTGCGACCGCTACGACTGCACTCCCTGCTGCTGACGCGACATAATGGAAGTTCGCACATTATCGCCCTTCTTCAACCTGCACCTCGCTACGCGGCCGGAACAGGGTGGCGCGTTTCGAGGGCGCCCGTAGGTTTGGGGATGTCATGTGTCTGGGCTGGATGTCGCGGCCCCGGGGGCCGATATGCTGCATGAAATGTTGGCGGAGGAGAGGCATTGGTGGCTGTTTTATGTGGCCACGATTCTCATTTTTTTGCTCGTGGTCGAGGTGGGGTATCGCTTCGGGCGGCGGCGCAGGAAAAAAGCCGATCCCGAGCAGAAGTCCCAGACCGGCACCGTGCTGGCCTCGCTGTTGGCGCTGTTGGGCTTCTTGCTGGCGATCAGCTTCGGTCTCGCCGCCGATCGTTTCGGCGAGCGCAAGGCGTTGGTTCTCGAAGAGGCTAACGCCATCAGCACGGCGTTTTTGCGGGCAGATTTCCTGGACGCGCCGCGGAGCGCGTCAGTGCAACGACTGCTGCGCGACTATGCGCAGATGCGCGTCGAATATGTGCGCCGGGGCGACCTTGGAGAGGTCGAGGAGGGACTGGCGCAAAGCGAGCAGGCTCATCGAGAGCTGTGGGCGTTGGCGAGGGCGGCGGCCGCAGAACGGCCGCGCTCTGTGCCGTTGGGGCTGTTTGTGGAGTCGCTCAACGAGGTCATCGATCTGCACGAGGAGCGGGTCACGGTGGGGCTGCGCTACCGGATCCCGCCCAGCTTGCTGTGGACGTTGTATCTGGTCGCTTTCTTGTCGATGGGCACGATGGGCATCCACTTTGGGCTGAGCGACACCCGAAATGGCACGGCGACGGTGGCGTTGGTGGTCGCGTTCGCGGCCGTCTTGCTGCTCATCGTCGACCTCGACCAGCCCACCCAGCGGCTCTTTGATGTCTCCCAGGAGCCGCTGGCCGATACGGTGCAGATCATGGATGACGCGCTGGAGTACGAGCCGCCCCGGGGCGGCGGGCCGGCTGAGTAATCAGGCCGGGGCGGCGTGCGACAGACGGTTCGTGATTAGATTGGTGGGTAGTCAGCCAGCGCCGCTGTGCAACCTCTCGAGGAGGGCCGTTATGGACTATCCAGTCATCCGTAAATCGTCGCCTTCGGGGGGAGTGGAGCCGAACCTGTCGGATTATGAGCGAGCGCGGGAGAGCTTCGATTGGGAGCAGGCGCGCGCTCAACTCGACGGATTGCCGGCAGGCAGGGGGCTGAATATCGCCCACGAGGCGGTCGACCGCCACGCCCGCGGCGCGTTGGCCGAGAAGGTCGCGATTCGCTGGTTGGCCGTCGACGGGCGTGTCGAGGATATCACCTACGCCGAACTCGCCGAACGGACGGCGCGCTTTGCCAACGCGCTCGAGGGGCTCGGGGTAGGCAAGGGAGACCGGGTCTTCGTGATGGCCAGCCGCATCCCCGAGCTCTACGTCGCGATGCTGGGCTCGCTGAAGGCGCGGGCGGTGGTGTCGCCGCTATTTTCGGCCTTCGGCCCCGAGCCCATCTTGCAGCGGGCGGGCTCGGCCGAGCCCCGCGTCTTGGTGACCACCGCGAAGCTATACCGCGACAAAATCGCCCCCATTCGCGACCAGATTCCCTCGTTGGAGCACGTCATCGTCGCCGGTGAGGCCGCCGAGGGCGTCTTGGACTTCGACGCGCTGCTCGAGGCGGCCGACCCGCATTACGAGATCGGGCCGACCGACCCCGAGGATATGGCTCTGCTGCATTTTACCAGTGGCACGACCGGTATGCCCAAGGGCGCCATTCACGTACACGAGGCGGTGGTCGCCCATCACGTCACCGGGCAGTTCGCGCTGGATTTCCACCGCGACGACGTCTTCTGGTGCACCGCCGACCCGGGCTGGGTGACCGGGACCTCCTACGGGATTATCTCGCCGCTGACCAACGGGCTGACCATGGTCGTCGACGAGGCGGAGTTTCGGGCCGAACGTTGGTATCAGACCCTCCAGGACCAGAAGATCACCAATTGGTATACCGCGCCCACGGCCATTCGGATGTTGATGAAGGCCGGCGCCGACAGGGCCGCGGCCTACGATCTGTCCAACCTGCGATTTATCGCCAGCGTCGGCGAGCCGCTCAACCCCGAGGCGGTGGTCTGGGCCACGGAGGCCTATGGGATGCCCATCCACGATAATTGGTGGCAGACCGAGACCGGCGGGATCATGGTCGCAAACTTCGCGTCGGCGGATATCAAGCCGGGCTCGATGGGCCGGCCGATGCCGGGCATCGACGCCTCGGTGGTGCGGGTCGTTGACGGCGGCGATGGGAGCGGCGAGCTCGAGCACCTCGACGAGCCGGGCGCCGAGGGTGAGCTGGCGCTTCGGGTCGGGTGGCCGTCGATGTTTCGCGGCTATCTTCATATGGAGCAGCGCTACGAGGACAGCTTCGTGGGGCAGTGGTACCTCAGCGGGGACATCGCCCAGCGCGACGAGGACGGCTACTTCTGGTTTGTCGGCCGCGCCGACGACCTGATCAAGTCGGCCGGCCACCTCATCGGCCCCTTCGAGGTCGAGAGCGCGCTGCTGGCCCACCCGGCCGTCGCCGAGGCGGGCGTCATCGGCAAGCCTCACGACGTGGCCGGCCAGATCGTCAAGGCGTTCGTCACCCTGCGGGCCGGCTACACCCCCGACGAGGAGCTTCGCCGCGAGCTGCGCGGCTTTGCCCGCAAGAAGCTCGGGCCGGCGGTGGCCCCCCGGGAGCTCGACTTCGTCGACGACTTACCCAAAACCCGCAGCGGTAAGATCATGCGCCGGCTTCTCAAAGCCCGCGAGCTGGGCCTTCCCGAAGGCGATACTTCCACCCTGGAGAGTTCCGATGGTTGATCCCACGGCCGAGCTGACTGACGAAAAGGCGCGAGATTTGCTCGAGCAGATGCTGCTCATTCGCCGCTTCGAGGAGACGTGCGCCGAGGTCTATTCGGCGGCAAAGATTCGCGGCTTCTTGCACCTGTATATTGGCGAGGAGGCCATCGCCGTGGGCACCATCGACGCGCTCGACGTCGAGGACGCGGTGGTGGCCACCTACCGCGAGCACGGCCACGCGCTGGCCCGCGGCATGGACCCGGGCTGCGTGATGGCCGAGATGTACGGCAAGAAGGAGGGATGCAGCCGTGGCCGCGGCGGCTCGATGCACCTATTTAGCAAAAAGCACCGCTTATACGGCGGCAACGCCATCGTCGGCGGCGGCCTGCCGCTGGCCGTGGGGCTGGCGCTGGCCGACAAGATGCAGGGCAAGCGCCGCGTCACCGCCTGCTTCTTCGGCGAGGGTGCCGTGGCCGAGGGCGAGTTCCATGAGGCGATGAATCTGGCTGCGTTGTGGAAGGTGCCGGTGCTTTTTTGCTGCGAGAATAATCTCTATGCGATGGGCACCGCGCTGGACTGCTCCGAATCGCAGCCCGATATCCACCTCAAGGCGGCCAGCTACGGGATGCCCTCGGTCCAGGTCGACGGCATGGACCTCGATGCTGTCCGGGAGGCCGCCCGACGCGGGGTCGGGCATATCCACGACGGAGAGGGACCCCAATTCATCGAATTTCGCACCTACCGATTTCGGGCGCACTCGATGTTCGACCCGGAGTTGTACCGGGAGAAGACCGAGGTCGACGAGTGGAAGCGGCGAGACCCCATCGAGCGATACGTGCGCAAGCTCGAGCGCGACGGCCGGCTGAGCGACGAACAGCTCGAGGCGATGGAGCGGGCGATCGGCGAACGGGTCGACCAGGCCGTCGCCTTCGCCGAGGCGGGCACCCTGGAGCCCATCGAGGAACTCGAGCGTTTTGTCTATAGCGAGCCATCCGGTCTCGACCCAAAGAGGAGCTAGCTATGCCATCCGACATGCCAGCCGAGACATCAGCTGAGACGACCACGATGACCGGCCGACAGGCTATGCAACAGGCGATGTGCGAGGCGATGCGCGCCGACCCGCGGGTGTTTTTGATGGGCGAAGACGTGGGCGCCTATGGTGGTTGCTATGCGGTAAGCACCGGCATGCTCGACGAATTTGGCCCCGAGCGGGTGCGCGACACGCCGCTGTCGGAGTCGGGCTTTACCGGCGCCGGTATCGGCGCAGCTCTCGGGGGCATGCGTCCAATCATCGAGCTGATGACCGTCAACTTCAGCCTGCTCGCCCTCGACCAGATCTTGAATACCGCCGCGACTTATCTGCATATGTCCGGCGGGCAATTCAACGTGCCGGTGGTCATCCGGATGGCCACCGGGGCGGGCAAGCAACTCGCCGCCCAGCACTCCCACAATCTGGAGGGATGGTACGCGCATATCCCGGGCATCAAGGTGGTCACGCCGAGCACCGTGGCTGATTTCCGCTGGATGCTTCCCACGGCGCTGGAGGACCCCGATCCGGTGCTGATCTTCGAGCATACCGGGCTTTACGATATCGAGGGCGAGGTCGACCCGGAGGCCGGCCCGGTCGACCTCGATACCGCTCGAGTGCGCCGCGAGGGCGGCGATCTCAGCCTGATCACCTACGGTGGCGCGTTGCCGCGCGTTCTGCGGGCCGCCGACCAGCTCGCCGACGCCGGCTTCGACGCCGAGGTCGTCGACCTGCGCACGCTTCGCCCGCTCGACGACGAGGCCATCATCGCCACGACCACCAAGACCCGGCGCGTGGTCATCGTCGAGGATGCCTGGCGGGCCGGCAGCATCTCCGCGGAAATCTGCGCGCGGGTCATCGAGCACGCCTTTTACGAGTTGGACGCACCGATCCAGCGGGTCTGCGGCGCCGAGGTCCCGACCCCCTACGCCAAGCACCTCGAGCAAGCGGCGTTCCCCCAGGTCGACGACATCGTCCAGGCTGCTCGCACCCTCTTCACCGAATAACCGCACAAATTGGCCAACTGAACCGCCATGTACCAATTCACGATGCCATCCCTGGGAGCCTCGATGGAGTTCGGCACCGTCGTCGAGTGGAGGGTCGAGCCGGGCGACCGCGTCGAGCGGGGTGATATCGTCTGTGAGGTGGAGACCCAGAAGGGCAATATTGACGTCGAGATCTGGAAGTCGGGCCGCATCGACGAGCTCCTGGTCCAGCCGGGCCAGAAGGTCCCCGTTGGAGCGCCACTCGCCGTGGTGGACACCGGCGAGGCCGAACCGACCGAGGAGGCCGAACCGACCGAGGAGGCTGCTGAACCTGCCGTAGCGGCCAAGCCGGTCGAGAAGCCGGAGCCGCTCGAGAAGCCGGAGCCGCTCGAGAAGCCAGCCCGTGTTGCTAGGCCAACAAGTCCGGGGCGCGTCAAGGCATCGCCGGCGGCCAGAAAGCGCGCCGAGGAATTGGGCGTCGACCTCGCCCGCGTGCCCGCCACCGGCGGCGGTGGCGCGGTGACGCTGGATGATGTCGAGAGCTTCCGCGAGGAGCCCGCGCCCATATCCGCGCCCGAACAAGAGCCCGAACAAGAGACCGAACAAGCCCCCGAGCACCACGTTCGCATAAGCCCGATGGCCCGCAAGCTCGCCGACGAGTTGCACGTCGACCTCGACCGGGTCCAGGGAACCGGCGAGCACGGTGCGGTCACCAAATCCGACATCGAGCGTGCCGGGCTGTCGGCGGCCCCCAGGGAGGCGGCCCCCAAGGAGACCGCCGGAGAGTCCACTGAGGATAAATATGGCGAGCTTCGCCGGGCTATCGCCAAGGCCATGGAGCGCTCTAAGCGCGAGATTCCGCACTACTACCTCGAGGAGGCTGTCGAGATGGGAGCGGCGCTGCGGTGGCTGGCCGAGCGAAATGCCCAGCGGCCGCCCACCGAGCGCCTGATCATGCCGGTGCTCGTGGCCCGGGCAGTGGCGCGCGCGGCGGCGGAAATCCCGGGCATGAACGGCTTCTATGAGGAAGGCGAGTTCCGGCCGAGCCAGCCCGTTCACCTTGGCTTTGCGGTGGCGATGCGCGGCGGGGGAGTGGTCGCGCCGGCGGTCCACGACTTCGCCGACCGCGCGCTGGATCTGTTGATGGCCGACGTGCGCGACCTGGTTCGGCGGGTGCGCGGCGGCAATTTGCGCGCCTCCGAACTTAGCGATCCCACGCTGACGGTCACCAACCTCGGCGACCAGGGCGTCGGCAAGGTCTACGGGGTGATTTACCCGCCGCAGGTCGCCATCGTCGGCGTCGGCAAGATCTCCGAGCGGGCGTGGGCCACCGGCGGCATGGTCGGCCCGCGCCCGGTGGCCACGTTCACGCTGGCGGCGGACCACCGTGTGTCCGACGGCATCGCCGGGGCTCGATTCTTGCGCCGTATCGACGAATTGCTCCAGCAGCCGGAGGGTTTGTGAGTTGCGGGGCTGTGGGGGGCTTTCGTTGGCCACATGTGGTGGTGCGTGGGCTGATTTTTCGCCTTCGTTGGCCATATGTGGTGGTGCGCGGCATGGCCCCCCAGACTCCCTCCGCTACACCCCAAGGGTACTCGGTCGCTTCGCTCCCAGCGCGCTACGGTCGGCCGCACGGTCAACCCGCATAAAAGGCTACTACTGCAACGCTAAACGACGCGTTGCACGGTCGGGCCGCATAAACGAGCGCGCGTTGCGCGCTTTGGTGGGATCACGATGTGCGTTTTCGTGTTAGCGCAAAATGCACGTCTCGGGTGTTTACGAGGTGGCGCAAAATACACGTCTCGAGCCTCCACGTGGTGGCGCAAAATGCACGTCTCGATCCCACCAAGCGCGACCAAAGGGAGCGCCGCCGCGCGCAGTTCAGCGCGGCAATGGTAGCCCCGGCCGACCGCGGCCCCGCCGTTTGGGCGCCGAGGGAGTCCGGGGTTTCCCGCTCGAGCAGCAAAGGCCAAGAAACCAAGAAATCAAGAAACCAAGAAACCAAGAAACCAAGGTAGTTATGAACACCGACGCCACCCGCCAGACCATCATCGGCATTTTGCGCGACACCGCTCCCGAACTCGACGCGGACCAGGTCGACACCTCGGCTCATTTCATCGACCAGCTCGGCATGGATTCGATGGACTTCCTCGACATGGTCACCCGGGTTTATGAGGAGACCGGCGTCGACATCCCCGAGAAGGATTACGAGCAGGTCGAGAACCTCGACCAACTCGTCGCCTACGTCGAGGCGCGGCGTTGACGGGCCGTGTTTAAATTCGGGCGGAGGGCGCCGGGAGGGTAACCACTTTGAAGATCGGGACCATGCCATGATGCGATTCGAAGACCGAGAGGACGCCGGGCGGCGGTTGGCCGAGGAGCTTCGCTCGTACACCGCCGAGCAGCCCATCGTGCTCGCGCTGCCGCGGGGCGGCGTGCCGGTGGGCGTGGAGGTGGCGCGGGCGTTGAACGCGCCGCTGGATGTGTGGGTGGTGCGCAAATTGGGGGTGCCGTGGCATCGGGAGCTGGGTGTGGGGGCGGTGGCCGAAGGAGATTACGTCTACGTCGACCGCCAGATGCTCCGGCGTGTGGGGCTGAGCGACGAGGCGCTCGCCGAGCTGATCGAGCAAAAACGCGGCGAGGTCGACGAGCGTGTGCGTAAATTCCGAGGGGAGCGCCCGCCGCCGCAGCTCGAAGGGCGCACGGTCATCGTCGTCGACGACGGCATCGCTACCAGCGGGACGGCGCGCGCGGCGATTCGATCGATTCGCCATCAGAACCCGGCCTCGCTCGTCTTGGCCGTGCCCGTGGCCGCCCCCGAGATCGTGCGGGCGCTGGAGCCGGAGGTCGACGACCTCATCGTCCTGCTGTCCCCGCCGCAGCTATACGCCATCGGACTATGGTTTGTGGACTTCGCGCAGGTGCCCGACGAGGAAGTCGTGAGCTTGCTCGAGCAGGCCCGGCGTGGAGAACAAGCAGGTGGAGAACAAGCAGGCGAGCGAGGAGGCCCTCATGCGCCCAGGTGAAGATGAATCGACACAGCCGCGACTGCCCGACGGGCACCGAGCCAGCGTGTTCTCTTTGGACACCGGGGCGGCTTTGGCGGAGCGGATCTGCCGGCAATTGGGCGTCGATCTCGGCCGCCACGAGGAGCGTGGCTTCGAGGACGGCGAGCATAAGATTCGGCCGCTGGAGAGTGTGCGCGGCCGCGACGTCTACGTCGTCGAGTCGCTGCACTCGGACGACGAGCTCTCGGTCAACGACAAGCTCGTGCGCATGCTATTTTTCGCGAGCGCGCTTCGCGAGGCCGGCGCCGAACGGGTCACAGCGGTGGCGCCGTATCTGTGCTACGCCCGAAAGGATATGCGCACCAAGCCTCGCGACCCGGTCACGTCGCGCTACGTCGCCACTCTCTTCGAGGCGATGGGCGTCGATCGGATGGTCGTCGTCGACGTGCATAACCGCGCAGCGTTCGAGAATAGCTTTCGGATTCCGACCGAGCACCTGACGGCGGCGCCGGCCTTCGTGGACGCTTTTGCAGAGCTCGTCGGCGACCAGCCCGTGACGGTCGTCTCGCCCGACGCCGGCGGCGTCAAGCGGGCCGAGCGGGTGCGTCAGGCCCTCGAGGAGCGCCTCGGGCGGCCGGTGGGTTCGGCGTTTATCGAAAAATATCGCAGCGAAGGCGTCGTGCGCGGCGGGGCGGTGGTAGGCGAGGTCGACGGCCGCGTGGCCATCATCATCGACGATCTGATCAGCAGCGGGACGACGCTGGCCCGCGCGGCGGCCGCCTGCCGCGAGCGCGGCGCTCTGACGGCGCACGCAGCCGCCACGCATGGCGTCTTCTCGGCCGATTCGAGCCGCCTGCTCGCCGAGTCCGAGCTCGAGCGCATCGTCATCCTCGACACCATCCCGCCACGCCGGCTCGCCCCGGAGCTTCTCGACAGCCGCGTCGAGGTCATCGACGCTGCGCCCCTGCTCGCCGCGGCGATTCAGCGGCTCCACACCAACGGCTCGATCGTCGACTTGGTTGGCCCCTAAGCGCTCGAGTAATTCTACACAAATCTTCTGGGGCGTGGCTGGAGCGTCACCGGGTGCGCGGCGAAACTGACTGTCGCAGGGTTGAGCAGACGCCGCTTGGGGCTAGCTTTGATCTTAGTAGCCAGCAGCATCAGGGGAAACCGGCCCGGCGGTTGGATTTCGGGCATTGGTCGAGGCTTGTCAGGAGCGAGCTACGGGTTCTGGCTTACCGCGAGTCGCGCAAGTCAGTGAGCCGTTCGGCCATCTCACGATGCTGGCTGTGATCGAGGAGAACTCCTATCCATTCTTATGTCCCGGGGGGGACCGTGCTTGTGAATAAGCTTCAATATGATTCGAACAACTTCGTTCAGTATCTAACAGTCACAGCGGGATTGCTGGCGCTGCTTAGCGGCTGTGGGGAAGGCTCCTCATTCGCCGCTCCTACGTCCAGCACAGAGAAGAGTCCGGTCACCGACCGTGTCGGGGAACCACCCGATCACGCCGGGGAGCCTGGCCCGCCGGCGCACGCCGGGCAAACGGGGCCTCCAGATCATGCCCAAAACCAAAAGAACAAGGAGGACCCGGAGCAAGAACCGGGCCCGGGCGACATCGAGTTGCTCGACCCCGCCAACTTTGACTATAGCGCCGAGCATACGTTTACGTTGGACAATTTGCTCGGTGGCCGCGACGGCGTGACCGCCGCCGAGGACCCGAGCATTATCTGTCAGAGCGGGTGTGAGGACAACTTGTTGGTCGACGGCTCGACCACCCTTTATCCCATCGATAACGGTTTTGGTTGGGACGCGATCGATTTCGTCGGCGCCATGGAGCGTGAAAGAGACGGTGAGTACGCGGATGGATGGGCTGGAGCCGTGACCGATGAGGCCGGCAATCATCAAGGAATCGCCTTGGCCAACATACCGACGCTCTCCTTCAATGTCGGGAAGAATCTTGGACAGTGGTGCGCTGGTCTTGGTGGTAATCTGACCAAGTGCAAGACCGACCATTATGTCGTCATGGAACACGTCCTCACGTGTCACGAGACGGTTCCCTACATGTACTACGACCCGCTCACCGGCATGCCGACGACCCCCGATTACGATAACTGTCCGCAACTGGACGACGAACTGGACATGGATCCGCTCGAACTTACTGAGTATATGTTCGATCTCGACGAGTCGAATATGGCTCAGAGCTCCGATTACACGATCTATCTCGGTGAGCACGAGGGGGAGTATAAGTATCTGTGGGGTAATTATGAGCAGCGGCCCACTGACGTTCGTGTGCTCGCCCACGTACCGCTGCCGGATGAGTGGAAGCAAGAGGGACGGACCTTCGAAGTCACCGAGGCCAAGCTGGCGATCGTGCACACGATCACCAACAACCCCAACGACAAGATCCTCATCGAGGACCTCGATACGGAGGTGCCGGCAGGACGCCTCCCAGCGTACCAGGTTGAGCCCGACGGCCGCTGGGTCTCCACCAAAGACTGCTATGAGGGTGATGGAGACTTCATTCCCGCCGGTACGACCCTGCGAAATCCGCCGTACGCCGACGAAACGAGGTTGACCGAAGATCTCCAAGAGGGCTTCACCAACGCCTGGTATACGACCCTGGACCGCGAACCCTTCGTCAACGAAGGCGAGTGGGGGCCTCGTTGGAGACTCAAGGCGCCGAAGTTTGGCCAGGATCTGCCGGGTGTCGAGATCCCCGTCGAGCCCTGTACCCAGGCTCCGCTCCAGAAGGGCGAGGTTAAGTACACACGGGGTGAGTTGACCTCGACCATCATCGATCTTCTCGCACCACTGGAGGAGGGTGAAGCTTCTCCGTTCACGATGAGCACCGGATTCACCGAGCCCATCGAGGAGGAACAAGAACTCGCCGACGGGAACTTGACCGCGGAAGGGGTGACGCTGACTGAGGACATGGAGCTTTCGATCTACGTCAAGGGAGACCGCAACCCGGTTCGTCTCTACAAGGCCGTTCTCTATCTTGACTATGAAGAGGTGACGGAGTGACCCCGTGCTCGAAGCTGTACCAATGGCCGACTACTTTCGCATGGCCACCTTTTCATCCGCCTACTGAGCAATGCGTAAGTTGCTTAACCCGGAAATGGCGCCGGTGATTGGATGCTGAAGGTAAATGTTAGCCCCGACGGCTCCTGGCTGTCGGGGCTTCTTTTTTTCGCCAGTCGGGCATGCTCGATATGTCTTATTTCTCGACGGAGCTGGGCTATTGGACTCGACGCGGGATATTCAGGTACCAGCGCGCGCGCCGGCGCCACTTGTCGGCCTCCTCGACGGCGTCGTCGTCGAGGTGCCACATGGCGACCGCCGCGCGTATGACGGCGTGGTAGCTCGCGTAGAAGGAGGCCAGACGAGTGGAGGTCCAGTCGCCGCTGTGTAGGGCGTAGTCGGTGAGCAGACGCTCTGCGATCAATGGTGCGCCCAGCCGCCGGCACTCCAGGCCCAAAAAGCACAGCTCGGAGACCGGGTCGAGCAGGCGCAGGGAGCGGTCGAATTCCAGGCAGTCGATCACCACCGGCTCGCGCTCGAGGCAGACGTGCTCCGGGCGCAGGTCGCCGTGGGCGTCGACGACGCGGTCGGCACGCTCCTCGAGCAGGTGGCCGTGGTCGGCCAGCCAGCGTTGCAGGGCTGCGACTGCAGGTTGGATTTCGGTGGACCTCAATCCGTAATGCGGCTGCTCGAGCGATGCGGCCTTGGATTCGATATCCTCGGCGATATGCCGCCGGTAGGCCGAAGGCTCGAGGGGCGCGGGCTCGGCGGTCGCATAGAAGCGGGCGAGCTTGGTGACGAGCCGGTTGATCGCATCGGGGGTTACGTCGCCGGCCTGGATGCAGTGGTCGAGCATGAGCTGGCGCGGCAGGCGGCGCATCTTGACCAGCCAATCGACGGCGCGGCCCTCGGCTTCGACACGCATCCCCTCGTCGTTTTCGACCAGCGCGACCACGTCGAGGTAGACGCTCGCCGCCAGCCGTTCGTTGAGCTCCAATTCGGTCTGGCAGGCGCGATGTCTCGCCTCGAGGCTCGTGTGGTCGAGGTGGGGCGTGCGAATCGGCTTCTTCAACTTATAGGCGTGCGACTCCGTCAGAAATACCCAGGCCATATGCGTCTCGATGGCCTCGACCTCTCGCACGTCCCCCGGATAACTCGCCGGCCGTTGCAGCGCCTCAACCCGCGCGCCAAAGCGTTCATTGGCCTGGTTGTCGAAAAATGGTTCTGACCGCAATTCCATTGCTATCTCCGACGACACCGATACGGTGATGGTCGCACAACTCCACGTCTCTAAGTTAGTCACCACGGAGAGGCTGACAGTTTGTCCCCGCGGAGACCCCGATGGGTGGAAAGGCAGAGCGAACCGAACGTGGAGGCAGTCGTGGGTGATATCGCTGTGTTGTTTTGGATTGTGGGATCGGGCTTGGCGATGGCCGCCATCGCGTTGGTAGGCGCGATGACGACGATCATGAGCGAGCGGACGCTCGAAAAGATCTTGTTGCCGCTGGTCGCGCTGGCCGCCGGGGCGCTTCTCGGCGGGGCGCTATTCCACCTCATACCAGCGGGAGTCGAGGCGGCCGGAAATCAGAGCTCGGTGTACGTCTGGGTAGCCGCAGGCTTCGTTACCTTTTTTCTGCTCGAGCAATTCCTTCACTGGCACCACTGTCACCGGGTACCGAGTGAGCATGAGACGCCTCCGCTGAGCCATCTATTGTTGATAGCCGACGGGTTGCACAACTTGATCGGCGGGTTGGCCGTCGGGGGAGCCTTTGTGCTCGATATCCGGCTCGGCATCAGCGCCTGGCTGGCCGCCGCTGCCCACGAAATCCCCCAGGAACTCGGTGACTTCGGAGTCCTCGTCTACGGAGGTTGGTCGAAGCGGCGGGCGCTCTTCTTCAATGTGATATCGGCGCTGACGTTTCCCTTGGGAGGTGTGTTGGCTTGGGTGGCCGCCAAGAGCATCGATATCGACTTTTTACTGCCGTTTGCCGCGGGGAATTTTATCTATATCGCGGCTGCCGACCTCATCCCGGAGGTCAAAAAGAACGAGCGATGGACGGTCAATATGCTGCACTTCGCAGCGTTGCTCTTGGGCCTGAGCATTTTGCTGGGTACCCGTCTGGCGTTCCAGGACGCATAGCTTGTTCTTGTGGAGAGATCCGTGGCCTGGCTCGTATTCTAGCCGGCCTCCAGCAGTGCCCGGACCGTCTCCGTTAATTTGGCGCTGGTATAGGGCTTCATCAGGATATCGACGGCCAGCTCGGAGGAGCGGCCCAGGTAGAAATTGTCGGGGTAGCCGGAGATAAATAAGAACTTCAGTTGTGGCCCAATTTTACTAAGCCGTTTCACCACCTCTTGGCCGCTCATATGCGGCATGACTACGTCCGCGATGACCAGGTCGAAGGCAAGCGCACCTCGTTTGTCGACCAGGTCGAGCGCTTGGCTGCCTCCGGCGACGGCGGTCACCTCGAGGCCTGCTTCTTGGAGGACTCTCGCGGTGGTCTTGCGCACCAGCGGCTGGTCCTCGATGAGCAGGATGTGTCCGGAGAGCGGCTCGGGCGGCTTCGGGGAGCGGTCATCTGCGGATTGTTCGGTGCGGGCGGAGTGGCTGACGGGCAAATGGACATCGAATCGGGTCCCCTGGTTCGGCTCACTCTCCAGGAAGATGCCTCCCTCGCACTCGAGGACCACGTCGGCGACGGTGGCCAGTCCCAGGCCCGTGCCCTCCTGCCTGGTGGTATAGAACGGTTCGAAGAGGCGCGCCCAATCGTCGCCCGGAAGCCCCACGCCGGTGTCGGTGACGCCGAGGCGAACATATCGGCCGGCCTCGAGCTCGGCGCCCAATACACCGCGGCGCGTCTCTTCGACTTCTTCATTGGCCAATTCGATGGTCAGCGTGCCCCCGTCGGGCATCGCATCGCGTGCGTTGACCACTAAGTTCAACAGGATTTGTTCGATCCGTTGCCGATCCGCGTAGACCGTCCAGGGGTCTGCAGTGATGGAGCAGATGACCTCGATATGTTCGCCGAGCAACGGACGCAGAATGGTGTCGACCTCGTGAACGACCTCCGCCAGATTCAGGTGGGTCGAATGCACCGCCTGGTGTCGCGAGAATGCCAATAGCCGGCGCGTCAGAGCTGTGGCGCGCTCGCCGGCGGTCTGGATGACCTGGGCATCTTCAGCTGCCTCCGAGCCTGGCTCGACCTCGCGGAGTAGAAACTCGGCCGAGCTGTCGATGATTGTCAGCAGGTTGTTGAAGTCGTGGGCAACACCGCTGGCGAGCTTGCCGACCACCTCGAGCTTCTGCGCCTGGCGCAAGCTCGACTCCAACTCCAGGCGTCGACGCAGATCTCGAGCGATCACACAGGTGCGCTTATTGCCGCCGGCGTCGAAGTAGATTCGCGAGGAGACCTCGCAAGGGATTGAGTGGCCGTCGCGGTGGACGTAGTTGAGCTCGCCGCGAAACTCTCCGGTGGCCTGACGAATCGCCAGCGCCGCGGGAAGACGCTCGTCGCTTTGGTCGACGATTCCGCCGCGGCCAAGCTCACAGATCTCGCCCTCGGTGTAGCCGAGCAACTCGCAAGCGGCCGGGTTGGCCTCCAAGATCACGCCGTCTGGCGCCGTCAGCAGCATCGCGTCCAACGAATTCTCAAAGGCCGCCGAGTAGCGGCGCTCGGCGTTGGCCACCAGGAGCTTTTGATAGCGTAGATGTTCGATTTTGCCGCTCAGGGTGCGGCTGACGTCTTCGAGGTGTTGCAAGTAATTTGCGTCCGGGGCCAGCCATTCGCTCAATCCGACCACGAGGCCAGCAATGCAGCACCCGGAGTGGCTCTCTCCGTCCGACAGCGGTACCCAGACGACCTGCGAGATGCCTGGGCGACCGTCGTCGATTACCTCAACGGTGGCGAGCGTCTCTGGAGGAAGGTCGATCACGGGGGCATCGGCGGCGTGACGATCCCACGGAAGTACGGCGCTGATGGATTCATTGGTCGGCACAGTCGCCTGCGAGACGCCCGTCGAGCCGAGCAATTCGAGGCTTCGAGTCGGGGCGTCGACTTCGTATGCCAGACATACCGGCAGGTCGCTGGAGGCCTCGTCGATGCGCTCGAGAGACTCTTCCAGCATCCCGCGCAAGGAGGTCGAATTCGTCGTCGCCAGTCGGTTCACCGTCTCGATGCGACGCTCGGCCAGGACATGGGCGGTGGTATCCACGGCCGACGACAGCACCCCGATGATCGCGCCGTCGCCGCTTTTTACGGGGCTGTACGAGAAGGTGAAATACATCTCCTCACCAAACCCCCGGCGATCGATGAGCAAGCGCTGGTCCTCGAGCCAGACCGCCTCAGCGCTGGTGTAGACTTCCTCGAGAAGCGGCCCAATCTCGGGCCAAATCTCCGGATAGACCTCGCGGACCGGCCGGCCCAATGCGGCGGGATGTTTGTCGCCGAGGATTTGAAGATAACCCTCGTTGTAGATCTGGATGAGGTCATCTCCCCATGCGAAGGTCATCGGAAGGCGCGAGTCGAGGACCATCCGTACAGTCGCCCGCATCGACTCCGACCAACTCTCCGGTGGGCCCATTGGAGTGGCTTCCCAGTCCGTTTTCCTACACAATTCCAATAACTCACTGCTCCCGCCGAAAATATTTTGTTGTTGAGGTGGGTTCGTCATGGCGGTTGGCTCGGAAGTAGCAGAAACTCTTTGGTGGTATGCGGCCCCGCCAGACTATCATAACTATGGTAGGATAGCCGCAAGTTACCGCCCTTTTATAAAAAGGATATTAAGCTAAACTTCCCGTCGATGTCTCCAACCACCACGTCATCCACGCTACGCTCCCCCTTCGCGCTGCTGACGCACCCGGCCGTGCTCGCCTCCGTGGCCGTCGTCGCGGTGAACGACCACGTCCTGAAGGGCTCCGGCTGGCTGCCGGGGGCGGTGACCGGCAAGCTCAGCGACGTGGCGGGGCTGTTCTTCTTTCCAATCTTGGTGGCGGCGCTTCTCTACATTGTGGCGCGTGGTGTGGGACGGCTATTGCCGGGGCTGGCCGGTCGGCTGCAGCGACGCGGATTGGCACGAGATGCGCCGCGTCTAATTGCCGATACCGCCATCATCGCGACCGTGGTCGGGTTCGCCGCCGTCAACGTCGTCGGGCCGGTCAACGCCCTCGCCGAACAATATTGGGGCGTGTTCACGATGGACGCGACCGACCTGTTTTGCCTGCCCGTGGTGCTCATCGCGCGTCGGTTCATGCTGGCGCGTGCGTCGAGGAGCCGCAATCTTAGCCCAATGGGTTATGAAGGGTCGCTTCGCTGGTCGCAGTGGGCGGCGCTGGGCTTCGCCGTTGTGGTGAGCGTGGCGACTTCGCGGCCGCTCACCATCACGACGACGAGCTTTCCTGCCTGGGAGGTGGCCGAGCGCGAGGTCGCCTGCCGAGCCGGCCTGGAGGTCCGCCCATGGTTCGCCAAGTCGGGCGAGGAGGGAGCTGGCCTCGTGCTGCGTTTTGATGTGGTCGACGGCAAGCAACGGACGGTCGGCGTCGAGCGGGCGCAATTGCATCTGTCGCCGCGAGAAAACGCGGGTGATGCCGCCGAGTTCGTCGTCGACGCGCAGCCTGTGGCGTCGATCACGGTCGACGATCACGCCTCGATCTACGTGCCGTTTCTATTCGACAATGAAGACGCCTGGAACGAGGGGTTGCGAGACGCGACGGTGATCGTCGAGCTGCGCGTCGACGACCAGCCGGCCGAGCTCGAATACCGCGCTCGGCATCGGGAGGCTCCGTGGGGCGAGGAATATCTATGGTACGGATTTGGGTCCGACGAGGTTGACGATCGGCATCAGACGTGGGGCCCCGACTCGGAGGATTCGAGTCTCGAGCGCACCGGCCCCCACGAGGAACGCGAGGGCGAATACCTCAGGCGCAACCCGGACCGCCCAGACGAATTACGCGTCCGTCTCGACTATCAGTGGCGAGGCGGCTGCGAGGGGGGCGACGGTGATTAATCCACTTGTCAGCAAATCCAAGCACGCCTTTGCGCTACTCGCTGTCTCGGTGATGGCCTGCGGCCTCACCTCGTGCGGGTATATCCACTACTCCGAGAAGGATCGGCCCGGCCGGGTCGACGTCGCCGATCCGCCGCCCCAGACCGACGAGCCCGAGCGGGTCAAACCCGCAGACCCGGGCGCGATGCACCTGTCATTGGTCGGACGCGGCCTCATCGAGGCAGGCGGCATGTGGGTCGACGGCGACGGCGAATTCGCGCTGCAACTGGGCGGCGAGCTCACCACCAGCATCGGCACGAGCTCGGAGCTGTGGAGAGCCAAGCTTGGCCCATGGCCGATCCCCGACCAGATGTTGGGCATCGCTGTCGGCGGGTTGCCCTATACCTCGCATGACGACGGGGAGGCCCGCCTCTACACCGAGGTCTTCGGCGGCCATGGGCTGGCGAATATCGGCGCCGGCTGGACCTACCAACCCGCCATCGATCAGCACGGCTCCCAACTCACGCTTCGTCTCTTGGAACTCACGTACGCACGCTGGAATTGGGACTTCGACCACGGCTGGTCGCTTACGGCCGGGCTGTCCGTGCCGTTTTCGGGATTCTACTATGTGCGCAGCCGGTAGGGTGTGAGTGCGCCTTGCAAGGGCTAGGCGCCATCTACTCGGCCGGCGTAATGCCCTCGCAGGTCTGGTCGGAGTTCGTCGAGTAGTAGCATAAGTAGCCACATTGCTCGGCGCTGACGTCGACCTCGAACACCGTGACCTCTCCGGAAGATTCGCAGCACGGGTCCTCACCCTCCTTGCGCCTGCACGTAGACTGGTTCCCTTCGGCGTCTTCACAAGTGCAGACTTCTTGGTAGCCCCCATCCACGGGCATATCACCCTCACAACCCACTACACGCATCGGTTCGTCGGGGAACTCGGCCTCGATATGCGCCTGCAACTCCACACCTGCGTCCCAATCCTCGTGATCCGCGGGAGCCTCGGTGACGGTGATGGTGCCGCCGGTGGCGTGGACGGAGGTGTTCGACGGGCCTTCGGCCACCTCCATCACGATGAGCCCGGCGGTGTTCGGCTCATATTCGTCGAAGTCCTCTTTGATTTCATATTGGCCGGGCTCGGTGCCGCTGGTGTCGAAATTGATGATCCAGAGGTCCTCGGGCGGTCCGTCTTGGACCCAATCAACAAAGGTCTCGCAGGGTTGGTCGCCGGCCCCGGGCAGAAAACTCCCGGTCAAAAGTGGCGTCTGCGAGTCCATAAACGCCAACGAGAAGATCGCGTCGGCATCTTGGACATCATCGAGCGCTCGGCGCCAGTCAGGGACGTCGCCATCGTCGTTGGGAGCGCATCGCTCATCGATGCACTGCTGGTCGCTGGGGCAGTCGGAGTCGGTCTCGCACGATATCCAGTGGGTCTCACTGCCCGTATCGGGGTCGGATGAGTTGTCCGAGCATCCAAAAACACAGGCACAGATCACGGTGCTCAAAAGGGCCAGTTTCTTCATCATCTCCATTCCTCCATCATTCATTCAAAGCAGTAAGTTCGTCGGAGTCATCCTCACCGATGACCGATTGGCCGAAGTAGAAGGTCACCTTCGAGGTGAGGGTATCCGAAGGCTTATTCTCCTGGTTGTATTGGTCGACATCTTCTCGAAGTGCTGACATCTCCGCGCGGGTTTCGCGCAGCAGCCCGAGCACGCGTTCGGCGAAGGGATGTCCCTTCCAGATATCGAAGGAGTAGGTGCTGCCGCCGACGAGGTCCGAGGGTAACGAGCGCAGCCGGACGTTGCGAAGTTTGACGCAAGCGGCGGTGACCACCGCGTTGAAGTGGTCGAAGAAGGCCGTCTCCCATCCGGCGGGATCATCCATTGGAACCACGCAGACTTCGGAGGTGAAGACGGCCTCCGCGTCGGACTCCTCGCGACAGATCCTCCCGTCGTCGACCAGAGCCGTCAGCGTCTGAGAGATGAGCTGCGGCTCGAGGTCCACCAACTCACGGAGCTCGGCTTGGCTGACGGGCCCGTGCAAATAGACGTTGAGCCAGACCATGGGCACGGCAGCCGTCTTTGCGTCACGCCCGGCGACCTTCTTCATATCGGCGTCGCTCGCCAGTCGATAAACGGTCCCCACACCGCGGCCCTTCTGGAAGACGAGGCCCGACTCGACCAGATCCCACAGGATGCCGCGCACCACGGTCTCGTCCTCAGCGTAAAACTCGCGGAGCACCTCGGCGCGGGGGACGACCTCTTCGGCCCGAATATATTCGAAAACAGCCTTCCAAACGGACTCGTGTTCGTCATCCTTGCTGGCCGATAGCCGCCGTATCTTGGACTGGTAGGTGCGAAGCGCCATGCCGAACATATCGGCCTGGACCTTGCGGCTGACCCCCTGAGACGACAGCTCCTCGGCGAGCTCGAGGAAGACCGAGTTGGCAATATGAGCCAGCGGCGCGCGCAGGCCCGCCGAAGTGGCGAGGTGGGCGACCAATACGGTCGTCTGTCTGACGACGGCGTCGATGAGTAGCTTTGCGTTCATACGAGAATCCTCGGCTGATTCCTTGTCGACAATTGGCATTATGCAGATCGACCGATGCTCGACATAGTGCAAGATCCTGCATCCCCTTAATCAAAGATTTCCGAAACTCGGTCTGCCTCTCGAAACGTGGCCTCGTTTCGTGTTAGAACACCGCGTTCGATTTAATGCGGAGCGGCCAGGGCAGTCATGCGGATCAGAGGAATGGGGCTCGAGCTTCCCTCGAGGGAGGTGAGCAACGACGATGTATTGGCGGAGATCGCGGGCTCCGGGCACGAGCTCGGTCCGAAGGGCGAGAAGAGCTACCTGCAGGTCGCGCGCAAACTCCTCGAGTTCAGCGGCGCCGAGACACGCTATTGGCTCGCCGACGACGAGCGGCCCGTCGACCTGCTGCAGGGCGCCATCGACGAGGCCCTGGCCGACGCCGACCTCGCCCACGACGAGGTCGATCTCTTCATCTATGCGGCGGTGAGTCGTGGGTTCTTGGAGCCCGCTGAATCCTACACTTTGGCCAAGTCCACCGGACTCGACCCGGACGATTGCTTCGATGTGTTGGAGGCGTGCAACTCCTTCTCGCGAGCGACCGACATCGCTCAGATGTACCTCGAGACCGGCCGCGCCAAAAACGCGCTCATCGCGGTCGGCGAGTTCTGCGTGCACGGAAGCAGTTATGTGCGGGCGACCTTCAGGCCGGGGGGCGTCGATGAGCTCGGCTGGCGGCTGCCCGCTTATACGCTCGGAGAGGGCGCGACCGCGGTGGTCCTGGAGGCCGGCGGAGACCACTGGAATTATCGATGCCACACCGACACCTCGCTGGCCGATGCCTGCGTGGTCGGGCTGCCCTGGGCGTCCGGCTACGCACCCGACATCATCGAGGGGCCGCATCAGACGCAGGTCTTTCGCTCCTTTGCCCAGCGCATGCACGCCGCCGCGGTCCCCGCGAGCCTGAAGCTGTGGGAGCAATTCGGCTCGGATGCTCCTGACAGGCGAGCGCGGACGTCGATCCTCTTCCCGCACGCCCCTTCCCGCACCCTTTGCGAGCGGTTTAGCAAGGGCTCGGGCTTTCCCTTCGAGAAGATCTTCCAGCTCTATACCCGCCTGGGCAATATCGGCAGCGGCTCGGTGCCCATGGGTCTGTATCTAGCCCGCCAGGAGGGCCGGCTGCGCCGCGGCGACCAGGTCGCCTGCCTGGTCGGCGCCGCCGGCATGAGCTTTATGCTATACGACTTCGTCTTTTGAGGTGCCCGACACCGCGCGCCCGATGGCGCTGCGCCCACTCGATTTTCACGACGCCGTAGAGGACTTTATGCGCCTCGCCGCGGCCGCCCGGCGAGTAGGCGTCGATGACCGCGCCGGCCTCTGCGGTGGCCTGGAGGGCGAGGGCGATCAGCGCCCGCTCGCGCTCCTCGAGAGGCAGGTTGTCCAGGTGCAGCCAGCGTTCGAGCGTGCCCGTGGACCACTTCTCTGCCCAGGTCTGCAGCGGCGCGGCCATATGCTCGAAGCGGCAACGCTGCTCGAGGATCTCGTCGATTCGACGCTCGAGCCGGGCGAGGGGGAATCGGCGGTGGCGGGGTCTTTGTGAGTTGCTCATGTCGATGTCTCCGTGTTGGTCTTTGGTTGGTCGGTCGTCCTGGTCTCCTCATTATGGTTATCGGCAAAAGAGGGCGGATCGTTGCGTGTTTTTTTGCAGGGAGGTGCGACGAGCTGATTGGATGGGCTGTCTAAGTTGTTGGTTTGGCTAAGGAAAGTAGCGGGGTGGAGGGTCGGTCGCTTTTCTCGGGATGGTGCGGGGTTTTTGTTTGGAGAGTGCGCCTTGCAGGGGCTGGGCGCCGTCTATTTGGGGCGCCCTGAAAGGCGGGCGCGGCCATTTATGAGTCGGTTCCCCGGAGCCCCTGGGCGCCCGAGATTGCCTTCGATGCGGCTGCGGCAATCGAGGCGCCGCATCGAAGGCAGCCCCTAAATGGCCGCGCGCAGTTCGCGCCCTTAATAGCAGGCGCCGCGAACCTGAATGCCGTTCCCCAAGCCCCAAGCCCGCCGTTCCCCAAGCCCTAAGCCCCAAATCCTCACGGCGCTGACGGCGGCGGCACCTCGTCGGTCGAGGCGTCCTCGAGGGTCACGTCGGTGGCCTCGACATCACTGGGATCGCCGATCACGACGGCGTCGCGGGCGTTTGTGGAGAGCTCTCCGGCCGAGAAGTCGAGCTGGGCGCTGATCGGGTGTTGGTCGCTGATGACCAGGAGGCCGACGCGCTCGGAGCCGGTGACCGAGGTGCCGCCCAGGTAGGCGGAGACGATCCGGGTTCGGAAGCTGTCGTTACCCTCGACGACGATGCCGTCGCCGGCCTCGACGGGGCCGCTGCGGCCGGAGACTTCGCCGAGGGCGGTGTCGGCGACGACCGTGTCCTCGATGCTGGTGACCGAGGCTGCCGACCAGATGCCCACGCCCTTATTGGCGCGCACTTCCATGGCGTCGAGGCTTCCTCCGGCCTGCGATAGGAATATGCCGGGGCCGGCGTTGTCGGAGACCTGGCCGTCGGTGAGTCCGACGCGAATGCCGTCGAAGAAGTAATCTCCGTCGGCGTCGTTGCTGCGCAGCAGCGTGCTGCCCAGCCGGACGCCGATGCCCTCGTTTTCGCGCACGCTCGGCTCGTGGACTTCTGTGAAGGCGACCGTGCTCGCGCCGGGCTCGGTGATGGGGGCGGGGGAGGCCGTGCGGACCAAGATGCCCACCGAATCTGAGCCTCGAGTATCCTCGACGACGGGCCGATCGAGCCTGGCGGCGTGGTCCTCGATGGCGATGCCCGCGCCGGTATTCGCGATGGCGCTGACGTCGCTCATCTGTACGCGCGCCCAGTGATGGAGCCCCATCTCCGAGGACAGCGCTTCGCTGTCGGGTTGCATCTCCGCGGGGAGGCTGTCCGGGTCTGCCAGCCAATCGGCGCCGGGGAACCAGTCGGCGCCGGGGAACCAATCGGCGCCGGGGAACCAATCAGCGCCGGGGAACCAGTCGGCGCCGGGGAACCAATCTGCGCCAGGAAACCAGTCAGCGCCGGGAAACCAATCAGCGCCCGGAAACATCTGCTCTCCGTCGGTGCCCGTCCAGCCGGTGGTCAGCAGCTGCTCGTCGTCCGGGGCGAGTCGCCGGGACCAGACGCCGCGGCCGGCGGAGTCCTCGACCAGGAGGTCGTCGAGGTGCGCGCGGCTGCTCTCCAAGAGGACACCGGAGCCGTCGACGCCGCTGACGACCGACGCGTCGGTGATCACCGCGAAGCTCTGGATGGCGTGGATGCCGGCAGCCGAAGCCGGCTCGGCTTGGGCGCCAGCCGGGACCTCGTCGATGCGCGAGTTCTTGACTCGGAGCAACCCGTGGTCGATCTGGACGCCCTTGAGGCGAACGCCTCGGACGTAGGTCTCGTCGAGCAACACGAAGCTGCCATACGGGCAGATGGGGCTGATCGAGTCGTCACAGGACGTGAGATCTTCCTGGGAGCTCGTCGCCACCAGACCGGTCTCGCCGCCGGGGCCGATGAGCGTGCGCCGCAGGCCGATAGCCGCGTCGATGGCGACGACGTTTCGAGTCGTCATCTCGGCCAGGGTCGTGTCGGTGACCTCGGCAGCGCCCACCGATTGGACGACGAGACCGGCCTGTTCGGCGCCGGTCAACCTGGCCTGGTGGACGCGCACCCAATTGACGTGGTTGGCCGAGATGCTGCGGCTGCCGCCGTCGATGTGGAGACGAAAGACGCCGAGGCGCTCGATGTCCGACGCAGCGACGACCGGCGCCTCCTGCGGGCCGGTCAGGCGGACCTCGGCGGCACAGGTGCCCGACAGCGCCAGGGACTGGCTCACGTCCGTCTCGGCCGGCCACTCATAGTCGCCCGCGGCCAATAAGATGACGGCGGGTTCCTCGGAGGCGGCCTCGAGTGCGCTCGCCAAATTATCGAGGGGCGCGTCCGTGGAGCCGTCGCCGGTTTCATCGGCGGCCGCGTCGACGTAGATGCGCTCCCAGTCGTTGGGAATGGCCTCGTCGGTGACGTCGTGGAATCGTCGCTCGCATTCGGCCGACTCGCCCGCCGAGGCGCTCCCGCTCTTCAGGTCGAAGGAGGTGTTCCAACCGCTCTGATCGCCGGTATCCGCGCCGGGCCCCGAGTCGACGGCAGCCTCGGTGTCGCCCGGTTCTTTGCCGGCGCCGTTGGACGAGCAGGCGCTCAGCCCGATGGCCACCGCGAATAGCGCCGTGAGGGCAATTGAGCCGTGTCGAAGAACCATGATCCACCACCTAGATACATTGAGCTGAATTTTCAGAGGTCTCGTGCGATGCGGAATCCGAATAACCGGACGATGCGGTCGGCGACGTTCGAGCGTCGGGAGGCCGCGCGGCACGAGTTGGCCGGGGAGCCGTAGCCGCCCCCGCGCGTGATATATCGCGGCGTTTCGGAGTCGTCGTCGCGCGTGCTCGTCCATTCGATGACCAGTCCAGCCATATCGCGCACGCCGAAGGGCGACTCGTCGAATTGATAGGAGCCGACCGCCGTCGGCATGGGCTTTCCGGGAGTGCTGTCGACCATCCGGCAAAGCGTCGGGTCGAAGCCGTTGCCCCACGGGAAATAACGCCGGTCCTTGCCGCGCGCGGCGACCTCCCACTCGAATTCAGTCGGCAGCCTGTAGTTGCAGCCGTCGCGCTCGCTGCGCCACTGGCAGTAGGCGTTCGCGTCGTACCAATTGACCATCAGCGCCGGCCAATCGGGATCCCAGGCGTCCCCGTCTTCGTCGGCCGTGGGCACCGAGAAGCGCTTGTCTTCCTCGTCGATATTCAACCAATAGGTTCCCGAGTCCGGCGAGCGCGGCGAATGGCCGCGGGCCTTGTCGAAGTCTTTCTGGGCCAGCGCGTTGAGGAACTCGCAATACTCGGCCAATGTGATCGGGTATCGTCCCATAAAAAACGAGTCGATATCGACCTGCTGCTCGGTGTGGCTGCGCGGGGCGAGGTCGTCACCGCCGATGGTGTAGGTCCCGCCGGTGATATAGACGAATTCTTCGGTCCCGAGCGTCTCCGGAAGCTGGATGTCGAAACGGGCCGGTTCGTTAGCCTCGAGCAAGATCGGAAAGCTCGCCGGTTGCCTGCCCGGCGCCGATGCATGCAGCACATACGAGCCGGTGGGAAGCGTCGATGCTCCCGGCTCGAAGTCGATCTCCATGGCGGTCAGGACCGGGCCGACCGGCATCTGAGACTCCAGACGCAACTCCGCCTCGGCCGGCTCGATGCTCACCTCGAGTTCGGCGTTGTCGGTCAGCCGACGCTCGTATTTGCCGGTGTCGTATTGGTCGACCAGCGAGCGAAAATACAGCGCGCCGACCTCGTCGCGGGCGTGGCGAGCGTCCGAGAACTTGTGCCAGAAGAGGTCGGCGAGCAGCTGGCGCGCCTGCGGGAGCCGCTCGTATTCGAGCGATTGACGGGCGGCCTGGACGGTCTTCGAGTAGATCTCCTCGGCGGCCAGCTCCAGCTCGGTCAGCTCGCGCTCCTCGTTCCAACACTTGAAGCGCTCGGTCAGCCCAACCTCCGGGGTCAGGCTGGCCAGGGCCTCTTCGAGCTCGCTGCTGCGGCGCTGCAGCTCGTCGCGCCGTTGCCGGTATTGCTCGTGCAGGTCCCGGGCGCGCTCGAGCAGGCGCTCGGCGCGCTCGGTGCGGCGTTGTTGCTCTTTGACCCCGTCCAAAAAGTCCTCGACCTCCCGCGCCAGCATCTTCGCGCTCATTCGCTCGTCGGGCTGCTTATTCATGGCCCTTATGGCCAACTCGGCCATCTGCACGGGGATGTTGCGCTCGGGGGCGACCTCACGAGGATCGCGCGGCTCTTGGGTGGCGACCTTATACAGCAGGTTGATCACCGAGTGCCCCTCGAAGGGCGTCCGAAGCGTCAGGATCTCGTAGAGGATGGCCCCGAGGCTGTACACGTCGGTCGGCGGACCCATCTCGCTGATCTTACCCTCGACCTGCTCGGGCGACATATAGTGGGCGGTGCCCATGAGCTTGCCCTCTTCGGTATTCTTGCCCGGCCGGGACTCGAATTCCCGTTGGTGCGCGTCATCGATGCATTTGGCGAGCCCCCAATCGGCGACGTAGACCTCGCCGTAGGTGCCCAGCAGGATGTTGGCGGGCTTGAGGTCGCGGTGGATGACGCCGCGGTCGTGGGCGAAGGCGATCGTCAAGCAGATCTGCGAGAAGATGTGCAGCAGCCGCGGCAGCGGGTAGCTCTGCCGGGTCTGCTCGTCGCCTTTGATCAGATCGTTGAGCACCTCGCGCAGGTCTTTCCCCTCGATGAGCTGCATGGTGTAGAACCACTGCTGGTCGGGGAGGGTGCCCACGTCGTAGACCGGCACGACGCCCGGGTGGCCCAGGCGCCCGGTGGTCTGAGCTTCGTAGATGAATCGGTCGATGACGTCGGTAACCGGCTCGCCGAGCCGAATCTTGAGGGCGACGTCTCGGCGCAGGAATTGGTCTCGAGCCAACCAGACCTCGCCGGCGCCGCCGCGCCCCAATCGCTTCTGCAGGACGTAGCGCTCATTGCCGGGCAATTTGCCGTAGGAGGTGTCACGGATGGTGTCCCGCAGGTTGTCGCGTGGACTCGCCTCGGAGAGTTCCTCCAGGGACGCCGGTGCTGCTGCGGCCGTCCCGTCCTCGCTGTGGTGTACCACCGTCGGGAAGCTCGCCGGCCCGACGAGGGTATTGTCCCTCTCCATATCAGTGATGGCTCGCTCGAGCCGCTCGCGCCAATGCTCGGCCTGCTCGGGGGAGCGTTCGGCCAACAGCCGGCCGGCGGTGTCGGTGTCCAGCCGCCCCTCGATGATGAGAGACTTTAATTGTTCGATGTCGCGCTGCTCGATCACCCTACGTCCTTCGAGCGTATCACCAGGTTGATAGGCCCGGGAGTATACGCTCAGATTAATGCACTGTGCGTTAAATCCATCCCCAGTGGAGGGTATACGTCATGTCTGATGACGGTCCGACCATACGGCAAAGGCGAACGGCGGTGCAATTGATTTTTATATTTTTAGTATACGGAGTCATTCTGGAATTTCTCACCCGAGCGCTCATCATGTGCAGTGTTCGGAGCAGCGTGCTAGAGTGACGTCTCAAGCGAAGATTTTATGCCAGGTGGGAGCTGGAGTTGATGAGTCGAATACGAGTGTTTACCCCATTTCGAGTGGTGTTTCTGTCGGTGGTTTGTGTGGCCGTGGCAGCTCTGGGATGTGATCCCGACGTCGAGGGCGGCGCCGAACAACTCGACGCTGGCCACTCTGAGGCTGGCCACTCCGACGCCGACCCGTCCGACGCCGACCTGGCAGATGCGGGCGACACCGGGCGAGAGGCCCCGCAGAGCACCCCGGAGGAGGCGTGCCCCAGCGGCGTCTTCGCCGGCGGCGAGGGGTTCGAGGGGCAGGGGATCTGCAGGGCCGAGTCACCGACGCTGAGCGATTGGGATTGCCCCGAGGGATGGCAAAGCGAGCCGGCGTGGGACGGCGAGCAATTTGGCGAGCTTTTGCCTGCTCAGGTCACCGGCTACGACGTCTGTCGGGCGCCCGCGGTGCCAGAGGACTGCGCGGCGGGCACGATGGCGTTGCCGGGTGAGTCCGGGTGCGTCCAGCAGGGCAGCGCTTGTCCAAATGACGGCGATCCGGCTGACGGCGACCTATGGGGCCAAGAGCAGAGTATCCGCCAGCGCGCCGACGGCTTCGACGGCCGGATCTTTTACGTAGCCCCGGATGCTCAGGCCGGCGCCGCCGGCACTCGAGCCGAGCCGGCCCCGCTCGCCGAGGCGTTGTCTGGCGCTGTGGACGGAGACATCGTCGCGTTATCTGCTGGTGAATTTAGCGGCGGCGTGACGCTGGATGCCGACATCGCGTTGCTCGGCGCCTGCGTCTCGGCGACGACGATTCGGGCGGGCTCCGAGTCCGTCGAATCTGCCGAAGCGGGGCTCAGCCTCTCACAGATAGGGGGCGCGCTGGTGGCCGACCTCACCGTCAACGGCGGTGAGCCGGGCGTGTCGGTAGTCGACCCGGCGGGTATGAATCAACTGGAGGGGGTGCGCGTCGAGTCGGCCGAGTTCGAGGGCATCAACGTCCAGGGAGGCCCGGGCGGCGTCAGCGCTCGTGAGGTGGTCGTCACCGGCACCGAGTCGCGCTCCGACGACGGGGCCGCCGGTTATGGCATCCACGTCAGCGATGGCGCCACGCTCGACTTCGCGGGCGGTTGGCTGGAGCAAAATAGCGCCGTCGGCCTGCTCGTCCAGGGTGGGCAGACGAGCGTCGAAGTCGTCGACGCGGGCATCGTCGGCACGCGCCGACAGGCCGCTGACGGTAGCTTCGGCGCGGGAGTCGTGGTCGGACAGGGCGCCGAGTTGCGCCTGGAGCGTGTTCTCGTGCGCGACAACCGCCTCGGCGGCGTGATGGTCGAGGGCGGCGGAACCACCGCGCATCTGACCGATATCGCCGTCGAGGCGACCCGGCCTCAGCAGGCCGACGACCGATACGGCCAGGGGATGACGGTGACCGGCGGGGCCAGCGCCGAGATTCGGCGTGCTCGGTTCGACGCAAACCGCACCATCGGACTCGCAGTGCGTGGCGAGCAGTCCTCGCTCACCGCCTCGCAGATTCTACTGCGCGGCACGCAGCCGGAGGCGGCCGACGGCTCGGGAGGCATCGGTGTGCAGGTCGACGGCGGCGCCGCATTATACCTCGAAGAAGCGTGGGTGGACGATAACCGCACGGCAGGGTTGGTCGCTGCAGACAGCGACACCGAAGTGGAGCTGCACGATGCGCTCATTACTCGTACGCAGGCCGATAAGGACGACGCGCGCGGGTTCGGAGCCCACGTCCACGGCGGCGCGACCTTGCGGGTGAGGCGGGGTCATGTGCATCAAAATCGAGTGGTGGGCATCAAGGGCTTCGGCACCCGGACGTCGATGGAGCTCACCGACATCACGGTCACCGACACCCAGCCGCAGGCGGACGACGACGCCGTCGGCAGCGGCATACTCGCCCACGACGGGGCGGGGCTGACCATCGAGCGTGGATGGCTGCAGCACAATCGAGCTTCGGGCCTGTGGACCCACGGCGACGGCACGAACGCCACGTTGAGCGATATCGTCGTCCTCGAGACTCAGCCCCAGCTCAGCGACGAGAAGTTCGGGGAAGGCATCGTCATGCAGGAGAACTCCGAGATCGACCTGACGCGTGCGTGGCTGTCGAGCAATCACCACCTCGGACTGGCCGCCTGGGACGGCTCCCACGGCCGGTGCGCCGACTTGGTGATTGCAGACACCGCCGTGGGCACGCTGGGCTTTGGCGACGGGGCGTTTTTGCTCCAACAATCCGATATCGAATTTGTCCGAACCGTCGTGCGCAACAACGAGCGCCACGGCATCGTGGTCTCCAACGCCGCGGCGAGCCTGACCGACAGCCTCATCACCCGCAACAAGGTCGGCCTGGTACGCCAGGAGGAGACCGATATCGTCGTCCACGACTCGCGCATTCGGGACAACGAGCAGGCCGAGGAGCGATGCGAGTTGCTCTGCTACGACGAGCCGCCCACTTCCGAGCCGGTCGATGCGCTGCCTTCGGGCGACTGATTTAGTTGGCCGGCGGAATAAGGTACGGTGTTAGCTGGCTTTTGTAGCTGAAACCGACACCGACAGCAGGTTCCTTCGTGCGACATTATGTAGTCCTTGGCGCGCTCGCCGTATCATTAGCAGTGGGCGGGTGCGTCTCAGCAACGCCCATAGCTCAGGTCGAGATGGTCGACGGCGCGTTGGCCGAACAAGCCGCATCGGCGGAGCAGGCGGATCGAAACACGCTGCGCGTCATGACGCTCAACCTGGCGCACGGCCGCTCCGACGGCTTTCACCAGGCGTTTTTGTCGGACACCGACATCACCGAGAACCTGGACCGCGTGGCCACGATCTTCGACCGGGAGGCGCCCGACGTGGTCGCCTGCCAGGAGGCCGACGGACCGTCGGTGTGGAGCGGCGACTTCGACCACGTGGAGTATTTGGCCGACCGGGCCGATTTTGGCTGGCGCATTCGCGGCGAGCACGTCGGCGGGATGGGACTGAGCTACGGCACGGCGCTGTTGAGCCGACGCGAGCTCAGAGACCCCGGCGTACACACATTCGAGCAATCTTCGGCCACACCGCCCAAGGGCTTTTCGGTGAGCACCGTCGAGCTCGACGGCCAGTTGGTCGACGTGGCTTCAGTGCACCTGGACTTTGCCAGCGACACGAATCGCTACAAGCAGATCAAGCAGCTCGTCGAGGTCGTCTCGCGCCGAGACCGACCGGTCGTGCTCATGGGCGACTTCAACACCGACTGGAACGCGTGGCCGTTTCAATACATGACCGAGCAACTCGGGTTGTCGGCCTACCGCCCCGCCGCCCAGGATCTGGCGACCTTCGGGTCGCTCAAGCGGCTCGACTGGGTGCTGGTCTCCCCGGAGCTCGAGTTTACCCGCTACGAGGTGCTGCCCGACGTGGTCTCCGACCACAAAGGCGTGGTCGTCGACGTACGCTTCAAAGGTGGCGGCGCAGACGACCGCATGTTGGCTGACGCAAAAGAGGTCGAATAAAATGACGGCATATCGCCAACAGATAGGCGCGATTCTTCGCCGACACGACGGCCGCGTCCTGATGTGCCGGCGCAGCGACGGCGGCGATTATGCGTGGCAATTTCCCGCGGGTGATGTGCTCGACGGCGAGTCGCACGAGGAGGCGATGTGGCGCGAGGTCGCCGATACTCTCGGCCTCGAACGCCCACGCGAGCAGTGCCGACTCGTCGGCCACGGCCCGGCGGTGCACCAGCCGTATTGCCAGCCCACCGAGGAGTATCTAGGCCGGGAGCAGACGCTCTTCATGCTGGAGTGCTCCGGCCTCACCGACGACATCAGCCCGAACGAAGGGCCCGACGCCCCATTCGACCAGCTGCGCTGGGTCAGCCTCGAGGAGTCCCTCGAGCTCATCGTCCCCGCCAAGCGCATCCTGCTCGGCCGGACCTACGAGGAGCTCGTCGACCCCGTGCCGTCTTGAACGGCGTCTCAACATCGCCCCTGGCACCGTGTTTCTGCGTCTCAACATCGCCCCTGGCACCGTGTTGCTGCAACATCGCCCCTGGCACCGTGTTGCTGCCAAAGCCGATTGACCCGACACTCGTTAGTCTGTGGAGCGCTGTGTTTAGCTCGCCCCCGTGCGCTGTCTGAGGTTGGGCAGTAGGACGGCCAATCGGGGTGAACAGGGGGCGCTCGAGTCCTGCTACCAGCGCCCACTTCAACTACCGCCACGCCATCCACGCGTCCTGGTCGGTGTTGTCCTCGCAGTCGTCCTCATCGTAGTCGTACGAGCCGACGTTCATGATGTTGATCTGGCCTGAAGGCAACGCGAGGGTGCCTCGTTCGGCAGAGTCGAGGCGGCGGGTTGACTCGGCGCTGAAGACCAGGCGCTGGGCCTCGATGGTGCCACAGCCAATCGAATCGTTGTCGACCAGACCGTAGGTCTCGCCTTCTTCGACGCTGAGCCCCTCGATCGCGTCGGCCGGGAGCCGGGCGCCCCGGCCGTCGTTCATGGCGAGCCCGAGTTGACCCGATTCGACCACCGCGAAGGCGTGCTCGGTCCACCAGGGCAAGTCCCGCTCGAGGACCAGGCGAATCGAGTCGCCCTCGGACAGCCCGGGGTCGGGAGTGATGTCGGCGCCATCTTCGTCGTGCGCGGCGTATCCCACCGTCCAGACCTGATTATTGGCGCGCACCCGGAGCACCCGCGTCGGTGAACAATGGACGTCGAGGTTCTCGACCTCGTCGGCGGGCCGATCGAAGATCACCTCACTGGAGAGATTCTCGCTCACCTGCTGGAATTGCTCCGCCGGGTCGGCCTCTTCGTCGTAGTCCCCCGGAGCCTTGAAGCAGACGTCGACCTCACCGACGGGCACGTCGCCGAACGCGCCGCAGCCGGCCAAAGCGGTGACCAGGGCGATGAGACAGACGAAACTGGCGTGCGAGCGTTGCGAATCGGACATCATTGCGGTTCTCCCCAATATCGAATCACTGAATCGTAAACAGCTGGGACGATCAGAGCGTAGAGAAGAGCGTGGTGCGATTCAAAAAGCGGTCGAGGGAATCGGATAAGAGCAAGAGCTGAGCGGGATCACGCAGGCGGACGGTGGCGCCGGGAGCAAGGTGCCAGCCCCCGAAGCGACGCCGTTTCAGGCGCCGACAGGGCCCACTCACTCGCCGCCGGCGATGCTCCACGTGAT
This sequence comes from uncultured Bradymonadales bacterium, assembly GCA_964386725.1. Classification (GTDB taxonomy): domain Bacteria; phylum Myxococcota_A; class Bradymonadia; order Bradymonadales; family Bradymonadaceae; genus CAYLTX01. The sequence continues at coordinate 31,153 of CAYLTX010000001.1, read as the reverse complement.
GTCGGGATGTTCGGGGGTGCCGCTGCCCAAGCGTATGGGAGCGTCGAGCGCGTCGAAGCGCACCGCGTAGAGGTGGGTGATGTCGTCTGTGTCTTGGAGTGTGTACACGATCCAGTCGCGCCCGTCGGAGAACCCGACGCTCGTCAAGTCGCCGGACTGATCGCCGGTCGGCAGGACCTCATTAACCTCATGAGGAGGCTCGGTGTCGACGCGCTCGAGGGCGCCGTTATCCCAGCGAAACGTTCTGAAGTACAGGTAGCGTCCCCGGGGGCCGAACTCGGCGAAGCTAGGCTTGTCATAATCGGCTGTGGGTATGATGAGCGACCGATCGAGTATCTCGACGGTGGAGGTCGGGGCGTCGCGTTCGATCATCACCGTGGTCCCGCCGGCGCCATAGGCCGGGGACGCCCAGCATATAGTTTTGGAGGGGGCGAGGTCGAAGATCTTGCAGTCGGCGGTTCCGTCTACCACCTCGACCTTGTCGACGATCGGCTCATGGGTCTCAATATCGACCAGGTTGACGTAGGTGGCCTGCCGGTCGGCGGTTAAGTACAGGAGCTCGTCGCGGTTGGGCGCCCAATCAAAGCCGGCGAGTTGGCCGTCGGTGACACCTGTGGCGACAACTTCCTGAAGATTTGGCCAATCGTCCAGCGCCCCGATCTCGAGGCGGCGTTGGTCTTCGGTTGTCCGAATCAATCCCACACGAGCATTTGCATGGTCACTGATGCTCCATATCTGAGGGTCGCCGTATTGGCCCTCATCGACGTCGAGCTTCTCGGGCGGGGAGGAGGCGTCCACCGGGGAGCGCCAGAGCTCGAAATCCAGCCGCATCGTCCCCTCAGGGATGGCATGGAGGCCGACAACGACCGTCTGACCGTCGGCGCTGACCTCATGGCGCTGCAGGGATTCGAGGTCCCGCAACTCTTCCGTTACGCCGTCGTTCGGCTCGAGTAGCGGGTGGAGTCGCTCGAGCGCCAACGATTGGTCGGGTACGAAACTATATATGTTGAAGACCCTGCCGTTGGTCGTGGTGAGGCGTCCGAGCATATATTCGGAGTCGGGCACTCGGAAGAGATCTCCGCGTGGAAAGTCGGTGGCGATGGCGACCTCTGAGCCCGGCTCGTCGAGCTCGATGCGATAGAGGGTGTGAGAGCCACCCCCTACGTCACGCAGCACCACGATCGCGTCGAGCGCAGAGGTTAGTCGAATCGCAGACGTACGGGCTGCCCCGTAGCGAGCCGTATTGTCATAGCGAGTGGAGCTATCCGGCTCGGCGAGGTCGACGAAGTGAACGCCGCCGAGCAAGGCATTATCATTAATTGTGAAGAGCACGCAGGGCTCATCGACACAGTATTCGTCGACAGCATCAGACGCGCTGCCGACGTCGTCATGGTCGGCGGGAGCGTCGCTGCAACCCAGCGCGAGCGCGACGAATAAGAGCGTCAACGCGGTCATGGGGCGTCGGGAAAACGGCGATGATGTATTTGGTTTTAGAATCACGGTCCGAGTGCTGATGCCCCCCAATAGGTCGACGAGTGGTCACAGAATAGGGCGTGAGGCAGCGTTGAACAAGTTGTGCTGTGGAGGCGTCCCAACATCGCCCTCGGTATAGTGTTACTGCCACACCGGCTCGACAAGATTCCACGTTTCGCCGGGGCATTCCGAGCGGCTCCGAGTTGATTCCACGAGCAGCGACCGGGCGATCGGCCGCGTAGAAACTGGCTTGTAGGGTGCCTGGGACCTTTGGGCTGCTGGAGTGCTCCGGCCCCACCGACGACATCAGCTTGAACGAAGGGCCCGACGCCCAATTCGACGAGCTGCGCTGGGTCAGCCTCGAGGAGTCCCTCGAGCTCATCGTTCCCGCCAAGCGCATCCTGCTCGGCCGGACCTACGAGGAGCTCGGTGAGTTTTTGGAGGGCGTGCCGTCTCGAGCGCTTGGAGTGAGGGGTTGAACGCCACCGCACAAGAGGATAGGTTGGCGTTCATAACCTCATTTTGAAGTCGTTATCTTTGCGGAGCCTGCCCTGATGTCCGTCACAGCGCAAAATATTCTCGCCGCCTACGATCTCGAAGCGGCGCTTCGTCCGCGTATTCGCAAGTCACTCGGCCCGGTGGAGACGCTCTCTGTCAGCGTCGAAGACCCGTCGCTCGAGGACGGCAGTGAAGGTGGCTGGGCCGTCCGCGGTACGCTCCATTGGGAGGTCACCGCTCGCGAAGGGAGCGCGTCGATGCAGAGCAGCGGCGAGGGCGCTTTTGCGCTGCGGGTGGATGGCGAAGAAGAGGGGGATGGCGTCCAGATCGACCGGGCCGAACTCGAAGTCGCCGGCTTCCCCGCCGTCGACGTCGAGGCCGACCGGGCCAAATTCGAGGATTACCTCGAGCGCTCCATCGACGAGGCGGCTCCCCGCTCTGGGGAGAGCTGGGAACAGGCGCTGGTTCGCCACGCCGGCGGCGCCTCGATCACCCAGCTCGGACGGTACGCCTATGCCGTCGATGACGTCGAGCCGCTGCGAGCGCGCCTGAGCGAGCTCCGCGAGCGCCTCCTCGAGATCCGTGAGAAGGGCTTTGAGGAGAAGGAGTGGTTGAGTGAAGACGAGGCGGCCGGGTTCACGGCGGACGCGCTCGATCTCATAGCCGAGCTGACCGGACAGACCTGGCGGGAGGCACCGACGGGTGCGGTCGCGGAGCTCCGAGAGGTCGTCGCCGCCTTCCGCAACGGCGAGCCGCTTCCGAGCCCGTGGGACCTGTTGGACGACACCCTCCAGTCTCAAATCACGAGCAAGACCCCTCCCCCAGGCGCGAATCCCGACTGGCTCTGGCAAGTCGTCGCCGAGCTAAAGAAGCTCGTCCATCTGCCGGCCGAAGACGAGGAACGCGAGGCTTTTCAGGAACAGCTGACGATGGTGCTGCAGTCGTTTGTCCCCGGCGACGTCGAGTATGAAATATGGCCGCCTTCGGGCTTCGATGTCATGTTCGTGGGCCCCGGGGAACAAGTCATGTGGAGTGGCCACTTCAATGACGTCGAGTCGGCTCTCCGACAAGCTAAGGACACTGTAGAAACGGGAAGCTGGGGGACTTTCGAAGTGGGCCCCGAAAACGAAATCGCCGTTCGAGATAGGGAGACCGGCTCGATCGTGTGGTCTTCTCTCCCAGAAGACGAGGCGACAAAAGAGCAGCCGGTGCTCCCTGCTCCTCTTGGCTCCCGTCGGCCGAGCGACGACGGCGACTCCTGAGCGAAGCGAGCGGTCGAGCGACCAAGGAAGCTGCTCAGAAGTCCGAGCCGCGCTCGGCGAGGCGCTTGGCGTGCTCGACTTGCTCGTGGAGGTCGGCGCGCTCGTAGGCCACTGACAGATCCCACTAGCGCTGGTCGATGTCCCCGAGCGCTGGGTGGAACTCCATATCGTTCCCAGGGTTGGCAGGCGTGGTGTGTCGGAGGACGGTGGTTGTCTCGGAAGCTAATCAACTCGAGGTCGGAGAGCCGCGAGCTCCAAGCCTGCGGGCAGCTCGTCCTCAAATAGCGCTCGCAATTCACCGGCCGAGAGCTCGAACTTCCAGGCGGCGAGGCTGAGCAGGGCGTCGATGAAATCAGCGCTCTCGGCGTATTCGACGACGGCCAGATCGCGGTTCCGGGCCCGGACGCGCAGATTGACGCCGTAGACGCTCAAAAAGTCGTTATAGACCTCCACATAATAATCACGCACCGCCTCGCTGAAGCTGCGACCCGACTCGCTGGCCTGGTCGCGAATGATGCGGTTGAACACCGAGCGCTTGGTAGGCGACGGGATATCCGCCAGGTCGATGACGGCCGAGCTATGCTCGAGCGACTCGATCTTTTCTTTGAGCGCCTCGTTCTGGGCCTCGAGCCGGTCCAGCCGACGCTGCAACTCTGCCACTGCGTCCTCACGCGCACCCGGCGCAGACGCCTCTCGGTGTCCCCCGTTTTGTTCGTGGTCGGAATGTCGTTGCTGCAAGTGACTTCTCTCGAGATCGTGAGTAAATTCAAGGGGTTATGGAGGGCGTTCGCGCCCTGTGACCCTGTTATAGAGCGTGTGGGGAAGGGGGGTTATTCCGTTTTTGGGGGCTGTGGAGGCGGGGCGGTTTCGCAACGGCAACGGCACGATTACGACCACGACCACGACTGCGATAATAGCCGCTGGGCGGTGGTGCCCTCTATGCCTCTGGGCTGTTCTCGAGACAGGCCTGCTCGGACACCACCCGCGTTTCGATCTCGGGCGGGTGGTGCAGTGTGTTGTGGATGGTGCACTGCTTGGCAGCGCGTCGGGCTGCCTCGATGCGAGATTCGGGCAGGGAAGGCCAGTCCAGGGTCATCGAGATGGCGTCGATGCGATAGGGCTCCTCGGTATCGCTCCAGCTCACACGCACCGACAGGTCCTCGATGCCCACATCAAAGCGCTCGCCGTAGCTGGCCATCACCGACGCGGTGCAGTGGCCGAGCGAGGTGGCGAACATCTGCATCGCCGAGAACGGCACCTCTACTCCCGACTCGACTTCGACGTCGAAGGTCGGCTCTTCGAAGTGACTCAAGACAAGGTCGGATTCGCCCGTCATCAAAATCTTCATCCACATACCTCGATATACAACGTGTGAATGCCGATAGTCGCATGAGAAGCTAACCAGTTTCTAGTTGGATAAAAGCAAGGGCTGAGCGGCGCTCAACCAGACGGCGTCAAAAACGGGCTCGGCTTGCCGTGGCAGGTGATGAGTGCCTCGCTCTTCGCGCGGGTCAGCGCCACGTAGAACAGCGCGCGCTCGCGTTTCTCGAGGTCTTGGAGCACGGCGCTGTCTTCGGTCTGATCGAGGATGCCCTGCAGGGGCACGACGCCGTCGTTGACGCCTGCTGCGATGACTCGGTCGAACTCGAGGCCTTTGACCCTGTGCATCGTAGCCACACGCAGGCCGGGCTCGGCTCGGTCGTCATACTTCTGGCGGCTGATTCGGTACGTCGCGATGCCGCGGTCTTGGAGCGCCTGCTCGTAGCGCTCGACGAGCCGCTGGGTTCGGGCGACCAAGCAGGTGGACTCGAGCGCTTCTTCACCGTCGGCGCTCAGAAACTCGATGACCCGTTCGATCTCTTCTTCGACGCTCCCACAACACTCTACTTCGGGCGGATTGCCGTGAACGAGCGACTTATAGTGGTCGGTCTCGTCGAGGCCGCCGTCGAGGTCGTCGATGTCGACGCCTTCGAGCAGGCCGACCGCGAAGCGGCGGATCTCGTCGGTGGTGCGGTAGTTGATGCGCAGTCGGTGGCTGCGATTGCGGCCGACGATATTGATGCCGCAATGCTTCATGACCACTCGGCGCCGGTAGATGCGCTGGTGGCCGTCGCCGACGATGAAGAGGTCGTTGGGTGTCTCCTCGGGGATGATCTGGCGGATGAGCTTGAAGGCTTCGGCGCCCATATCCTGCGCCTCGTCGATGATGACGGTGCGGTAGGGAAGGATGTCGCCCTCGTCGTCGAGGATCTGGCGAGCGTCCCGAATCGCGTCGGCGCGCTCTCGGATGCCGCGGTCGGTCAGCAGGTTGCGATACTCCTCGAAGACCGGCCAGATCTGCATGCGGGTGGCGCGCTGCAGCGGTACACCGCGACCGGTGCGACGGGCCCTGATATAGTCGCGTAAGCTCGCGCACCCCAGCGCCTGGACGACGTACTCCCACTCCTCGCGATAGAAGCTGCGCGGCAGATCGACGTCGTCGGGACGCAGCGACAGCGCCGACTCCCACAGGTCGTTCAACTCGCCTTTATGCGCGTCGTAATACTCGATGCGGTGTGGGTATCCCTGTCGTTTCAAAAAGTTGATGACCCATTTGTCGAGGTGGACGACCTCGACGCGCTTCATCGCCTCCGGGTCGCATAGCTTGCGCAGGTTCTCCTCGATGTCCGCGGCCAGATTGCGCGTAAAGGTCGTGAACAAGATCTGGTCGCCAGGCTCAGTGTACATCTGTTCGGCCAGATACTTCGCGCGGTGCATCGCCACGACCGTTTTGCCGGTGCCCGCGCCGCCGAGCACACGCACTGGCCCATTAACATCCAACTCGACGATGTCTTGCTGCATGGGATGCAAGAAGATGCGCCACTTCTCGATCGCCGCGTCGAAGACACGCTCGAGCTCGTCTTCGTCCTCGACCACCACAAAGCGCTGCTTGGAGGCGGCCTTTTCGAGCGCGGCGTCGAAGTCGTCGGTGTCGACGTCTTCTTGGCTGTCGCTCATGACGACGGCGCGGTGCACGTCCTCGTACGAGTCGCCATTTGCCAGCCAGTACAGGGCCTCATAGGCCTCCTGAGGCAGGCGGTCGCGTGCGGCTTCGAGTTCAGCGACGGTCTCGAAGCTGTGCACCAGCGCGAGCAGCTCGTCGGGTACTCCCAGTCGCCGAAGCTTTCGGTCGCGCCAATCGTCGAAGAGCGCCTCGTCGACGGCTTCGCTCTCTTCGGTGAGTTGCTCGGCTTCGCGTTCGTCGACGGCGTATATCTGCAGACTGCCGGTCTCCGGGTGGACCACACACCGGCGACGTTGGGCCCAATCGTAGGCGTCGTCGTGGTGGTCGACCCACAGCATCACGTAGACGTTTCCGGTCTCCGGAGCGAGCACGATGGCGCGGTAGGTCTGGTCGATGCGCACGGAACGCATATTCGCGTCGGCCGCACTCTCGATCTTCTCGTAATTGATGCCGCCCGAGGTCGGGTTGCGCCGGAAGTTGCGGATGAACTTCTGGACCTTTTTGCGCTGCGCGCGGGGCACGCCCATCAGGGCGTCCAAAAAGTCATCCGAGAGCGCAACTTTGGGTCGTTGTTCGAGTCCTGCCATCGTTTACTTCTCCAACAATTCGAGTACGGCCGCGGGCTGGTCGATCATTTCTGCGATATCGGCGACCTGCCATCCGCGGGATTTGAATGCTTCGATGGCGTCGTCGCCGGCCGGATCATCGGCCAGCACTTCAACCAGGGCTACTTTCTCGTCGGGCCAGGCGAGCTCGGCGTTTGCGCCGAGGGTCGTGCCATTGTCTGCGATGAGCTCGTATCCGGGGGTCGGCACGGCGCGACATCCCAGCTCGTAGAGCTTCTCGACCAGCTCGTCACTCCCCGGGACCAGCATCATCTGGTCGCGCACAGCCTTCCACTCCTCGCTCATCTCGCCAAGCGAATCGTCGCCGACGGGCACCAACGCGCCGTAGTCGAGCTCGGCCTTGCCGGTCTCGGTGACAAAGAACACGTTGGGTAAAAATTGCAACAGATTGAATAGCCGCAAAAAGCCGTTCCACGCCTTCTGGAACTCGGCGCTCTCGCGCGTCTCCTCGCGGTCGTCGAGCCAGGCGAGTACGCGTATCGCGGGCAGTTGCTTGGAGTTGAGCCCGCCTTGCGACGCAATCGCGAAGACCTTTAGCGGCGAGCCTTTATTCTCACCTGTGTCCTCGCCCATGCTGAATTGGCCAAAGAGCGCCCCGCGAGATTCCTCGCACATAAAGTCGACCAGCGACAGCGGGGCGACGTCGGCGAGCTCGCTCCGCCATGCTTCGAAGCCGCCGTCCTGTGAGCCGGGATCGAGGTATGCGGCTGCCATCGCAAACGCCCAATTCTTCCAAGCGGATTCGCCGTCCTGGGGCGTCTCGCGCAGCAATCGATCGAACCACTGCAGGCTCGTCTCTCCGATGGCGTGACGCAGTTGGCCGCTGCCCATGAATTCGTAGATATTCTCGAAGAACACCGACTGCAGCCCGTCGGCCTTCGGGTCGGCCAGATCGACGAAGAATTTCTGCTGTTCCTTGAAGGCGTGCTCGACGTCGTGCCAGGTCAGCGACCACGTCCAATAATCGCCGGTGCGCACCAGGCCCATGCGCTGATACAGGTCCTTGCCGATGCGGTCGGCGTGAAATTGAAAGCCGTCGGTGAATACCGCCAGCCGGCGATGCTCATCGCCACGGCGGGCAAACTTAAAGAGCGTGTCGATCTCCGTATGCATCAACGCGCCATCGGCCTCGGTGACCTTCTCCTGAGGGATGACCTTCCAGGCGACTCGTTCGTCGTCGTGCTTTCGGAAGTAGTAGCCGGGCTTATTCTCGACCGTTCTCTTGGAGAGCCCGACGTCGTCTTTGCGGCGCAGCGCCTCGATGAAGCGCGCCTCCAGGGCGCTGTCGAAGAGCCCGTTGACCTTGATATCGCCCAGCGAGTCGACCGCCGTCAGGCTGTCCTCGAGCTCGATGATATCCTTGAGCACCTCGATGGCCGTATCGCGCGAGGTATCCTCCATCTCGTAGCTATTGCGATACGCAAAGAGGCATTCGTAACAGCCGTCTTTGTCTGGGTCGCGCTGGCACGAGCAATTCTTGAGATGGCCGAGCGCGCGACGAAACACCTCGAAGATGGGGCGTTCGCCGTCTTCGCCTCGCATCAGCTCTTTGAGGTAGCCGGTGCCGCCCGGCACCGAATCGTAGATGATCAGATATTGCTTTCGGGTCGACTCCTCGGGGCCCGGCTCGGAGTAGGTCGTCGTCTTGAGGTGGTCGATCTGACCGGAGAAGTAATCTTTGAGCCCCATCTGCAGCGCCGCCACGAACGAGTGCAGCTTCGTCTCGTAGCCGGGCCGGTCGACAAACGGCAACAGCATCCGGATCGATTCGGAGGCGAACTCCCTATACAAGAATAGGCAGTCGACGATCTCTTCGCGGTGATTGCGGTTTCTGGACGGGCAGCCGTAGGTATGCTCGTGCTCTTTCTCCGAGCTTCGCGGCTGGATCATCCCGCAGTCTGCGCACACCCCGAAGCCCTGCCGGATCGACTCCACTCCGGCAATCGACAGCTTCTCTCCCTGGTCGCTGTACTCGCCGAAGTTGATCTCCCGAAACGACGTCTTCTTGATGTACTCGTAGCCGAAGGGCACCGACTCGTCGTCGAGCGCCAGGCTCTCACCGATATCGCTGCTGTCGAAGCGCACCAGCATCTGCTGGTTGTAGAACATCGGGTGACGCTCTTCGCGGTCGTCGGCGATGCGGCTCTTTCGGTCGGAGGCGTTCGCGTAGACCTGCCGAAGCCGGAGCATCGTGCGCACCTGGCCGGCCACGTCGCCAAATCCCGGGCTCTGGCACGCCGGGCATGTCTTATATTCGGACTTTCCGGCCGGAACCTTGTCGACGAAGTTGCAGTTATCGCAAAACTGCCACTTCTCGATGGTCCCGCCGTCGACGTCGACCCGGTTGATGCTCACCTGGCGGCCGCCCGCATAAAACCGGTTGCGCGGGGCGAGCTCCCGGATGGCGCTGCCCGCGGGGCGTTCGTATTCGTAGCTGTGGGTCTCGTATTTGCCCTGGCCGGTGTCGACCTCCTTTTTGCGCCGCCAGATCACCGACTTGAGGGTCACGCCCGCCTCGGGGAAGGCGTAGTTGGGGATGAGCCCCTCGTCGGTAAAGAAGTTGAGCGTCTGGCGCTTCTCGAGGGTACGCACGAGCGACTGCAGCGCGGACTTCTCGCGCTTCATATTCTCGAGGTCTTCTTGTTCGTCTTCGCCGAGGACCTTCTGCTTCTCGAGGTCTTTGATCTTCTGGTTCAGCTTTCGCGCCTCTCGGCGGTGGCTCTTGCTGTCGTGATACTCGCCCTGCAGGCCGTTCAATATCTTCCAGCGAAGCGAGCCTTCGTCGTCTGCGCCGCGCATAAAGCGCACCAGATGCTCGCGCGACTGCTCGCTCAAATACTCGTCGAAGAGCTCCAGGAAATCCTCGAGAATCTCGGTCTCATTGGTCTTGATAAACGCGAGGAAGTTGTGCGGGAAGCTGGTCTTGTCTTCCTTGGAGAGCCGGTCCAAGAACTTGCCCAGCGTGCGCGGCAAATCGCCCGGCTCGACGCCGCTCTTTGCCCAGCGGTCGAAGCAAAACGCGGTGAGCTGGCGCTCGAGCACCGCCGAGGCGTTCAAGAAGACGCCCGGCGTATCGACGCCGCCGGCGATCATCTCGGTGGGCTGATTGAAGAAGTACAGGTCGTGCGGCTTCGCTGTAGCCAGCGTCAACAAGAGCGCATTGCCGTCGCGCCGGCCGGCGCGGCCGATACGCTGCAGATAACTCGCCTGCGACGGCGGCACCGAGCACAGCACCGCCGTGGACAGGTCGCCCACGTCGATGCCCATCTCGAGCGTCGGAGTGCAGGACAGCAGGTTCGGGTACCAGGGCTTCGGGTCGTCAGATTTGAAGCGGCCCTCGAGATCCTCGCGCTCGTCTCGCTCCAGCAGCCCGGTATGCTCCTCGGCGATGATGCGCTGGACGCGGCCGTCTTTGTAGAGGCGAGCATAATAGTCGAAGGTGTGCTGCTCAGCCGGCTCGTAGACCCCGTCGACGCGCGCTCCGATATTCGGCGCACTCACCCAATGGGCCATCTCGTGCTCGGGCACCACCAACTCCTTGGCGGTCTTCGAGCAGCGAAGGCTCGCGACTTTCCCGGTGACCTCCAGCGCCTCCGGGCGAAGCCCCCACACATGCGTGCCGCCGAAGGTGCGCTTTCTGACCACGCCGACCTTGTCCAGCACGTCGAGCACGACCTCGTAGGCCTCACGCGACTGCTCGGCGGCCAGCGGGTGGACGCCCTCCATGCACTTGGCGAACCACAGCTCGTACCAGCTCTGCTTCGATTTGAAGTGCAGGGTCTCGAATCGGCGAGTGCCCGAGCGCGAGGCCAAAAACGCCGGGAGGTGGCTGCGCGGGCTGAAGTCGGGCAGATGCACGCGCTTTTGGCTCATCACATAGGTGTTTTGCCCGCCCGTCTCCAGATAGCTCTCGTCGAGCTCGGGCTGGTAGACCGCGCCGCGCTCCATCAGGTGGCGAAGCAGACCCAGAACGAAGGGCCGAAGCTGGTCTTCGCTGAGTTCGCGCAGCCCGCCCACCTCGTTTTGGAGCGTCTCGAGCATCGCATCGAGCGCCTCCTCTCGAAGCTCCGGAATCACATAGGCGACCGACGCGCCGGTGCGCGTCAGCGAGCGGCCGATGCGCGAGTTGAGCGTAAACTCGGAGAACGCCTCCCAACTCAGCCGCTTCTCGATGAGCCGGGGAAGGCCGGCCTTGGGGTCGAGCTTGCCGGTCTCGGTCATCTCCTCGAATTCGCGAAGCCACATCAGGTTGGGCGCGATGAACGTCGAGACATACTCCTCGTCGCTGCTCAGGCGCCCCCGCCAGGAATCGGCCACTCGCCGCGACAACTCGCCGAGCGGCACCGGCCCATCGGCCTCGTCAATGACCCGCTGCATCGCGATGCGCAGGTTGAAGCGCCAGGTGCGCGCCCCAAAGAAGCCCGCCCGATGCGCGGCGTCCTGCACCGAGTCCGAGAAGGTCAGCAGCTTCTTGTCGTCGTTAAAGCCCGACGCAAATAGCTGATTGATATAGGCGCTGGTCAGCGTCGCCGCCTGAAAACCGATCAGCGACAGGCTATCCGACGCCTCGCACATCGGGCAGTCATGGTGCGAGCGCATCCCGCGCTTGCCCTTGCGAGTATTCTCCGGGATCACCACCTCAATGGTGTCTTCGTCGTGGTCCTCGGTGTCAGCGCGGCCCTTTCGCGTCAGCGCACCCGAGTCGATCGCCCATCTGAGCCCTTTGGGGCCGCCCTCGGCCGGGAACATGAACTTCACCCGCGGGTCGTACGCAAAATACGCCTGGTACAGCGACTTCAGGTTGACCGACAGGTCCGACCTCTTGTCTTTGTCGACCATCGTCGCCCAACCCATCGTGCCGCACTCCCGGCAGTAGATGACCGGCAGGTGAATCTTGCGCTGCTCACGCGTCAGGTCGTCATAAAACCGCAGGGCAGGGCGCTCGCCCACAGACGCCACCATCCGGCGCATCTCCCGCTGCCACAACTGCACCCGCACCTCCACCAACGGCAGCACAGGCAACACCCCATCCTCATCAACCTCACCAGCAACCGATCGCCCGACGTCCCCTCCCCGATCCGGGGAGGTGGCGGCGACGCGAAGCGAGCCGTCGGAGGGGGGCCCCGAACCGGCGTTGCGGTCGCTCGGGGCTTCCGGTGTACGCCGCGCATGCGACGTAAGCGTCAACATACTCACCAACGCCAGCCGAATATGCCGGCGGCTGTGCTGGCGTAGCGGGCCCTGGCGCGCGAAGGCGTTGACGAGTTCCTCGACGGATTTGGGGCCGCCGGAGGCCATGCGCACCAGGGTTTGAAAGACGATATGGGCTTTGAGTTGCGCGCCGAGTTCGATCGGCGCGAAGACCTCGCCGAACCACAACTCCTGCTGGCGGCGCACATAACTGTCCGCGTCCTGATAGCGCTCGGGGTCGAGCTCCTCGAGCTGCTCCTCGGAGGGCACCTCGAAGTGGTCGCCTATCAACGGCAGAAACTCGTCGGCCGACACGCGCGCCTCGGTGACGACCGCATCGCCTCCAGACAATTCGCCCCCAAATGACTCCCCGAAGATCTGCTCGGCGTATTGGACCAGCGGCGCGTGGCTTTCCTGACTGCCACCTTTCTCCCCAGACATAGTCGCCGACGTCCCCACACAACATAGATGGCCCTCGGGGGTGAGCAGCCGCGATTTGAGCCGGCGGATGAGGCAGGCGAGGTCGGTGCCCTGGGCGCCGTCGAAGGTGTGCAGCTCGTCGACGACCAGGTATTGGAGCGTCTCCGGGTCGTTATCGTGCCACAGCTTCTGGTCGCGCGGCCGGGCGAGCAGGTAGTCGAGCATTTTGTAGTTGGTGAGCAGGATGTCGGGCGGGTTCTCTCGGATGACCTTCTTATCGGTCCAGATATGCTGCTCGCCCATCGTCCCGTGCGGCGCGCGCTCCTGCGAGCCCACATAAAGCCCCGCCGTGACCTTCGACTTCAGGTTCTCGTTGTTCCAGATCAGCCCGGCGAGCCGCTCGGCCTGGTCGCTGGCCAGCGCGTTCATCGGGTAGACGAGGATGGCCTTCACGCCGTCGCGGTGCGAGTTCTTCTCGCAATGCGCGAGGATCGGCATCAGAAAACTCTCGGTCTTACCCGATCCGGTGCCCGTCGCCACCAGCGTGCTCTTCTTATCCTGCCCACCAAGCCGCCCGAACGCCCGCTCCTGGTGCCGGTACGGCGCAAACTTCATCGGCACCTTCGGAAAATAATCCGGCCCCGACTCCCCATCCTGGAACCGCAGCTTCAGCGACACATACGGCCCCCGAAAAAGCGGGCTCTCTCCGTGCTGGCCCACGCCGACGGTATCGTCACCGTTCAAAAAGCGCTCGAGCATCTCGTCGAAGCCCGGCGTGCTCGACCAAAAGCTCACCCGCAGGAAATCCTTCATCCCGCGCTCGAGTTGGGCCACTAATGCTGAGGGGATCATGCGTACTGCCTTCCCGCCGAAGTGTGGTCGGTTCTAGTCTGCGGGCAATTTAGCACCCATCGGAGGATGGTGGTAGGGCGGGGCGCGCTGTGGATGATCGCGCAGCGAGGGAGTTGGTGGGTGCGCGCGGCGTCCCAGCCCGCCGCGAATGCATTGGACTGACGTCCTCTGGGCGTCAGCAATGCAGCGACCGTGGCTTAACGACGCTTGATACGCTTCCACGTGGAGAGGCCGACAAGAAAGAAATCAGTAGCCGAATGGCTGCTAATCTTTGGCCAGAGTTTTATACACTCATCCGCCAGCGCGTGAGCTTCGAGCGCATCCCTGCGGCGAAACTTAGCGCTCAAATCGTAGTCGGCCTGATGGCGTTCATTCTGGAGGGTGACAAAATTATCCGCAATTTGCTGTAGTTCTTGTGGGATCGTCAATGGCTTGAAAGCTCGCTCGACGGTCGCCGGTAGACCGCCAGTGCCACTGCGAAAGCTCTTGCAGATATCGAGCATTTCACCGTGGTTGAAGGCTCGACCTAGCAACTCCCGCAGTGGCTTCCGGTCGTGTGAAGTCCCGACAATCTTGCGAGTTGCTTGATAGATTAGGAAATGAAACGCGGCGTAATAAGACGTGGAGATTGAGCGACGTAGACTAGCCTGTCTCGGTTTCTTGGGTTCCTTTGTCGCCAATAGCTCTGCTTGGTGCAGGAGCTGAGTATGCAGTGTGGACGCACCGCTCACAGTTCTTCTCCTGTCTCTTCTTTGTACTCGGAGACGGTACGGAACTTCGCCAGCGGAATCAGGCTAATGCCCTGCTCTGCAAAGGCCCGTTCAACCTGACGGCGGATTGGACGGAGGTGAGCGAGGTCCAGAAGCTCTTCCGGCGTCTTATCCGGCACGACAACCCACACCCGAAGTGCGTCTTCTGAGACGAACTCGGACGGCTCAACCTTGAGTGCCACGACTTCGGGATCTTCCGGGAGTTCGAGGTTCGAAGGCGTCAAGCTGTCTTCGAGTTTTTCGAGCTTCTCGCGTGTTGAAGCGCCGGACTGGGGGATGTCGGGAAACATGACTGCCTCCATCTAGAGAGAAACGGAATGGCGTACCCGAGGTCGAATCTGAGCACCTCAGTGCCGATCCAAGTTCAGCTTAACAACTTCGACTGCGGCGAGCCACGTCGAATACAAACGTGCAAACACCAGATTTGGCGAGTGCCGTGGCCGCAGCTGCTCATCGTTCGCCATACGATCAACGTGCATTTGCCCCTCCCCGAGCCTCGGCGTAGGCTCGTGCTCAGGAATCGAGAAAGCCCAACCCACACCACTGAGGGGACATCATGAAGCGCTTTGTATTGGTGCTATTCGCTGCAGCTGCGTTGCTGGTCACCGGTTGTGAGCCAACGATCGACGCCTCGTCGGAGGAGTCTGTTAAGACGTCCATCAAGCAGGTCAAGGAGAGCCTGCCGGAGGATAGGCAGAAGGAGTTCCAGGACGCGGTCGCAACTGTCGCGTTCTCCGACGCGGATATGGGCGCGATGATGGCGGGTCTTCAAGATGGCGAGTCGCTCATCGACGCGGCCAAGACGAAGCTCGACGGCAAGAGCGCCGACGAGATCTTCGCGATGGCCGAGGAGGTCGAAGCGCGGCGTGCAAAGGAAAAGGCCGAGCGCGAGGCCAAGCAGCGCGCCGAGCAGCTCGAGCAGGCCCAGCGGGATATCGGCGAGCTCGATGCGTTGCGCAAGTCGTCCTAGCAGGCCAAGACCCAGCTCGAGCAATTCGAGGTCGATAACGCCAAGTTCTATAAGCAGAGCCAACGCTACGGGCGCGCCGAGCCGATCATCGAGCTCGAGGTCACCAACAACACCGACGAGGCGATCTCACGCGCCTACTTCAAGGGCACCTACGCCACCCCGAGCCGCTCGGTGCCCTGGCTCGAGGAGACCTTCAACTACCCCATCTCCGGCGGCCTCGAACCCGGCGAGTCGGCCACCTGGAGCCTCGCGCCCAATATGTTCAGCGAATGGGGCAGCCTCGAGGAGCGAGACGACGCGGTCTTCACCGTCGAGGTTACCAGGCTCGACGGGGCCGACGGCGAGGCGCTCTATGAGGTCGAGTTTGATGAAGATGACGAGAAGAAGCTCGAACAGCTCGAGGAGCAAGTGGCTGAATTGACGGGTGAGTGAGCGCGCGAGTTGGCGGCCCGCACGCACTGGAGCGACGCCGTCCCTGACGTCGAAAAGACGGATGCGCGGCACCTTGGCGGCCCCGAAACTTGCGTGTGGCGATGGCGGCCCGTACCTTGGTTTTAGTCAACGCCGTTGCTCAGGGATATGCGATGATCGACAACGTCGAATTCAAGAACTTCAAGAGCTTCGAGGACGTCACCCTTGAGGGTCTCGGCCGGCTCGCCGTCTTCGTCGGCCCGAATGGCTCGGGCAAGACCTCAATCCTGGAGGGCATCGACTATCTCGCGCGCCTCGGGCGCACAAAACCTTCGGAGCTATTCGTCAAGCAGCGTGACCCCCGCATATTACTGCGGCGCGGCGCCTCGGAGAGGCAATTTGAGATCGCTACGGAAGGTTCGGTAGTCGAGCAACGGGTCGGATTGCGCTTAGAGGTGGAAGTCGCCACTGACGACGAGAAGGACCGCGGGACACCTGACGTCTTTCGGTTCAGTGCGCAAGTCGATGGCCGCGAATTTCGCGAGCCGGTAGATTACTCGCTGACGTACGAACCCAGGACTCGTGAACTTGGGTTTGATGTCTCATCTGCGCTACTCCTCCGGCTCGATCCAGAGAAGCTCGCCGCGCCTTCCTACAGTGACGAGGAGACCCCGAAGGTGAAGCACGACGGTGAGGGGCTGGCGACAGTTCTGCGAGAGATGCAGACGAGCCGACCGAAGGAGTTCGAAAGGGTCGTCGAGTCACTGTCGAGGGTCGTCCCGTTAGTCGAAGGGATTCGCACGCGGCGTGCGACTGTATATATGCAGAAAACGCAGTCGCACAAGCAATTTAAAGTAGAGACCGTTGGGGACTTTTTTGCACGAAATAATGGGTCTTCTGAGCCCGAAAAATACATGGGCGAAGAGCTCGTCTTCGACATGAAGGGCGCGCCGGACGTGCCTGCGCATGCTGTCAGCGAGGGCACGTTGTTGTGCCTGGGGCTGATCACCGTGATCAAAGACGAACCGGCGCCGAAGTTGTTATTGCTCGACGACCTGGAACGCGCGCTGCATCCGAAGGCGCTTGGCGACCTGATCGAAGTTCTCCGGGGGCTGCTCGAGGAATTTCCGGAGTTGCAGATCTTGGCGACGTCGCACTCGCCTTATTTGCTCGACCATCTCGAGGCCGATGAAATCTGGTTGACCACCGTCGACGAAGACGGAAATACCGCCGCCGATCGTCTCCAGGCGCACCCGGAATTCGAGATGTGGAAGGACGAAATGTCACCGGGTGAGTTCTGGAGCTACGTGGGTGAGGACTGGTTGTTGGAGCCGAAGGAATGAGTGGAGAATCTTCGCCAAGTTTCGTCTTCGGCCTCGTCTGCGAAGGTCCAGCCGATGACCGGACGGTCCGAACCCTGGTTCAGCGCGTGATCGAAGATCATTGCGTGTGGGTACGCGGGCAGTTCGACAAGATCGTCAGATGGACTGGTGTCGAGCAGTTCACCGACTTCACAAAGTGGAGCGGTGAAGGCGGCATCAGCCAACTCGCCAAGAGCCACCATATACGTCTGCACGGCAAATTTTCTGGAATCCTCGGCGAGGGCCGTGGCGATGCCATTCAAGCGGTGAAGGCGCTGCGGCTATTTCGAGCTGGCGTTATAGCGGAACAGTACGAGCCAAAGCTCGAGGTCGTCTTTCTCATCCGGGACACCGACGGCATACTCGAGAGACACGAGGGCATGCGGCATGCACGCGACGACGCGGTCGTTTCATTCGAAGTCGTCCTCGGCGTGCCACATACGAAGCGTGAGTGCTGGATCCTCACGGCTTTCGTACCCACCAGCGAGCCTGAGATGGCTCAGCTCGAAGAGCTCGAGTCCGAGCTCGGCTTCGACCCCACCGACGAAGCCCATCAGCTCACGGCCGCAACCACCGGCGCGAAGAAGAACGTCAAGCGAGTGCTCGGTAAGCTGATCGACTCCTCCGGGGAATCCGAACTCGAGCGCGAGCGAGTTGCGCTCGAAGATTCCGACCTTGATGCGTTGAAGCAGAAGGGCCGTGAAGTGGGTCTCCGAGAGTTTTTAGAAGAAGTCGAGCAGTTCGCCGTGCCGCTTTTCCGCGCCAGTGGCCATTCGTAAGTGTTGTCGCGGTAGCGAAGTTTCTGCTGGAGCCGCGCCTCAATAACGCCCTGGCACCGTATTGCCGCCTACATGGTTCACTCCGAATAGATCGATGGAGCCGATGAAGCGGCCTTTTGCTGTCTCGCAGGCGTCGTGTCATCGTCTTTGAAGCGTGCCTCTAACTTGTCCCGCATCCAACTCGTATTTGCCTCAGTCCGCCTTGTGGCGGTCTCGATATTGTAAGCGTGATAGACAACATCAACGAGAAGCCCAATCACTTCCGTTGCGACCCAAATCAGAAAGACCACATAGGCCGTGCTGAGAAATACACTAATCGCAATCCATAGGCTGACGGTGAGTGCGTAGAGAGTGATAGCCAGGCCCCCGAGACCTCCGACAATAGCAGACGTCTTGCCGATAAGCGTCAGTGTATGCAGCGCGGGGTACATCTTCCGCATCCGTCGTTCGTTAGCCATTCTGTTGTCCCTCCATATTGTGAGCTTGTGAATCTACGTGGCAGTTACGGTTCCGTTGGCCGCTCTTGATTAGTTGGGCCCTCCTGCCGGAAGACAGCTTATCAGGAACTCGCGAATTTTATACCGCGAAGCAGCCCTCGAGAAGACCGCCGAGCTCATCAAGGTGACGACGAGCAAGGAGCACGTGGAGCGGGAGTTACCCGAGGAGCAAGTCGAGGAGTTGCGTGACAGCTTTCAGTGTATGCGATCTACGGGAGATTGGCGGGCTGTCAGTTGGCAGGTGCCGGCCGTTGTGGCCTCGTCAGGCGAGCGTCTGTCGGATTGGAGTTCATGGAGCGCCGGCATCCTGCCGGCACCTGCACACTCGGTGCCTTGTATCCGATGTTTCCAAGCCCCCTCAATGCTGTCCGTCTCAAGATTGTCTTTGGCACCCTGTTGCTGCTGACAGTGACTCGGCTCACGTACGCTTCACGGCGTTCAACAATGCCGCATGTGCAGCTTTAGCGCGGTCCTCGTCAGTAGTTGTGACAAGCGTGGTACTGCCGCTCGGCGAGTGAGCACGCAAGACCCACGGCCGGCGCCACCACAACAAGGCAGCCAGAGCAAGGGGAGGTGCTCCAAATAGAAGTGCTAGCGTTCGGAACGAATCGTGGCCAGAGAACCAGGCAAATACGAATGCGAGTGCACCGCCCCAACCCAAGATGGGCACAATGGCTGCGCGTTCCCGACGGAAGGTGATTCGGTCGATGTCGCCCGGTGAGAGTGTGACTTCACCCGTGGTCACCGTATCAGGAGCGATTTGGACGTCGCCGTAGGTAAATTGCATCGGTCCCTCCATAAGTAATGGAGTAAGAACTCTTGGTGGCAATGCGGCCACCGTAGCACGATGGTAGTTTCAAGTCAGTTTGTCGACTCATCGTGGTGTTGCTCAACGGAGCGTTGAGGCCGCTGTGAGTTATAGGGTGCCGGCATTCAAGATTGCCCGTCGAGACGACGGTGACCATCCTCCGCTCCACGGCCGACTGGGCCACGACCTACGCCGACCAGCTCGAGGAGGTCTTCGGCGACGCGTTCGACGGCGAGTCGACGGCCGACGAGCTGGCCGACCGGCTCGATGAGGCCGAGCAGCATTATGTGAAGGAGCAGCGCGAGGACGTCGTGCTGACCAACCGGCGAGAGCAGGGCGTGCGCGACGCGCAGAAGCTGGTCTCGTCGGGGCTCGCGCTGGCCCAACTGGTCTTCTCCGAGGCCGACAACGTCGACGATATCCTCGCCGACTTCGCCGCCGCGCCGCCCTCGCGCATCCGCTCCCCGCAGATGGCCCGCAAGGCGCTGACGCGCCTGACGGCCGCGGTGCAGATCCACAAGGAGCCGATGAGCCAGACCCTGGCCAACTTCGACGACTTCGCCCAGCAGGTCACCGACACCATCGACGAGCTCGGCGAGGTCGCCGAGACCGACGCCGAGGAGACCCAGCAGACCCGCACCGCGCGCCGCCAGCGCGACGCCGCACGCGACGAAGCAGTCGGCTTCCTCAAGAAGATGCAACTGGCCGCCGAGGCCATGGAGTTCTTCCAGCCCGACGCCTTCGACGACCTCCACGCCATCTTCGACACCCACAACCCCACCCGGCGGCCGACGGTCCGCGACGAGGACCTCCTCGACCGGCGGCGACGCCGACGCCGACATTACGCCCGACGAAGACGTCGATGAGCCCGTAGAGGCATAGGCGGGCGCCAAAAGCGCCCCGGAACCCACGAAGGGCGCCGCGGAAGCCGATTACGGCCGCCGCGGCGCCCTTCGCTCGTTTCGGAACGCTCTGCAAGCGATTGGAACGCGTTGCACAGCTGTCCACATTGCTTCCAGAGGCTTCTAGGTTCGTTCCAGGCCCCTCCGAGTCGCTTCCATCACGCCCCATACAGCTACCAACCCACCCCCCACGCCCACGAACTCGCCGCCACGCGTTCCACCGGCCGCCGCGGCGCTCCGAACCGGCGCGACAAGCTTCCACGCATCTCCAGGGCATTCCGGGCGGCGCCTAGTTGGTTCCACGAGTCCGGAAGTTCCTGCCGGAGCCGCGTCTCAATAACGCCCTAGCACCGTATTGCCGCCTCGATAACTTACTCCGAATAGATCGAGGGAGTCGCTGAAGCGGTCTTGTCCTTCGTGCTTCGCTGTCTCGCAGGCGCCGTGTCATCGTCTTGGAAGCGTGCCTCTAACTTGTCCCGCATCCAACTCGTATTTGCCTCAGTCCGCCTTGTGGCGGTCTCGATATTGTAAGCGTGATAGACAACATCAACGAGAAGCCCAATCACTTCCGTTGCGACCCAAATCAGAAAGACCACATAGGCCGTGCTGAGAAAGATGCTGATCGCAACCCATGCGCTCACGGTGAATGCGTAGAGAGTGATAATCAGGCCCCCGAGACCTCCGACAATAGCAGTCGCTTTGCCGATAAGCGTCAGGGTATACAGCGCCGGGTACAACTTCCGCATCCGTCGTTCGTTAGCCATTCTGTGGTCCCTCCATGTTGTGAGCTTGTGAATCTACGTGGCAGAGACGGCTCCGTTTGGATAGTTGAGCCGTCTTGCCAGAATACAGCCTATCAGGAGCTCCCGAATTTCATACCGGGAAGCAGCTCTCCGAGAAGACCGCCGAAATCATCAGGTCAAAGGTGAGTGACATGGCTAGGCAAGTCGCCATTCCTCATAATCAACGATCACAATCCGAACTCTCAAAGCGAGACAGGTTCGCGCGGGCTTCTCGACTGGTTCGCTTTGCCTCTCGAACAATGTCATCGCTCTGATCAAAGGTGCCGACTGACTCGCGCAGTGACTCGAAGCTCTCGCTGTCAGCTAGTTTTGCAAGACTATCTCGCAGTGCCAGGACTAAAGCTGCGATCTGTGTGGAGCTGTAGAATTCCAGCGCCTGTTCGACGTCAGCCAAGCCGTTGTATAGCTTGCGCACTGCGACGCGCACTTGCGGCGAGTCCGTCGGTTCGGACTCGTTATCGACCTCCATCCACGCCTGCTGTAGCTCGAAAGTAGTTTGATTGAAATCCTGTACACTCGGGGTGTGCGGGAAGCGGAGTGCAAGAAACTGCGATTTGGTCATCAAACGAGTCAACTTCATCACGTTGGCCATCATGCTCTCCCTTGAATTATCTCAGCTTCTAAAAACTCTTCATTTGTCGTTCAATCACTAGGTGCGACCTCAACCATTGCCTCCTTAGGATGAGCGTCCATCGCTGGAGTCGCGTCGGGATAGCTGTCACGAGGCCAAAACTCGACTAGGTACTCTTGATCGACGTTCTTCTGCTGATGGAACTCCCCGCCGGCCTTCAATCCCAGCCCCTTAACACCGGCTTCGAATTCAGCGTTGATGCCGAAATCGGAAGCGTAGGAGAACTTTACGCGGAAACTCGTCACCCAGTAGTTGAGCCGCGCATTGGCCATTGTGTTCCACAAGGGCTCGGTTGCCAGCCAATGCGTGCTTTCTGGAAGGCGGGGTGGCGTCAAAGGAAGGTCAGTAAACTCGACTGCAACCTCGAAGCCTTTGCGTGTCCTGGAATGCCCTCCGGCTTCGGCACTCGCGCTCGCAACATTAGAGACACCTTCAACGCCAGCATGGACGTTACCCTCGGTTGATGCTCCATTCTCGGCAAGCAACGTGATGCGCTTGGCGCCGAGACTAGCGGCCAAATCTATGAATTCGGCCCGCTTATCTTTCACCAACGACGGGTGGTAATCAGCCAGCCGGAAGTAGTAGTTCTCATTTCGAGGGTGTGCAGCATAGACGACGAATGGCGTGAACCGCCCATCGGCGCACGTCAATTGGTCGAGCTCTTCGTCGTCAGCCTGTAAAACGCGTAACCCGGGCATTGCGTTTTGTCCGAGGGGGCTTCGGAAAAGTAGCTCGAGCATTAGCGCGACAACGAGCTCTCGAACGTCCACCAACCGAGCGCCTCGTTGTTCAGGGGAAAGTTGATGCCACTCCTCGAACTGAGAGCGTTGATAGTGACGCCCGACAGTCTCTACCAATAATTCCGCTACTGGTCTTCCAAGCGGGAGGCCTACGGCAAGCATGCCGGCTTCCATTGCGAGATCCTTCAGACCTTCTGACGTATATGGTGCTGGCAATTCGGCATCGAGCAGGTCTGCGGCGACCTGTAACAATGCCTCATTCGACGGCTCGAAATTCGTGATGTTTTCGCTTGATGCAACGACCAATAAATCTTGTCCGACGTCAGCCATCCGCTTCCTCCTCGCATGATCTGGATTCGTGAGCCATTCAGTCTCGACGTGGTTCGTAACCTGGACGGCCGCATCTGAACGTAGCGCTGTAGCCGCCAGCGCGGTCCAAGTAGGGTCACCTTCACAGTCCCCTTACACAAGTGGGTTATCATCACGTTAGCTGAAAGGAGGCCGGCTGCGAAGGCATGAATTCGAAGGAGGGCGATCGTCGCACGGCATCCTGTAGGCTGCCTAGCACCCCGGAGCTTGCCCTCGCGCATTCGCTCTCCGCAGATGGCCCGCAAGGCGCTGACGCGCCTGACGGCCGCGGTGCAGATCCACAAGGAGCCGATGAGCCAGACCCTGGCCAACTTCGACGACTTCGCCCAGCAGGTCACCGACACCATCGACGAGCTCGGCGAGGTCGCCGAGACCGACGCCGAGGAGACCCAGCAGACCCGCACCGCGCGCCGCCAGCGCGACGCCGCACGCGACGAAGCCGTCGGCTTCCTCGAGAAGATGCAATTGGCCGCCGAGGCCATGGAGTTCTTCCAACCCGACGCCTTCGACGACCTCCACGCCATCTTCGACACCCACAACCCCACCCGCAGCCCCTCGACCCGCACAGAGGACCTCCTCGACCGCGACGCCGAGCCCAACGCTGACGGGCCCGACGCGGATGCCCCCCCCACCCACCGGCGACGACGCAGACGCCGATGTCACGCCCGATGAAGACGTCGACGAGCCCGTAGAGGCATAACGTCCGCCACCAACGTCACGGGAACAACGAAGGGCGCCGCGGCAGCCGGTTTTGGCCGCCGCGGCGCCCTTTGATCGTTTTGGAACGCCCTGGATGCCCTTGGAATGTGTTCCACACCTGCCCATAGCGATTCCAAAGGCTTCTAGGACCGTTCCAGGGCCTCCGGAGTCGCTTCCATGATGCCCCACACAGCTTCCTGCTCGCCCACACGGCCGCGACTGCGCCGCTACGTGTTCCACCGGCCGTTGAAGCGTGCCACACCGGCGCGACGAGCTTCCATGCCACGGCGGGGCTTTCCGGGCGGCTCCGAGCCGCTTCCACGACCAGCGACCGCGCTGCCGATCATCTAACGTCTCCATACGCTCCCACAAAAACCCGAAATGCTTCTAGGGCCGAACTCAAATTGTAGTTCGCGCCGCAGTTCAGGCGCCCTAAATAGAGGGTCCTGCAGGAACCGGGGCGCTCGCTATTTGAGGCGACGTCAAACGGCGACGTCGCAAACTACGATTTGGGGTTGCTCGTCGTGGCGAGTGCGCTTGTTGGGCCTTCGAATTGAGGGTCCTGCAGAAACCGAGGCGCTCGCTTGCGCGCCGACGGACCCGAATCACTCCAGCGATTCAACCGCATCGGTCCCACCAGCCACCACCACCTCGCCAAAAACCTCGGCTAACGCACGCTGATGCGACACCGCCACATGGACCGCCTCACAAAGGCCGCCGGCTTCGAGGACGCCCCAGAGATGCTGTGGCTCGAGCTGACGTCACGTGTCGACGCGGAATCGGTGAGTTGGGTGGCATATGTCTTCTGGAAGTCTGTGAGCGCACTGGAAGGAAAGAATGACGTTCTACGGGAGCTTTCGACAGCTTGACGACGGCAGCGCTCACGGAGTCTGGTACCGCGGTTTTGTGGTGTCATCTCGGTTACCCCCGAGTGGCGCTGGAATAGTGCTGCCTTGGCCCAAAGGTGCATGATACGGGCCTCGTCGAGGAACCTGGTTCCTTTTTAAACTTGGCCGCCGAGGCCATGGAGTTCTTCCACCCCAACGATTCGACGACCTCCACGCCCGAAACCCTTCGACCCGCACCGAGGACCTGCTCGACCGCGACGCCGAGCCTAACATCGATGACGACGTCGACGAGCCGTAGAGGGCATAGCGCCCATCACTCACGCCACCGCAACGGCGAAGAGCGCCCATCAGTTCCAAATAGTGAGCTACTGTTGAAGGAGATGCTCGGTTGACTTCTTTGTCGGATGTGCCTAAATATTCGTTACGAGGAATATTCCCCGCAAGGAATTCAGGCTGCTGAAAGTACGTTGCACGAATGGGAATGAAGCGAACAAAACTCTGGCTGTATCAAGGAGCAGGTGGCAGGGTTCCCAAAGAACTCCGAACATTCTTTGCGGGCGTTGAGGAGCTTATTTTGAATGCTGATAGCTTCGGTCGCCCATATTTGACGCCGTCAGAACAAGGGAAGTTGAGGTCCCACCTTAAAATAATGGCTACTCGGGGATTAGCTCCTCTCAAGCTTCGGAGCGCAGTTGTTCCGATTACTAACGTCGACGATATTTTCCGGCTCAAGGTTGAGAAAAAGACTCACAATCCTCGCTTCTATTTCACAGATGTCTTCGATAACTACTTTGTCTTTCTGCATGCCTTGAAGAAGGATTATCAACAGGTAAAGCAGCGAGATATCGATAAGGCACAAAGCCGGCTCGATGAGCTGATATCACGAGGCGGCCCCTCATAAGGAGGATACTATGAGCGCAAAGAATCCCACGACTACCGACGCTTCTCTTCTCGAAGAGCGACTTGAGTACCTTCGTACAATGCTTCCATATTGTATGGCAGAGCTTAGAGATTCACGAAGCCTAACTCAAACGGATTTAGCGAAACGGTTAGGGCTTAATCAACCTGCAGTATCAAAAATCGAATCGGATAAAATAGATAGTGATTTAACGACTATCGTCCGCTATTTAGACGCACTTGATGCAGACCTCGTTCTTGCGGTCCGCAAACGTGAAGGTGAACTCATTCAAGTTACGGACGATTACGAGTATGTTCTCGTAGATTTGAGGCGGTCGCTTGTTGAGTCACTTCCGACTGATAATTGTTTAAGTGAGTACGTTGAATCCACACTTGCTCACTACGGAGCATGTTCTCATGGCGAGTCGAAGATAACTGTACCAGAGAGAAGAGGACGACGCTGGATAGAGGACGTTGACCTCGAATCTCGCGAGTTTGAGAACTTAAGCGACGACAGCATGATGGCCTCGGTAGAGAATTATGATGCAGAAGCAGTTCGTCGCAAACCGCCCTCAAATGTCGTCAATATTAGTGACCGAAGAAACATCGCCAGAGCACGAGGCTAACAGTATGACGACTCAAGAAGTGGAGAATACACTCGATACCGAAACCTATAACCAGTTCATCGACGGCCTCCAGCTGCTAGATGTAGCGGTTGTTAGCGCTAATCTGAGATCGCGCACATCTTTTCCGGATCCAAATGCTACGCGTGTAGAGTATGGATTTGAAATCAATAACTATCGGCGGTTCGAGGAAGATCCCTCGGTTTTTACGGTTTTTACTGAAGCCAAGGTCGCCTTTTATGACACAACCGAAACGCCGTCGGCTCGTGGTAGCGCAGAGGCGGAAACCGGGGGCGAACAAGAGAATGAGCTTTTAGGCCAAGTTGGAGTCTCTCATGCTATTCATTATTCGAGTGATGTCTTGGTAAACGACGCTATTTTTGAGGCTTTTTCTGACGGCAATATCCAGTTTCAGGTGTGGCCGTTTGTACGAGAGTTTATTCACAGCAGTACGATGCGGTTTGGATGGGACGCATTTACGATGCCGACGCTAGTAGGACAAAACCTCACGCCATCAGGAGACGACGGCAGTACGCCTTGATTACTTTGTAAGTTACGCCACTTGCGGTGCCCGTTAGGCCGCCCGGGGCGGAGTTGCTCGTCAGGTTGAAATGATGCCTTCATACGTCGTGGAAGCGTCAAGTCTGTCGCAGAACCAGGCACGGCGCGTGAGCGGAACCACCCCACAAGTATCCACGTCTGGTGGGTCGGAGTTTGGAGCTATTGCAATGAGAGAGGAATGAATGTGGACAGTGAAGATATCAGGGACTGACGAATCGCGAGAGCATTGGCTCGATTCCGAGCGCCTGTCGGAAGAAGTGAAACAAGAGGTGCGCGAAGCCGACATCGCGATTTTGCCCTTCGAAAGCTGGCGTGAGTACGAGCATCCTGTCTTTCCTGCGCATACATCGAAAGTTTTTCGACACATCGACTCCGCCTCGCCAAAGGGTCTAAGGGTCGGCATTGCCAGTGATGATGCCGACTATGAGGAGTTGCACCTCCGATCGGGATTTCTGTTGGAGCTGGGGACATTCCTGGTGACAAATGTTGCTCTTCCGATCGCGATCAACCTCATCACCAGCTACATCGTCGACCGAGTTGGCTCTAAGTCCGAGGAGTTCCGGTTGAGGATTCGTTTTGTTGTCGAGCAGTCTCCATCTAGTCCCGGAGTAAAATTTTCGTATGACGGACCACTCGATACGTTCTTAAACGAAGCCGATGAGCTGCTTGGGCATCTGGACGATCGACATCGAGAGCAGATCGTCGCCGCATTGGATGGCGTAGCCGAACAGACCCTCGAACTCGGAGAGGACGGGCGTATTCAGTTGCTCGAAGAGGTCAAAGATGAGGAGGCCTAGTCAGAAATTGCGCAGGGTGGTTGACGCTTTGTCTGGCGCTCCAGGGCAAGCCAGCCATTTGCTAGACGAATTGGAAGCCCTCCGAGAAACTGCGAATGAGGCCGGCGACGAGCACTTGGTGAACACTCGCGTTCATCTGCAAGAGGTCGTGAAACTACACGCCGAATACACTGAGGCGTTTGATCGGCTGCAAGAGGCGGACTACTACTCGGCTTGGAAGCTGCTCGAGCAGTGCGAGCTCAACGCTGCGCGGCTAAAGTCGCACTTGAGCAAGCCACTTCAGCGGCGGTGCTTGGTGCAGTTCATTGCAGATGCGGTGGAGAGGTTTCAGAGCTTGTACCCCTATCGTATTTTCCTTAGTCCCGAGTTTGTCGTGAAAGGAGCTCGGTGCAGCATTTGCGGCGCAGAAATGTCACTTAGGCAACGCTGTGGACATGACCCCGGGCAGTTGTATGATGGCGAGTATTGCGCGCGGGAGATCTACGATGCTGAGTTCCTCGGTGTGTCGTTTGTCGATAACCCGGCACAGAAATTCTCCGTGCCGTTCAAGGTTAACCCCGAGAGCGGTGAGACGCACGATCACTACAATTACTCGAATCTTGAATACCTGGTGAAACGGCTCAATAACCCATTTGCCCAATGGGGATATGAGAAGACGCAAAAGACTTACTGTCGCAGTGTATTTGAGCAGTGGCAGGAAGAAAGTGATTGCCCGTGCCTTTCAGGAGAACAGTTTGGTGACTGCTGCTGGGGCATGGAGCGAATTACTGTGCCTCACCTTCGGTTCGATTTGCCCCCTGGTGTCCCGCGACATCTTCAACACGACGAACTCATTAAGCGCAAGACGACTTAGCGGGTGTTGTTCTACTATCCGGTGCGTCTTAGCGCGGGCATCCCTGTTTGGCTCGCTTGCCCGCCGCCGCGGAGCCCTACGGGCCCCGGCGGCGTCGGGCATTGCGGGCTGGCATCCCGCGCGCCGAGTTCTCGCAGTATAGAAGCCAGGAGCGTCTCCTCAACATCCTCACCGATTTTCGAGTTGTGCCGTGATGCGGCACAGGTATTCGACGGTATGGCCCGCGAGGAAGGAAATGACAGCCCATCCTGCACCTCCGAGGGCGAACGCAATGGCTATCGAGATGCTGTCTCCCCACATGTAGAAGCAGAGTAGAAAGCCACTAACAAGGTTGGCCCACGCGAGGGCGCGGACGACGTGGACGCTGGTCGGTAGTTCGTAGAGAACGCGCTTCCTCGGCTCGAAGATGGAAGAATCAGATTCGGATTTGGAATCTGTTCGACCCAGGGAGCCTGAGTCACAGTTCCAGCACGAGGTGCTCGATTCGTTTCTTGGGCTGCCGCATTTCGGGCATTCGATGCTCATATTTGGCATCTCCGCGATTGTTACAGATGAGAATTAATCGCAATGATAGTTGGCTGTAGATGGTCCACGCGAGGTGACGCCAGAGGCGTCACGGCGGGCCGGAGGCGCCGCGGCCCAGGGTGTTGTGGGGCGGCGTCGTCGGGTGCTGTGAGCTGGCAGCCCGTGCGCCTTTGGGGTCAGCCCATCCCCATACTCAGCGCGAATTTCAGCGCTTCGGCTTCGTCTTTGAGCTCTGCCGGGACGTCGTCGCGGGCCAGCAGCGAGTCGAGGAGTTCTTCGGCGAGGTCGTCTTCGTCGATGATGCGTTCGATGAAGCGGGCCATCTCCCAGACGAGGTGGGGGGCGGCGGTTTTGCGGTCGGGGTGGCGGGCGGCTTCGAGGAGCTTGTCGGGGCGTTTGGACCAGGTGTCGAAGAGGGCTTGTTCGTTGTCGTCGTCGGTGGGGTGGAAGTAGAGGGCGCCGGGGAGGCGGGAGAGGGTGCCGTTTTCGTAGGCGGATTGGAGGATGCTGTGGACGCTGCTGACGGAGCCTGTGTAGTGCAGCTCGGTGCGGAGTTGGTCGTGGATCTCGCGGGGGTGGGCGAGGCCCATGGGTTCGATGACGTCGTAAATAGCGGTGCGTAGCAGGTATTCGCCGTCGTTGGTGGCGCGGCCGACGAGGCCGCCGGTGGCGGTGGCGAAGCGGTCGTCGGTGCGGGCGAGTGCCGATAGGGCGGCGGGGGCGTCGGGGTGTTGGCGGAGGTGGTCGGCGCTGGGGGCGTCGAGGCTGGCCAGTAGGGCTTGGGCGGAGGTGGGGGCGCCGTCTTCGGGGAGGGCCTCGAAGGCTGCTTGGAGCAGGCCGTCGACTCCGTCGGCGTCGAGGCCGAGGACGTCGCGGTGGCTGTATTGGCCGCGTTGGAGGGTGATGGCCCAAGGGGCCGCTCCCATTGCCTGAGCGACCGAGTGGCGTGAGTAGCCGTATTCGTCGAGCTCGTCCATAACGTCGCGCACGGTCAGTGGGCCGTCGGCTTCGTGGAGGACTTGCTCGAGGCGCTCGTTGAGGGTTAGCCCGTCGTCGACGTAGGTGTCGGCGTGGGCGACCAACAGGGTGTTCTTGAAGACCAGGACCTTGTCTTCGTGGCGGCCGAGCGCGTCTTTGAGCAGGTGGTCGGTCAGGCCGGGAACGGTGAGGCGTTCGTACTCCATCTCGTCGATGAGCGCGCCGACGCCGACTTGGCCGGTCTCCTCGGCGAGTCGGGCGATGCTCCATTCGACCGCTCGGTCGAGGGCCTCGCGGCTCATCGGCAGGCGCTCGGCGTGGATATATAAGCCGTGGGCGTAGTTGTAGATGTCGGGGTGCCTGTGGGCGTTGCCCTGGAGGGCGTGGGCGGCGAGTTCGTGGAGTTCGAGCGCCGGGTTTTCGGCGCGGACTCGTTCGTAGGCCTCCATCAACTCGTCAGTGTCGGCGGCGCGGCCGATGTCGCGAAGGGCCTGGGCGACGACGTCGGGATAGCTGATCCAGGGAGGCGAGAAGACTCCGTCGTCGACCTCGATCTCGAAGACCAACTCCAAAAAGCGCGCGGCGGCCTGGGCGTCGACGAAGAGGCCGACCTGTCCCATCACTGCGACCGCCTCGGAGATGTCGATGTGGATGCCTTCGAGCTCCTGGAGGCCGTCGCGGACCTCGCGGACGAGCTCCTCGCGCTCGGTGGCCGAGAGGGTCGTCAGAAACTCGCCGAGGCGTACGTCGGCGTCGTCTTCGCCGGCGACCAAGAGGCCGAGCTTGAGGCGCTTGGGATTGTGCTCGTCGGTGAAGTTGTCGAGCAAACTCGTGTGCAGCAGTCCAGCGCTCATCTCGAGGCCGGAGACGACCGGGGCCATCAGTTCGCGGGCGACCGAGCCGAGGCGGTCTTGTAGGTCCTTGAGGATGCCAGCCTCGATCTGCTGGATGCGCTGGCGAGTGACGCCGCGCTCCTCGCCGATTTCGCGGAGCGGGCGGTCGTCGAAGATGCGCGCCTCGAGGAGTGTGCGGTCGTCCGCGTCGAGCCAGTTGAGGGCGTGCTCGACGAGCCCGGCGATCGACGCCGGCTGACCGGCCTCGCCGTATACATATGTCTCGACGCCGAGCTCGGCGACCCGGGCGAGCTCGGAGCGCAGCTCGTCGACGCTGGTCTGGCCGATGCCGCTGATCGCGCGGTAGCTGCCGTCGGAGACGGCGTCCGTGACCTCGCCGAGCGTCGTCCAACGGCCGGTGACGAGGCCTTTGGCAGTGCGGGCGGAGAGGTCGACGAGGACGTCCTGCCACGGCGTTTCGAGGTCGATGTCTGCCAGGTGGAGTTCGCGTGCCATTGGATTCAAAGACATGTCGCCAGTCTCCTCGGTCTCGTCGTCGGATAGAGCAGCGCGCGCCTCGTCGACCAGCTCGCGGAATGCGTCGAATCGCGTCGGTCCGACGCCCTTCATATTACGGGCTTCGTCGAGTTCGATGCTCAGTAGATTTTCGATTGTCTCGACCTCGAAATGCTCCAGCATCGCGCTGACTTGGCCGGGTGGGTCGAGGTCGTCGATGGGCGTCGAATGGGCGAGCGGCGCGGCGGACGCCACCTCCGGCACGTCGTCACTCACCTCGCCAACCGAGGCGCCGCGATTGGGCGAGGATACTCCTCCCCGTGTGGGGGAGGTGCCGAGCGCGGTACGCGAGGCGGAGGGGGCCTCAACAACCGCCTGATCTTCGACCCCCACGCCAACCGAGGAGTCTCGATCCGGCGAGGATACTCCTCCCCGAGTGGGGGAGGTGCCGAGCGAATGCGAGGCGGAGGGGGCCTCAACAACCGACTGATCTCCGACCCCCTCACCAACCGAGGCGTCCCGATCGGGCGAGGATACTCCTCCCCGGGTGGGGGAGGTGCCGAGCGTATGCGAGGCGGAGGGGGCCTCAACAACCGACTGATCCTCGTCGCGCGACTCCGAGGGGAGGTCGGCTGCCCCACCACCCCCACCACCCCC